>NZ_SGXU01000001.1:0-359541 GCF_005435015.1 Halorubrum sp. SP9
CCGAGCCACATTCATTGGCGCTGACGCGCCACGACTCGCATGAGTTCAGGCGGTATCTGGATCGCACGATATACACGGTTGGTATCGAACCAGACCGACACAGGCGTCCCTCGCTCGAGAGCGCGACGAGAGAGGGTTTCGGTTCGAGTCCGAGAGTCGGCGTAAAGGCGGCCAAAGCGGTGGGGGAACACCCGTACCCATTCCGAACACGGAAGTTAAGCCCACCAGCGTATCGTGAAGTACTGGAGTGAGCGATCCTCTGGGAACCACGAGTCGCCGCCTGCCCACTCATACGGGAGCAATCTCCCACCCGAGCCCACGGACCGCACGTCCGTGGGCTATTTTCATACACAGAGCAACCGCACCCGACCGCCGTCTGCTGGGCCGCGACGAGCGCCGCCGTCAGTCGGCTTGACCGTTCGGTTCCGCGGCGACCCCGCCCGGCGGCGAGTACCGGTTCTCCGAACCGCGTACGGCCGATCGGCCGTCTCCTCGTCGGAAGTCATATCAGTACTGATAGAATCATCCGTAAGTTTATCAGTTCTGTCGGTGAAGCTAACGTATCATGGAGGGACCGAACGGCATGAACACCGCGACACGCCTGTTCTGCGGCGATCGCCCGTCGGTTCGCGACGGGATTACCTCGGACCGTGTCGTGTCCGTGTTGTTCGGAACGGACGTCGAGGCCTGGCGAAGCGGCTGGGATCGAACCCCGGCGGGGCCACCGAATCGTGAGGCGGTGGTGGACGCGAGCGACATCGCCCGGAGCGGGGCCGTCGCGTCGACACAGGTGGTGCCGAGCGGCGGACTCGCGCACACGGTGCTCGGCCGTACCGCTGACGGTGAGCGCGTTCTCGACGCCGTTGCGGACCATCTTGCGGGCGCTCCCCCGGGAACGGTCGACGTACTGATCGACGACCTCACGCCCGTCGCCGCTCGAGGTGGTGTCGATTCCGCGGCCGCGTTCGCGGACGGGCTGCTCGACCGGTTCGAGGGACGAACGGGTCAGATCGCGATGGGATGCTCCTTCGAGGGGTCCGCGGAGTTGCTGTCGCGCGTCGGCGGCCGCGTCGACACGGTCGTCGGTGCCGACGACGCGGTAGCGGCGGTCGAGCGGCTCTATCGGGACGATCCCACGACGTTCGGGTACGTTCGGCGCCACTGGGCCGAGGCCACACGGGGTATCGAGACGTGCGATCGCAACTATCCGCAGTCGAAGCAGGTCCACGCCGTGCTGCCGGCCCCGGAGACGACGCCGCGAACGCTGGGAGCGACGCTGTCGGGGTTGGTCGCGCTCGACGCGCTCGAAACCTGGGGCGACACCGTGGGGCCGACCCGATACGATCTCACCGCCTACCGACCCGAACGGACCTGGGCCGTCGGCGCCGCGCTCGCGGCCCGCGTCGCTGACGACTGACGTGACTCGTGGGGAACTCGATCCGTTACCCTTCCGTGTCGTCTCGACCGTCGGACTCAGCGAGGCGGTCGAGGTCGGCCTGTACCACGGTGCCGTCCGGCTCCAGCGTCACGCTCCCGAGGGGGGCCGTCTCGCCCGTGTCGTACCGAGCGGCGACGGCTTCCAGGGTCGAGCGTCGGTCGAGTCGTTCCCACACGGCCTCCGCGACGAGCGATTGGAACGTCTCCGGGTCGGTCCATCCGGCGTCGATGTCGGAGGGGACGCCGACGACGACGCGGAGTTCCGTCTCGGCGACGCGGATCCCGACGCCAAACGTGTCCGCACACATGAGCCGTCGTTCGCGTCGCGGAGTGAAATCACCGTCGGCGTCGCCCGCATCTCGGACGCCGGCCGGGTGAAGACCTCGTCGCCTCGGTGCGCTCTCGAAACCGGTAAGCCCCCGCCGCGCGAACGACCGCGACGCTCGATGACCTCGAAGCCAGCGGTGTCACCGAAGGCGGGGCTGGCGGCCGCGGTCGCCGCCGTGAGCGCGGGTGCCGTCCTCGTCCGCCTGAGCGAGGCGCCGAGCTCCGTCGCCGCGTTCTATCGGGTGCTGTTCACGACGCTGCCGCTGGCTTCGGTCGCGGCGTGGCGGTACCGCGGGGAGTTAGCTCGGATCCGGCCCCGAGACCTCACGTTCGCGGCGCTGTCCGGGGTCGCGCTCGCGGTCCACTTCGCGGCCTGGTTCGAGAGCCTCCGCTGGACGAGCGTCGCCGCGAGCGTGACGCTCGTCCAGGCGCAACCGGTGTTCGTCGCGCTCGGCGCGTGGCTGCTGTTGCGCGAACGCGTCACGCGTCGGATGGCCGGAGGCATCGCCGTCGCCGTCGGCGGGATGGCGGCCATGTCGGTCGGCGACTTCCTCGGCGGCGTGGCGGTCGGTCCCCGGCCGCTGTACGGGAACGCGCTGGCGCTTGCGGGCGCGGTCGCCGCCGCGGGCTACGTGTTGGCCGGGCGCTCGCTGCGCCAGCGCATCTCGCTGGTCCCGTACGTCACCGTCGTGTACGGCGTCTGCGCGGTCGTTCTGCTCGCGTTCGTCCTCGCGGCGGGACACTCGCTCACCGGATACCCGCCGCGGGAGTGGCTCCTGTTCGCCGGGCTCGCGGCGGGACCGGGACTGCTCGGTCACACCGTCCTCAACTGGGCGCTCGCGCATCTCGATTCGAGCGTCGTCTCCGTCTCGCTGCTTGGGGAACCGGTCGGCGCGACGCTGCTCGCCTTCGCGTTCCTCTCGGAGACGCCGACGCCGGCCACCGTCGCCGGCGGGTGCGTCGTCCTCGCGGGTATCTACGTCACCGCGACCGCGAACCGGGCGTAGCGTTTTCAGCGCCGATATTTTGGGGTAAACGTTGAAACCCTCCGAGAGATCGGATCAGGTATGGACCGGCGAACGGTCGTCGCGTTCGTGGGCGACAACCGGGTCGCCGGCGAGCGCGTGTCCCGGGCGGTCGACGCCGCTTGGAAGGGGCCGAACGGACCGGCGCTTCGAACGCTCTCTCCGATCGATATCGGCATCGGCGCGGAGGGGGGAGACGAGGCGCACCTGAACGCCGCGTGTGGCGTCGTCGTCACCGCTGCGGCGACGACCGAAGACGCCGTGACGGAGCGGCTCGCGGCGCTCCCGTCGAACGTACCGGTGATTGGGCTCGTCGAAGACCCCGCGACGCCGGCGATCCGAGGGCTACTGTCGGCCGGCGTGGACGACGTGGTCGACGTCGAAGCGACTGACCCCGCCGAGGTCGACGCTTCCGGCCCCCTCGCAGAGCGTCTCGCGAGTCGGGTGAACCCCGACCGCGTCCGACTGGGAGACGACGACGTCGCCCGTCTCTCGGAGGTGCTGCTCGACGCCGGAACGACGCTGATGAGCACTCGCACCGACGAGGTCGAGACGAAGATCGAGTGGACGATGGAGAACGTCGGCGAACACGCCGATCTCGACCGGATCGTCTGCTATCGAGAGGACGACGGCCGGTTCGTCCCCGCGTACGGCTGGTCTCCTCACGGCTTCGATCCGGCGCCGAGACCGTTCGAGGACTTTCCGGGGTCGGAGCGACTGTCGACGTTCGGCAACGTCGCGCGCGCCGCGGCCCCCGCCGCGGACTTCGACGGCGAGGCGGCCGAGACGGGGGTCGGGGGGCCGCCGGCGACCGTTCACGTCCCGCTCGTCGTCGACTGGGAACTGAGCGGAATCGTCGCGTTCGAGTCCGACGACTGCCGCGTCTGGACGGAGGACGAAATCGATCTGTACCGCACCCTCGGGGATCTGGTCGCACACACGATCGCGCGAAACGACCGCCGGGCAGCGCTCCGCCGACAGGCGGAACAGCTCGAACAGTTCAGCGCTGTCGTCTCACACGACCTCAGGAACCCGCTCAACGTGCTCTCGGGCTATCTGTCGCTCTCCGAGGACGAGCTTACGCCGTCGCGCTACGACGCCATGAGCGGCGCGGTCGACCGCATGGAGACGCTGATCGACGACCTCCTCATGCTCGCGCGACGCGGCGAGGCGATCGGCGAGACGGAGCCGGTTCCGATCGCGGCCGTCGCGGAGGAGGCGTGGCAGTCGGTACGTGCGCCGGACGCGGCACTCACGATCGCGGACGAGGTCGGCCACGTCGAGGCCGATCCGAGCCGGCTCCGCCAGGCGTTCGAGAACCTCTTCCGGAACGCGATCGACCACGGCGGTCGAGACGTCGCGGTAGAGGTCGGTCCGATCACCACGGACGACGGCGTCGGCGGAATGTACGTCGCGGACGACGGTCCCGGAATCCCGGTCGAAGTCGCCGACGCGGTCTTCGATTCTGGCGTCTCCTCGGCCGACAGCTCCGGGATCGGGCTGGCGATCGTCGACCGGATCGTCGAGGCGCACGAGTGGGAAATCGAGGCTCGAAACGACGACGGCGCCGTCTTCGAGCTCACCTTCGGGAGCGACGCGGCTCCCGTCGCGTCGACGTAGGAACCCGGACTCGCGGTCGCGGGCGCTACAGTCGGGTCAGTGCTCCGAGAACCGCCGGACCGTCCGCCGGTGTCGGTCGCGGAACATCCCCTCGAATCCCACTTTCGCCGCCGGGCCCGCGACGTCGCCGAGCGGTCCGAGCGGCAGTCGATACGCGACCGTGTCGACGAGCAGGGTCTCCTCGCCGTCGGCGTAGAACGCGTGCGTGTGTTCCCAGCGACGGAACGGTCCGTCTTCCATCTCGTCGACGAACCGGGCGGAGCGCTCGGGCGTCGTCTCTCCCTCGGGCTCCCGCTCGACGATCCGGGAGGTCCACCGCTGACGCGGACCGGCCCCGAACGGGCGGATCGACATGCGTATCGTCGATCCGGCGAGGAGGACCTCGGGGCCGGGCGAGCCGTCCGGCCCCTCGACGCCGCCGATGCGGAGGCGCATCCAGTCCGGAGTGAGTTCTCGCAGTCCGTCGACCGTGGAGTGGAACTCCCACACGTCTTCGATCGGGGCCGGTACCCGGGTCGTCCGCCTGTACGTCGGCATACGTCCGGTAGGGCGCGGGCGGACAAAAAGCCGTCCTCGGCGGCGGTTTGAGACCGAAACCCGCATGCCTGCGCGCACCGTGGCTGGAGACGATGGAACGCGGGGCGATCGACGTCGGCGACCTGGCTGGACCGTTCGACTTACAGGCGACCCTCGAGAGCGGCCAGAGCTACCTCTGGAACCGCGCGGACGGCGACACGTACGACGAACTCCACGCTCACGGCGGCGACGCGTGGTACGAGACCGTCGTCGATCCAATCCCTGAGGTGACCGAGGAGCGGGTCGCGGTTCGGGTCCGACAGGAGGGCGGCGTCCACGACGGCACGCTCCGCTGGGAGGCGTCGACTGACGCCGAACCGCTGTTGACCCACCTCCTCCGGCTCGACGACGACCTCGATGAAATCCTCGACGCCACCCCGGACCTCCCTCTCTTGGAGCGCGCGTACGACGCCTACGAGGGGATGCGGCTGACCCGCGACCCGGCCTTCCCCTGCCTGATCTCCTTCATCTGCTCGGCGCAGATGCGGGTCGCTCGCATCCACGGGATGCAGCGGCGACTCCGGGAGACGTACGGCGACGCGGTCGCGCTCGGCGACGGGGCGTACCGCGCTTTCCCCACGCCCGAGCGGTTGGCCGCGCGCACGGAGGACGAACTTCGCGACCTCTCCTTGGGCTACCGCGCCCCCTACGTCCGGCGGACCGCGGAGATGGTCGCGAGCGGTGAGGCCCATCCGCGAGAGGCGGCCGACCTCCCCTACGAGGAGGCCCGCGAGTCGCTCAAGCGATTCGTCGGCGTCGGGGACAAGGTCGCGGACTGCGTGCTGCTGTTCTCGCTCGGTTTCCTCGAGGCGGTCCCGCTGGACACCTGGATCCACACCACCATCGAGGAGTATTACCCCGACTGCGACCGCGGGAGTTACGCGGCGACCTCCCGCGCGATCCGCGAGCGGTTCGGCGGCGAGTACGCCGGCTACGCTCAGACGTACGTGTTCTACTACCTCCGCGCCGGCGGCGCGTGACCGGCGCGATCGTCGGGGACCGACCGGACCGGCCTCCGCGACCCGGCCGCGGCCGAAGTTTGATACTCGCTCGCGTGGTACTCTCGCCCGTGATGGACTGTCGAGTCGTCGTCGAGGCCGCGGTCCCGGTGTACGACGTGGAGACCGCCGACGAGGCGGTCCGGATCGCCATCTCGAAGACCGGAGAGATGCTCAATCCGGACCTCAACTACGTCGAGATAGACACCGGAACGCGGACGTCGCCGAGCGGCGAGGAGCTCGACCCGGCGTTCGTCGCGGCCGACGAGGCGCTCGTCGCCCTGGAGCTTCAGATGGACGTGTTCAACGTCGACCGCGACGAACACGCCAGCCGCGTCGCGCGCAAGGAGATCGGCAAGCGCCTCCGGAACATCCCGCTCACGGTGCTGTCGGTCACCGAGATAGATCCCGAGGAGAGCGACCGGGCCGAGGAATCCGCGACCGCGGACGGACGGTCTGTGACGGGCGACGACGCCGACCGCGACGACGAGCTCCCGTCTCGCGACGGCGAAGAACGCGACGGCGTGGAACGCGATGACGTAGAACGGGGCGACGTAGAACGGGGCGACGTGGAACGCGACGACGGATAGTCGAACGCGGTCGCTGCGCTACGCGCGGATCGGGTCGGTCGACGAGGAGCAGTACGCAGTAGACGTCTCAGTCGGCCGTCGGGGCCAGCGGCTCCGATTCGGACGACTCCATCGGCTCGGTGATTCCCTCGGTCAGCTTGAAAACGGCCGCTTTGTGGTCGGTCTTCGATTTGTGAATCGATGTCGGTTTGACGCCCAGTTCCTCGTAGGCCTCGAGGTCGACATCGTCGTCCCAGAACTCGCACTGTTTTCGTACCTCCGCGAGGAGACCGTGAAGATGGATGAGCTCCTGCTTCTTCATGAGTACCAATCCTTTGCTACCGGAGGTTTATATTACTATCTTGAGTAACGTTACCACACTGTTCACGTATTCCGTGAGTAGCGGGGCGATAACGCGGTTTCTCGATAGATCGATCGGGATCGTTTTCGAACGTTCCGACGACGCGGGATCGACGATCGCGGCCGACAGACGCTCAAAAACGGCCGACGGACTCCAAGACGCCCGACGGACGCTCAAAAACGGCCGACGGACGCACTAGGAGATCGCCGGACTCGATCCGACGAGATCGGCGGACCGGTTCACTGAAACTGCCTGACGGCTTCGAGGTCGCGCTCCGTCCGCATGAACTCGGTCAAGCGTCGGGTCGCGTGACACGCCGAACAGCTGAAGTTAGACCGAAGGTCCTGAAGGTCGGCGGGATTGTCCTGCCAGTTCTTGCCGCACTCCGGACAGACGAGTCTGACGAACGCGTCAACCATGTCACCCCGTACAGCGGGCCGCGTTAAAAACGTGTGTGGCGGCCGGGGTAGGGAGTCGATTCCGCGCGCCACATCGGTCGTGTGCCGGATCAGGCGTTCACGGTGCCGCTCGCGTCGAGCAGTTCCTTGTACCGGTTCCGGATGGTGACTTCCGAGATGTCGGCCACGTCGGAGACCTGGCTCTGCGTCACCTTCTCGTTGGTGAGCAGCGCGGCGGCGTAGACGGCAGCGGCGGCGAGTCCGACCGGCGACTTGCCGCTCGTAATCCCCGCGCTCGCTGCGTCGTCGAGCAGTTCGCGGGCGCGCCGCTCGGTCTCGTCCGAGAGGTCGAGCCGCGAGACGAACCGGGGAACGTAGCTCGTCGGGTCCGCGGGCTGGACGCGCAGGCCCAGTTCGCGGACGACGTAGCGGTACGTCCGCGTGAGTTCCATCTTCTCCACCCGCGAGACCGCCGTGAACTCGTCGAGGCTTCGGGGGTTACCCACCTGCCGGGCGGCGGCGTACAGCGACGCGGTCGCGACCCCCTCGATGGAGCGACCGGGCAGGAGGTTCTCGCCCAGCGCGCGGCGGTAGATGACGCTGGCGGTCTCGCGGACGTTGTCCGGGAGCCCGAGCGCCGACGCCATCCGGTCGATTTCGCCGAGCGCCTGCTTCAGGTTGCGCTCCTTGGAGTCGCGGGTGCGGAACCGCTCGTTCCAGGTGCGGAGCCGCTGCATCTTCTCGCGCTGGCGGCTGGACAGCGACTTGCCGTAGGCGTCTTTATCCTGCCAGCCGATGTTCGTCGAGAGCCCCTTGTCGTGCATCATGTTCGTCGTCGGGGCCCCGACCCGGGACTTGCTGTCCCGCTCGCCGGCGTTGAACGCGCGCCACTCCGGCCCGCGGTCGACCGAGTCCGCCTCGACGACGAGCCCGCAGTCGCTACAGACCGTCTCGCCGTGTTCCGTGTCGGTCGCGAGCTGGCCGCCGCACTCGGGGCAGGTCGTGGTCCGCTCGCTCTCGCCCGTCGTCTCCTCGACGGTCGTCGACTCCTCGCCCGTCCGGTCCGGCTCGGTTCGCGTGCGCTCTCCGCTCGCGGACGCGTCGCTGGGATCCGCTAGCCGCTCTCGTTCCGTCCCGCCGTCGCTGTAGGTGTCTGTTTCTGTCATGGATCTGCTCCGACGATCCCTCGACGAAAATACAGCGAGGTCCGCGAATCGCCAGTCTGTTAACGTGTAGTTAGTCGCGAGAGTATATAAATATATCGTGTACTGATTGACAGAAAACAGACGAGAGCCGCCCGAAAACGGGTTTAGACGGATGAAAAGGCCCGTTCGGTGGACCCTCGTGGATCCTCGGAGATCGGAAGCGATCGGAGACGGCAGGCGTACCGTCGTATATATTTCTTCCTCTCGGCTCGTTCCGATACGGCGACGGCGGCTCGCCGTCGGCGGCCGATCACCGATCCGCGACGACCCCTTCTCCGGTCACGACCGCCGCCCGGTCACCGACGCCGACACGGAGCCGATCGATTCGACGGTCGCGCGCACCTCGTCGCCGGGTTCGATCGGCGCCGCGCCCGGGGTCCCGGTGCTGAACAGGTCGCCGGGACGCAGCGTCGCTACCTCGGAGTGGAACGAGACGATCTCGGCGGGCGGAAACAGCATGTTCCGCACCTCGTTTTCGGCCGCGACCTCGCCGTTGACCGTCGTCGTCACCGTCGCGTTCGAGAGGTCGACCGATCCGTCGGGGATCGCGATCGCCGGCCCGACGACGAGGAACGTGTCGTAGCTCTTCGCGCGCGTGAGGAACCTTGGATTCCGTCGGAGCACGTCCTCGGCGGTCATATCAATGACCGGCAGGTAGCCGGCGACGACGTCGCTCACGGTCTCGGTCGCGACGGAGCGGCACTCGTGACCCAGCAGGACCCCCAACTCCGCCTCCGCGGTGACGCGCTCGCTCTGCTCGCTCGGCGGGAGACGTATCGGGCCGCCCGGCCCCGTGAGCGCCGTCGACGGCTTGGTGAAACTCGCCGGCTCGTCCGGCCGCTCCTCGTCGAGGTCGCCGGCGTGGTCGGCGTAGTTGAGACCGATCCCCCACAGCTTCCCGAACCGCTCCAGCGGCGGCCCGAACGTCAGGTTCTCGGTCGGAACGCGCTCGGCGGGCGCGTCGTCGACGCTCGGGAGGTCGCCCGCGGCCGCCAGCGGGAGGGCGTCGCGGACGGTTCCCGCCCTCGGCTCCGCCGCCGCCAGCGGCACGTACCCCTCGTCGTCACCGAGCAGCGGTCGGCCGGTCGCGGAGCGTGCGAGGTACTTCACGCGACGAGTCCCCCGTTCACGATCGGGTCACTCCTCGCGGTCGGTCCAGAAGTCGAACGAGCGTCCGGGCGCGAACACGTCGAGCCCGACCGCCCGCTCGTCGCCGGTATTCTCGACGCGGTGCGGCTCGTTCGGCTCCAGGTAGACGGAGTCGTTCGGGCCGAGCGTCACCGATTCGTCGTCGGTGACGACGGTCAGTTCGCCGTCGAGACAGAGACACACCTGCTCGTTCTCGTGGTCGTGGAGCGGCGAGGAGTGATCCGGCGGCTTCTCGAACCACTCGAACGAGAAGCGGTCGCTGCCCGCCATCGACACCCGTCGCCAGCCCGCCTCCGGCTCGTACGTCTCGGCCTCGTCGAACGGGACCGACTTCATAGGTTCGCGCCCGTGGCGCCGCCGTCGATCGGCAGGGCGGTGCCGTTGATGAACCCAGACTTCGGGGACGAGAGGAACGCGACGGTGTTCCCGAGCTCCATCGGGTCACCGATGCGTTCGAGGGGATTGCCGGCCCACTCGTCGAGCCCCTCTTCGTAGGAGTCGTACTCGCCTCGGTCGACGGCGTCGTTCACGAGATCGCGGATGCGAGACGTCTCGTGTGGCCCGGGTAACACGGCGTTGGCTCGGATCTCGGGCGCGAACTCCTTCGAGAGCGTCTTCTCGAGTCCGATCACGCCCATCCGGACGGCGTTGGACAACACGAGGCTGTCGAGCGCCTCCTTCACGCTCCGAGAGGTGATGTTCACGATGGTGCCGCCGTCGCCCTCGCGGAGGTGCGGCTCGGCCTCGCGCGCGAGTCGGACGACGCTCATCACGAGCAGTTCGTACGCCTCCTCCCAGTCCTCGTCGTCCGTCTCTAAGAACGCTCCCGAGGGCGGGCCGCCCGCGCTCGTGACGAGGTGGTCGAGCCCGCCGAACTCGTCGACGGTCGTCTCGACGAGCGTCTCGACGTCGTCCGGGTCCGTCAGGTCGCCGGACTGGGAGACGACCTCGCCGGTCGCGACCGATTCGATCTCCGATCTGGCGTCCGCCAGCCGCTCCTCGTCGCGGCCGTTGATCACGACGTCGACGCCCTCGCGGCCGAGCGCCTTCGCCGACGCCTTGCCGAGTCCGCTCGACGACGCCGTGACGAGCGCCGCGTTTCCCGCTATCTCGAGGTCCATGTGATAGCTGTGCGCGGTTACCGTGGAAAGCGTTTCCCCGGAGGCAATCCGGCCGCCTTCAGACCCCCTCCGCGGAGGGTTCGGCCGCGGCCGCGACTCACCGACTCCGACTCACCGACTCCGACTCACCGGAAACGCGACGCGGTCCGGATTCTCGTTGAACCGCTCCAGAATCCGTTCGTACAGCCGATTTTTCACGCGCTGCCCGCGTCGCGGGTGCGTGAGGTACCGGACGCGGAGTTCGACCCACGACTCCTCCTGTCGGACGTTGACGCTCGGGCCGTCGTTGACCTCCAGTTCGACGGGCGTCTCCGCGAGCGCCTCGCGGTAGGCGGCGATGCCGTCGGCCATCTCCCGGCCGACCAGGTCCGTCGCCTCCTCGATCATCAGCGAGCGCGCGAACTCCAGGTCCGTCTCGTAGGCGACCTGGACCGCGACCTCGTTCCAGACGTACGGCGACCCGCCCCCGCCGAAGTTGACGACGTTCGACGAGAGGACGACGCTGTTCGGGACGGTGACGACCCGTCCCGAGGGCTGGTTCGTCGTCACCAGTTCGCCGTTGATCTCCCACAGCGTCGTCACGAGGAAGTCGACCCCGATCACGTCGCCCTTCGCGTCGTCGATCCGGACCCGGTCGCCGACGCCGAACGGCTGCTTGACCGCGATGTACACCCACGCGATCAGCGACAGCAACGGCTGCTGGAGCGCGAAGGTGATCGCGAACCCGATGACGCCGAGCGAGAAGAGGAGCCCGAGCCAGTTCTCCGTCGCCACCGCGGGCGTCGCCACCGTCCCGACGACCCCGAACGCCAGCCGGAGCAGGTTCCGGACGTTGTGCGCCCGGCGCTTGTTGGCCGACCGCGTCAGCACCCGGACGGCGAGCAGGTAGCTCCCGTAGACCACTCCCGCCACGGCGACGACGAGCAGCGACCGGCCGACGACGGTCGGCGCGGGGTACCCGCCGATCGGCGGCCAGTTCGCGAGCGCGTCGGTCGTCCCGGCGACGGTGCCGGCGGCCCCCGCCAGCAGCCCGACCGCGAGCGACGCGAGTCCGAGTGGACGTCTCACGCTCGCCGCTCGCGGCCGCCCGGCAAAACGGTTGTGGCGTCCCGGGGAGTCGGGTCGCGCTTCGCCGCGACGCGGTGGTTCTCCCGAGGGCCGCTCCCCTCGTCGACCGTCATCGATCGCCGGCCGCGACGCGCGCGAGCGCCCCGGCGAGCACCTCGGTCGCGGCGGCGCAGTCGCCCCAGTCGGTCCACTCGAGCGGGTTGTGCGAGACCCCGTCGCGCGAGAGGGCGAAAAGCAGCGACGCGTCCGTGACGCGCGCGACCCGCATCGCGTCGTGTGCGGCACCCGAGTGGAGGTCGATCGCCTCGCGTCCGGCCGCCTCGGCGGCCTCGTGGGCGGCCTCGCGCAGGCGGTCGCTCATCGGCGTCGGCGCGACGTCGAACGGGCGCTCGAACTCGGTCTCGACCCTCCGGTCGCGCGCCAGCCGCGCCAGCGAGTCGCGCGCGGCGTCGACGATCGTCTCCATCGACTCGGCCTCGACGTCGCGAACGTCCACGCCGGCCTCGACGCGCCCGGGCACGACGTTCGTCGCGTTCGGTGCGACCGACAGCGAGCCGACGGTGCCGACCGCGGAGGGCGACGACGACGCGACGACCTCGTTCGCGGCGGCCTCGACGTCCAGCACGAACTCGCTCGCGGCCGCGAGCGCGTCGGTGCGCTCGTCCATCGGGGTCGCGCCCGCGTGGTTCGCCTCGCCCTCTATCGTCGCCTCGCAGTGGGTGATCCCGGTGATCGTCGTCACGACGCCGGCCGCCGCGCCCGTCGACTCCAGCGTCGTGTCCTGTTCGACGTGGAGCTCGTAGAACGCCGCCCAGGACTCGGGGCCGATCGTCGCCGCCTCGCCGTCCGCGTCGGTCGGCGTGGCGGCGTCGACCGCGCTCCCCCCGCGGTAGCCGATCCGGTCGAGCGCGTCGCCTAGCGTCTCCCCGTCGGCGTTCGACAGCGCGAGCGCGTCGTCGAGCGCCAACTCGCCGGTCGCGACCGTCGAACCGAGCAGTCCGTTCCCGAAGGTGCCGCCCTCCTCCTCGGTGAAGCTGACGACCCCGACCGGGCGGTCCGGCTCGAATCCGTCGTCGCGCATCGCGCGGACCGCCTCCAGCGCGGCGTACACCCCGAGCGGCCCGTCGAAGATGCCCCCTTCGGGGACGCTGTCGAGGTGGCTCCCCGAGACGACCGGCGCCGCGTCCGGATCGGCGCTCTCGGGGGTCCACGTCCCGAGGACGTTTCCGACGGCGTCGACGGTGACGTCGAGGCCGGCGTCCCGGAAGCGCTCGACCAGTCGATCTCTGGCCCGCCGGTTCGCCTCGGTCCCCGTCCGGTTCGTTCGCGCGTGCGCCTTCGGATCGTCCGTCTCGACCCGCCCGAACGCCGCGTTCGCCTCGATGTCCGCACGGAGTCGCTCCGCGTCGACCGAGAGGTCCATACCGAGACCGGGCGCCGCGGGATCAAAACGGTTCGGTCTCCGGTAGTCGCGCCGGGAGATCGGCCGCGCACGAGCGTCCGGCCGCGGGCGGTCCCCGGTCGGCGGCCGGTTCGCGGGCGTCTCGCCTCGCTCACTCCGCGCGCCGCGCGAACCAATAGCCGGCCGATCCCAGCCCGAGACCGGCCGCGAACCCCCGTCTCGCTGCCGCCTCGTCGACGGAGCGGTCGATCGCGACCCCGAGCGCCGTCCACGCCAGCGCGACGACCAGGCTCCGGCCCGGACCGGCGCGGAACCGCCGACAGCCCGCGACCGCTCGCGCGTGACGATACAGGTAGCCGGCCGCGAACCCGGCCGCGAGCGAGCCGACCCGCACCTCGCCGTCGACGGTCCGCGACAGCGCGAGGAGGGCGCCGCCGAGACACTCGACCCCGGCGCCGACCGCGCGCACCGCGTTGACCATGCGATGCGTTCGCACTAGTCGCGGATATCGGTTTCGTCAGGGGTCGTCGGGGGTCGTCGAAGGTCGTCGGGGTCGATCCCAAAAACACTTGACTGCGGCCGTTGTGGTGTCAGGCGGTATGTCCCCGTTGCTCCTCCAAGGCGCGGCCGCCGGCATCGCTCTCCTGATCGGGCTCGTCTTCTTGGTCGTCCACCTCGCGATGATCGCGTGGACGTACTCGGACGCGGAGTCGCGCAGCGATCACCCGCCGATCCTCTGGGCGCTTATCGTGTTCTTCGCGCCGGTCCTCGGGATCCTCCTGTACTTCGTCATCGGGCGGAACTCCTACTGAACCGGACGACGCCGGTCGCCCGCGGGCGACCGACCGCGCCGGCGCCGCGGGCTCACACGCCCTTGAGTACGCTCGTCGCCCCGACGCTCTCGGCGACGACCCACGCGACGAACAGCCCGTAGGCGACGAGCAGCGCGTACGACTCGCGTTTCTCGAGCGCGAGGCTCGTCCGGAGCGTCACGAAGAGGAGCACGGTCGCGACGGTCAAGACGCCGAGCATCGGCACCGCCGTCGAGAAGTTGACGTCGACCTCGCCGACGATCAGCACGCCGAGCGGGATCGCCACGAGCAGGTCGAAGGTGTTCGACCCGAGGACGTTCCCGAGGCTCGTCGCGCCGCGGTTCTCGCGCGCGGTCCGGACGCTCACCAGCGTGTCCGGGAGGCTCGTCGCGGCCGCGACGATCGTGACGCCGGCGAGGAACTCGGGGACCCCGAACGTGGCGCCGAGCGACTCGACCGACGCCACGAGTCGCTCGACCGTGACGACGATGACCGCGAGCCCGGCGAGCAGCTTCGCCCACTCCCGCCCGACGTCGACCCCGTCGCGAACGCGATCCATCTCGGCGTCGTCGACGTCCTGGTACTGAATGAAGAGGTAGAGCGCGTACAGCGCGAGCGGGATGACCGCGAGCGAGCGCGGTATCGTCCCGACGATCGGGTCCGACGAGACGGGGAAGTAGATGGCCGCGAGCGCGAACGTCACGACCAGCACCGAGACGGCGATCATGTAGAACTGCGCCTCCTTGTACACGATCGTCCGGTTGGCCTCCAGTTCGCCCTCGCCGCCGATCCCGGCCGCTGCCGGGATCACGAGGATGTTGAAGATGGCCGAGCCGACGAGCGCGCCCACGCCCATGTCGAAGACGCCGGTGAGGGCGGTGACGATCACGCTCACGAGCTCCGGGAAGCTCGATCCGACCGCGACGACGATGGACCCCTGGACCACCGCCGGAAGCCCGTAGTAGCCGGAGAGGGTCTCGGCGGCCTCCTCTAACCACCCGCTACCGAGCCAGATGAAACCGGTCGCCGCGACGATCGTCACCACGTGGACGATCGGCGCGTCGGGGAGGACTCCCGTCACGGTTCACCGCACGTGCTTGCCCGCCAGCTCCCACAGTTGCTCCGCGATCGCGTCGTCGAGCGCGTCGCGGGTGACTCGCCACTCCCAGTTGCCAGCCAGCGTGCCCGGCTCGTTGAACCGCGCCTCGCCGCCGAGCCCGAGGAGGTCCTGGAGCGTCGTCACCGCCAGGATCGCGTCCGAGGCCCAGACCTCGTCGATGATCGCCCACTCCGGCGGATCGTCGGGCTCCGCGCCGACGTTGTACCGGAAGCAGTCGCGCTGTTCGGCCGGCAGGTCCTCGAAGTAGCCGACCCACGTGTCCGTGTCGTGCGTCGAGGTGTAGCCGACGACGCCCTCGCCGTAGTGCATCGGCTGGTACTCGTTCCCCGCCGCGCACCAGTCGGCGTACTGCGGGACGCGCATGCCGGGGAAGCCGAACTCGGCCATCAGTTCGTCCATCGCCGGCTCCTCGAAGCCGAGGTCCTCGGCGATGAAGGGGGCCTCGCCCAGCTCGCGTTCGACCGCCTCGAACAGGTCGCGCCCCGGCCCCTCGCGCCACTCGCCGTCCGCGGGGTCGTCGCTGTCGGCGGGGATCGCCCAGTACTTCACGAACCCGAGGAAGTGGTCGAGCCGCGCCACGTCCGCGAGCTCGAACAGGCGGCGGAACCGGTCGAGCCACCAGTCGTACCCGGTCTCGGCGAGCCGCTCCCAGTCGTACAGCGGGTTCCCCCAGCGCTGGCCGGTGTCGCCCGCGTTCGGTGGGACGCCCGCGACCGCGGTCGGGCGATTCCCGTCGTCGAGCCGGAACGCCTCCGGGCTCGCCCACACGTCCGCGGAGTCGAGCGCGACGTAAATGGGCACGTCGCCGACGATCGACACCCCCTCATCGGCCGCGACCGCGCGCAGGTCGCGCCACTGGCGGTCGAACGTCCACTGGACGAACTCGCGGAAGCGGACCTCCCTCGCGTGTTCCTCGCGAGCGTCGGCCAGCGCGTCGGGGTCTCGCGTCCGCAGCGCCTCCGGCCAGTCGGTCCAGACGTCCTCCGGCCGCGCGTCGGAGAGCGCCCGGAACAGCGCGTAGTCGGCCAGCCACGGCTCGCGCTCGCGGAACGCGTCCAGGGCCGCGCGGTCGTCCTCGCTCGCTCGCTCCTCGAACCGCTCGAACGCGGTCCGCAACAGCGGGAGCTTGTACTCGCGGACCGCGTCGTAGTCGACCCGGTCGGTCGGGAAATCGGGCACCGGCTCGAGGTCGGCCGCGTCGAGCCAGCCGTCGTCGACGAGGCCGTCGGGGTCGACGAAGAGCGGGTTGCCGGCGAACGCCGACGGCGACTGGTACGGCGACTCCCCGGCGGCGGAGATCGTCGGTCCGATCGGGCAGATCTGCCAGTGGTCGACGCCGGCGTCACCGAGGAACGAGAGGAACTCGCGCGCGCCCTCGCCGAGGTCGCCGATCCCGTACGCCCCCGGCAGCGAGGTGACGTGACAGAAGACGCCGTCGGAGCGGTCGAATCGCATACGCCCCCCTGCGATCCCCACCGACTCAAGCGTTACGTCCGGGCGGATCGCGGCCGAGTGCGACTCCCGGGACGAACGACCGGGGCGAGACGGCCCCTTACTCCCCGGCCACCGGCACCACCGCCACCTCGTCGACGCGGATCCGCTCGGTCCCCTCGGCGTCCTCGACGAGGCACGCCTCGCCCGTGACCAGGTCGCGCTCGCCGTGGTCGACCTCGACCGCGACGCTCGCGTCGTCGGGCGCGAAGTTGAGGACGACCACGAGGTCCTCCTCGCCGTCGCTCCGACGGAACGCGACCACGTCGTCCGGGTGAACGTCGCCGCTGGCGACGACGGGCCGCTCCGAGAGGTCGCCGCTGGCGACGTGGTAGTCAACGCGCGAGAGGTCGCCCGCGGGGCCGAGCGCCGGGTGGTCGCGGCGCGTTTCGAACAGGCGCTCGTAGCGGTCGCGGATGTCTTCGCGCGCGTGGTCCCACGCGATCGCGTCCCGACGGCCCCGCTGGCCGATCTCCTGGCCGGCGTACACCATCGGGACGCCCGGTAACGTCATGATCGCCGCGCCCGCGGCGGCCGCGGCGGCGTCGCCGCACTCGACGCGGTAGCGGGTCTCGTCGTGGTTCTCGATGTACTGGAGGAACTCCGCGTGGTCCGGGAACCCGATCTCGGCGCGCTGGTCGACCGCGTCGAGGACGGTGCTGGCGGGCTCCGCGCCCCGCCCCACCTGCCGGAGCTGGAAGTACAGCGTCGCGTCGAAGTGGACGTCGAACATCCCCTCGTGGAACCCGGGGATGTACGGGATCGTCTCGTCCATCAGAAGGAACTCCGAATCGATGTCCTTCACGCGGTCGCGAAGCTCGCGCCAGAACGAGTCGGGCACGGCCCACGCCATGTCGCAGCGGAACCCGTCGACCAGCGGCGCCCACTCGTCGATCACGTCGAGCAGGAACCGCCGGACCTCGAGGTTGGCGTGGTTCAGGTTCGCGATCAGCTCCCAGTCGAAGTAGGTGCCCGGCTCGCCCGACGCCTGCCACTCGTAGCGGTCGCGGTACGGGGAGTCGGGGTTCTGATACGCGTCTTGGAACCACTCGTGGTCGCGCGCGGTGTGGTTGGCGACGAAGTCGAATAACACTCGGATCCCGTTGTCGTGCGCCGTCTCGACGAGCGCCTCGAACTCCTCGCGATCGCCGAGGTCGTCCGCGGTGTCGAAGAAGTCGACGATGTTGTAGCCGTGCGGCTTCCCGTCGTGGCCGAGGACCGGCGTGAGCCACAGCGTGTCGACGCCGAGGTCCGCAATCCGCGGGATCCGCTCCGCGATCGCGTCGAACGCGTGTCCCTCCTCGGCGTCCGCGAAGGTGCGGACGAACACCTCGTACACGGAGGCCTCGTTCGTCCACGCCGGGGGCTCGTTGAGCCGCACCGTCTCGAATTCCGGGGTGTCCGGGGTCAACACGGCCTCGCCGCCGCCGGCCTCGTCGACGGCCGACGGGCCGTCGTCGACCCGCACCACCGCGGCCGCGTCCGCGACGCTGACCCGCGGGTCCTCGCCCGGATCGCGCGCGACCGCGACGGCGTGAACCCGGAGTCGGTCCGGAACCGCGTCGAGCGACACCCGGAGTTCGCGGCCGTCCTCGCTCGCGCGGAGCGCGTCGCGGGGGTTCGTGCGTCCCGCCGCGACGGCGGCCTCGATGTCGCGGTCGTCGACGACGAACCGCACGGCCAGCTCGCCGGCCTCGAGCGTCGAGTCGGGGTTCGGCGTCGGCACCGCGGTGAACACCGCTTCGCCGGCACGCCCTGCGTCCGAATCGTCGGGGCCCTCGCCCGCCGGCGCCGCGTCGCCGTCGGACGCGACGCTCGCGTCCACCCGCACTCGCGGGCGACCGACGCCCTCGTGCTGCTCGCGGGCGGCGTAGTCGATCGGCTCGTCGTCGACGTCGCGGTCGCGGATCGCCGTGCCGCTCCCGCCGGCGACGTCGACGCCCGCGTAGCTCGCGGCGAACGCCCGAACCGTGAGCAGGTGATCGCCGTCCGGAGCGTCCAGCCCGAGCAGGTAGCGTCCGGGTACGTCGGGCGTGAACTCGGTCACGGGCCCGTCTCCGACGGTCGACTCGCTGCCGGGCGGCGCGTCCGCGACGCGCCACGCGTACGCGGCGTCCGGGTCCGGGTCTCTCGGTGCCAGCTCCGTCGTCTCACCGGTCGCGAGGAAACGCGGGGGTCCGGGATGGTGCATGTGACGGTCATCAACGCCCGGGGTCTTCGGTGTTGCTCTTGGTTCGGCCGCGTCCGGCCCGATATCGCCCCCATCTACCCCCGCTCTCGCGCCGCGATCGGTTCCTAGCCGCGGTCGTCAAGGCTTTTACTCCGGCAGTCGCAGAGCGGGTATGCGACTGCGCACCGCCCTTACCGAACACGAACGTCGGCGCGGGGAGCGGTACCCGGCGGAACACTCGATGACCGCCGGCGCGTTCACCGGCGACGACGGACGGCTGGTCCACGTCGGGCCGGACGGGACCGTCCACGACTGTTCGTACTCCCTCTCGGGAGTCGGCGGCGCCGACCGGCTCCGGATGGGGATCACCGCCGGGCGCGGCGTCCGCTGGTTCGACGACCTCGAGACGACCCGCCAGCACTACGACGGCGACACGCCGCTCGTCGAGACCGAGTACGACGCCGGCCGCTACACCATCCACCAGTTCGACCTCGTCGTGAGCGACACGCACCTCACCCACGTCGAGCTCCGCGGTTCGCCGCCGGCCGACGCCGAACTCGTCGCCGCCTACGCGTTCTCGCCCGACATGGTCGAGGGGCGCGTCGGCAACATGGTCCACGAGGCTGCCGGTCCCGCCGACGGCGGCGTCGTCGAGGTGTACCACCGCACGGAACACGACTTCCTCACCGCCTCGACGGGGCTCTCGAACGCCCACGGACAGCGGCTGCGGACGATTCCGGAACTGCTCGGCGAGGCCGACGACGGCTTCCCGCACCGCGGCGAGATCGACCGCCGCGAGGACTCGCGGCTCACCCCGGACGTCGTCGTCCGCGCGCCCTTCGAGCGCGAGGGACGGACCGAGCGCGTCACCCTCGCCGGCCGGGCCGTCGTCGACCGCGGCGGCGCCCGCGACACCGGCGACGACGCGAAGGACGCGCTCACGGACGGCATCGACCGCCAGCGCCGCATCGAGACGGTCTCGAACATCGCCACCGCCTACCCGGACGCCGACGAGCTCCGCGAGGCCGCCGACGGTCGCGGACCCGACGTTCCCGAAGACGCTCCCCGGCGGTCGGTGATCGCGAGCGACCTCCGCGCGCTCGACCTGCTCACGGCCGAGTCCGGCGCGCGGATCGCCGCCCCGGAGTTCGACCCCTTCTACTCCACTTCCGGCGGCTACGGCTACACCTGGTTCCGCGACGAGGCGTCGGTGTCGACCGCGCTGCTCGACGCGAGCGAGGAACTCGGCCTCGACGCCGACGAGGAGCTGCTCGCGACCGCGAGCTTCTTCTGTCGCACCCAAGACGCCGACGGCTCGTGGCCCCACCGCGTGTGGGCCGACTCCGGCAAGGTCGCGCCCGGCTGGGCGAACGCCCGGATCGAGGGCGCGAACGGCACGCCGGGCCCGAACGATCAGCTCGACCAGCCCGCGACGGTCGTCGCCTTCCTCGCGACCCTCCGCCGCGAGGCGGACCTCCCGACCGAGTGGCGCGACCGGATCGACGAGACGATCGCCGACGGCGTCGACTTCCTCTCGGAGACGACCGAGGACGACGGGCTTCCCCGCCGCTGTCAGAACTGCTGGGAGAACGCGCTCGGGCGGTTCACCCACACCGGCGCCGAGTACCTCCGGGCGTTCGCCGCCGTGGCGCGCGCGCCGGTCGACGAGGACCTGCGGGCCGAGGCGGCAGACGCCGCGGAGGCCGCCCTCTCCGGCCTCGACGCCCGTTGGAACCCCGAGACGGAACGGTTCCTCCAGCGCGCCAGCGAGGGGAGCCGGGACGCCCGCGCCGACGCCAGCACCTTCGCGCTCGCCACCGCCGCGGCCGAGTACGCCGCGCTCCTCGACGACGAGACCGCGACCGGCGGCAGCGACTCCGCCGCGACCGACGGCTCCGGCGACTCCGCCGCCATCGACGGTGCGGGCGCCGGATCGATCGAGTCCGTCGCCGCGAGCGAGTTCGACCGCTTCCTCGACCGCGTCAACACCCACGTCCGGCAGTCCATCGACGCGCTTCGGCGCGAGACGTCCGCCGTGGAGGGGCTCGTCAGGTTCGCCGGCGACGACTGGCGCACGGCCGAGCAGGGCGCCGCGAAGGTGTGGTCGATCGCGACGCTGTGGGGCGCGACCGCGGCGGCGACGCTCGCGGGCGTCGTCGAGGAGCGCGGCGGCGCGTCGGGGCCGCTGTTCGCCGACGCCCGCGAGCTGTACGCGCTCTGCGAGCCCGACGGTCCGTTCACCAACGAGGCCGGACTGTTCGCGGAGCAGGCGTTCGACGACGGGGACCTCGACAGCGCGACCCCCATCGCGTGGTCGCACGCGCTCCGGATCGACGCCACGGTGACGCTCGCGAGCCACGGGGAGCTCCCGGTCCCGCACGACCGCGAGACCGGGCCCGAGGCGGCGCCCCACTGGACGACCGGTCGGAAGTTCGGCGTCGGAACCCCCGCCGACTACGAGGCCGACGAGCCGGTCCCGGTGTGGTTCACGCTCACCGAGGGGGCGCTCACCGAGGCGCGGTTCCCGCGGATCGACGTGATGAACGTCCGGACGTTCGACTTCCTCGTCGCGGACCCCGACTCCGAGTACGCGGTCCGCACGTTCGACGAGACGGACCACGTCACGGCGACGGAGACGGTCGAGCGCACGACGGAGCCGGCGGCCGACGACGCGCTCGCGTACGTCCAGACGATCCGCGAGACCGGCGACGGCCACGGGCACGGCTGGACGCTCACGGTCGAGTACGCGGTCGACACCGACGGGACCGCGATCCTCGCGGACGTCCGGTTCGAGGGGCGCCGCGAGTACGACGTGTACGCGCTCGTCGACGCGACGGTCGCCAACGTCGGCACCGACGACCGCGCCGAGCGCGTCGCCGGCGACGACGGGGCGCACCTGCTCGCGCGGAAGGACGACCCCGACCGCGACGCGGGCAAGCTCGTCGACGACGACGGCGAGCCGTTCGACGTCGCGCTCGCGCTGGCGAGCGGCGACGGGTTCGACTGGGCGAGCGCGCTCGCGGCCGGCGGCGAGGCGGCCGACGCGCTGTTCGGCGACGGCGACCCCGGCGAGGAATCGACCGCGGCGGTCGGCAACGTCGTCCTCGCCGGGCTCGTCGGCAGCGGCGAGGCGATCGCGGACACGGTCGCGCTCGGGTTCGCGGAGGAGTCGGACACCGCGGCCGCGCTCGGCGAGGCCGAGGGGGCGCTCGCGCGCGGTTTCGACGACGCCGCGGACGCGTACGCCGAGACGTGGCGCGCGTGGCTCGCTGACCGCGACCTCCCCGACTCGGTCGCGGGCGACCCGGAGCTCGCGGCGCAGTACCGGTTCGCGCTGATGACGTTGGCGGCCGTCGAGGACAAGACCCACGACGGCGCGGGGATCGCGAGCCCCTCGGTCCCGTGGGGCGAGACCGAGTACGCCGCGGAGGACCGCGGCTACGGCTACAACTTCGTGTGGTCGCGGGACCTCTATCAGGTGTTCACGGCGCTGATCGAGATCGACGAACTCGACCGCGGCGCCGACGCCTTGGCGTACCTGTACAACACTCAGCAGGACGACGACGGGTTCCTCCCACAGAACACCTACATCGACGGCCGGACCCGCTGGGGCGGCGAGCAGATGGACAACATCGCGTTCCCCTCGGTGATGGCCTGGCAGCTGTACGAACGCGGTCTGACGCTCGGCGAGGCGGAGTACAGTTACGAACAGGTCAGCCGCTCGCTCGATTACATCGCCGCCAACGGCCCCGAGACGGCACAGGAGCGCTGGGAGGAGGAGGCCGGCTACTCGCCGTCGAGCATCGCGGCCGAAATCGCCGGACTCGTCTCCGGCGCCGCGCTCGCGCTCGCGGAGGCCGACCGGCGTGAGGCGTCCGGGAGCGAGGCCGCCGAATCGCCCGACTCGCTCCGCGCCGACGCGCTCGCGTGGCTGGCGCTCGCGGACGACTGGGCGGCGCGCGTCGAGGAGTGGTGCGCGACCGCGACCGGGACCGACCGCCATCAGGAGACCCCGTACTACCTCCGGATCACGGCCGACGGCGATCCCGAGGCGGGGCGTCCGCGCACCATCGCCAACGACGGGCCGACCTACGACGAGCGGGAGATCGTCGACGGCGGCTTCCTCGAACTGGTCCGTCTGGGGATCAAGCCCGCCGACGACCCGATCGTCCGCAACTCCGTCTCCGTCGTCGACGACTCGATCCGGGTGGACACGCCGCACGGCGCCGCCTGGTATCGGTACGTCGGCGACGCGTACGGCGAGATCGCGGTCGGTGACCCCGGCGCGCCGTGGGCCGGCACCGGCGACGGCCGCGGGCGTCTCTGGCCGATCTTCACCGGGGAGCGCGGCGAGTACGAACTGCGCGCCCGCGCCGACGGTCCCGACGCGTTCGGCGGCACCGACGACGAGGCGCTCGAACCCGAGGCGCTCCTGGAGACGATGGCCGGCTTCGCCAACTCCGGGCGCATGCTCCCCGAGCAGGTGTGGGACCGCGAACACCCGACGAAGTACGGCTGGGAGTTCGGGGAGGGTACCGGGGGGGCGACCCCGCTCGCGTGGTCGATGGCCGGGTTCATTCGGCTGGCCCACGGCGTCGACGCGGGCGAGCCGATCGAGACCCCGACCGCGGTCCGCGACCGGTACGTCGAGCGCGACCGCCTGGAGGGTCCCGACCTGACCGCCACCGCCGATTTCGTCGAAGACGCGGTCGTCGTCGCGGGCGAGACGGACGCCGAGCTCGTGGCGGTCCACACCAGGGAAACGTCGCGCATCGCGACGCCCGACGGCGACGGCGCGTTCGAGGTCGACCTCGACGCCGCGACCGACGTGAGCACCGTCGTGGTCGCGGCCGCGACCGACGACGAGTTCGAGGCCGCCGGCACCGAAGTCGAGCGGTTGCGGCTGTAGCTCGCGCGGTTCGGTTTTCCGGCTCGATTCAGCCGAGCGCGACCACGTCGACGGCGCGAGCGTCGCCGTCGACCTCGATTTCGACCGTCGAGCCGACGCCCTCGCGGACGCGCTCGCGCCACGACTCGACGGCTTCCGCGTGTCGCTCCCGGCGGGCTTCGAGGTCGGCGTCGGGGTATTCGGTCGCGGTGTCGTCGGGCTCGGGATACGGCGGCACGTCCTCGACCAGGTCCCGCGGGTCGACGTGAAGCGGCGCCGGAACGTCGGATTCACCCGTGTTCTCGGCGTCACCGTCGCCGTCCGTGTCGACCGCGTGGAGCCGAGCGCGCATCCGCCCCGAGAAGGGCGGCGTCGCGCGGAGGACGACATCCCGGTCGCTCCGGAGCGTGGCTTCGAGGGCGTTCGCCACGTCCTCGCGGTGGACCGCGATCGAGCGGATCCGGTCCGGCCCGGGGTCGCTACCGCCCGCCTCCTCAGTCATCGTTCGCCGTCCACTGAGCGTCGGAGAGGGTTCGCTGGACCGCCTCCTCGCCCACGGCACCCGCGAGGTGTTCGAAGCCGGCGCGGACGCCGCGGTCGCTCGCGTTCGCGACGAGACGGGAGACGATGAACTCCGGCGTGGACTTCCCGACGGTCTCGAACCGCGGCTGGTAGTCGACCCGGAGGTCCAGGTCGTTCGTCAGCCCCTCCGCGAAGATGCCGTCGATGCGGGCGGCGTCGGGCAGCGGGCTCAGGTCGTCCGCGAGGTGGGTGACGTACACGCCGAGCGCGCCGCGGTCGACCGTCAGCGTCACCAGGCCGTTCAGCAGGTCGGCGGCGCGCCCCGGCTCCGTGATCGCCTCGAACTCGTCGACGAGCATGAGCGTGCGGCCGTCCGCGACCAGCGGCGGGACGACCGACTTCAGCGTCGACTCCAGCACGCCGGCGTTGAACGAGGCGTGCCGGCGGTGGAAGACGACCCGGTCGAAGGCGCCGACCTCGGCCGCGTCGGCGGGCACGGGCAGCCCCATCGACGCGAGCAGCGAGACCGCACAGAGGGTCTCTAAGAGCGTCGTCTTCCCGCCGGAGTTCGCCCCGGTGAGGACGCTCACGCGGTCGCCCGTCGGCGGGGCGTCCGCGCTCGCGACGCCCGACGCGTCCGCGAGCGAGTGGGAGCCGACCCCGTACGACACCGGCTGGACGTCGCCGGCGAGGAAGGGATTTCGCGCCCCGCGCACGGCGATGCCGTCGTCGACGAGCATCGGCCGGACGTGGCCGTTCTCTGCCGCGAACCGCCCGAGCGACAGCAGGAACGCGGCGTCCGACACCGCCGCCGCGGCGCGGGCGACGGTGGTGTCGCCGCCCTCTTCCGTCTCCTCGGCGTCGTCGCTCCCGGTTCCCTCGGCGTCGTCGGTCTCCGCCTCGCTCGCGTCGGCCGTCGCGGACTCGTCGCCCAGTCGCTCGCGGATGTCGGCCGCCACGGCGGCCTCGCGCTCGTCGACCGCGGCCTCCAGTTCGACGACGAGTTCCCGGAGGGTTCCGGAGACGAAGTCGGCCGCGTCGAGCGCCTCGTCGGGCGCCGCGGCCCGCACCGTCGCCGGCTCGACCCCCGTCTCGCGCGCGACGTGGTCGATCGTCGCCGCCTCCAGCGCCTCGAAGTCGCGGAGGCTCCCGTCGCGCACCGACTCGAGCACGTCGAACGCGGAGTCCGCGAGGTCGCGCGCGGCCGACAGCCGCTCGCGCAGGCGGTCCAGCTCCGCGTCGGCGCCCGACGCGATCTCGATGTCGTCGCCGTCGAGGTCGCCGGCGGGGTCGATCGAGCCCCGAACGTCCGCGAGCGCGTCGGCCGCGTCGCGCAGTCGGTCGCCGTCGAGCGCGCCGACCGCTGCGAAGGGACCGTCAGTCAGCCCCGCCTCGCGGAGCGCGACGGCGGTCTCGACCGCGGCCAGGTCGGAGCCGTCGGCCTCGTCGTACGCGGCGAACGCGTCCTCGACGGCCTCGCGGTCAGCCTCGTCGAGGCCGGTCCACGCGTCGCGGGCGGCGACGACCCGCCCTAACCGCGACTCGACGGCGTCGCGGTCGAGCAGCGGGGTCAACACGCGGATCCGGTCCGCCGCGTGCGCGGTCAGCGCGGCGTCGGCCGCGAGCCCGAGGAGGTCGTCGTACACCGAGCGCGCGTCGCCCGTCGCGAGAACCTCCATCCCGGCCTCCCCGTTCGCCCGGCGGAGGATGCGCGTCGCGCGACCGCGGTGGAGCCCGGCGTCGACGAGCGCGCGGACGTCGGCCGACTCGATCGCCTCGATCGCCCGCTCGGTCCCGAGCGCCGCAGTGAGCCGCTCGCTCGTCTTGGGGCCGATCCCCCAGTAGTCCTCCAGTCGCATACCCCGTGGTGTCGCCCCGGCGTCTTGGCGTTTTCGTCGGGCGCACCGTCGACGGCGTCGACTCGGTCCCGGGAGGTCGCGCTCCCTGCGTTCCGCCACGACAGCGTTCATTCCGCTCCGGACCGTACGCACCGACATGGCGACGGAAATCGCGGAGGGCGTCTGGCGGTTCGACTGTCGCGGGGTCAACGCGTACCTCGTTTCCGACGACGTGCCGACCCTCGTCGACGCCGGCACGCCGTGGGACGAGGCGGCGATCCGACGCGGCCTCGACGAGGCCGGCGTCGCGGTCTCCGACATCGGCCGCGTCCTGCTTACCCACTACGACCTCGACCACGTCGGGACGCTGGCGGCGCTGGCGCCCGACCTCGACGCGTCGATCCACGCGTACGGGTTCGACGCCCAGCTCCTCCGCGGCGCGCGGTCGCCGCCGCTCCGGAATCACAAGGGACTGATCCAGCGGCTCGGCGGGCTCCTCACGGATCTCTCCGACCTCGACGTGGTCAGCGTGCGGGACGGGGAGGCGCTCGGCTCGTTCACCGCGTACCACACGCCCGGGCACACGCCGGGCCACGTCGCGTACGTCAGCGAGGAACTCGGGGTCGGACTGCTCGGGGACCTCGTCTCCGAGTCGGACGGCGACCTGAAGCCCTCCGGCTGGGTGATCAGCTACGACACCGACGCGGTCGCGGCGAGCGTGCGCGACCTGGCCGAGCGCGCCCCGGTGTTCGAGGTCGCCTGCGTCGGCCACGGCGAGCCGCTGGCGACCGGCGGCAGTGAGGCGCTGCGGCGGTTGGCGGCGACGCTGTGAGCCGCCCCGGAGTCGCCCTCAGCGCGACTGCCGGTAGATGAGGTTGCGCTGGATGTCGTTGGCGCCCTCGTAGATCACCGGGATGCGCACGTCGCGGTAGACGCGGGCGATCCGGCGGTCGGTGAGGATCGAGCGGCCGCCGTGGAGCTTCATGCCCTGCTCGGCGCAGTCGGTCGCGACCTCCGTGGACTTGGTCTTGGCGAGGGCCGCCCAGTAGCCGGCGTCCTCGTTGTTCGCGACCTTCTCGCAGGCGCGCCAGTTGAGCGCGCGGGCCGACTCGAACCCGATGCGCATGTCGGAGATCGTGTGCTGGACGGCCTGGAACTCGTCGATGGTGCGGCCGAACGCCTCGCGCTCGTCGATGAACGCCTCCGCCTCCTCGATGGCGGCGGCCGCGAGCCCGAGCCCGTGGCCGCCGACGATCACGCGGCCGTGGTTGAAGAAGTCCGCGAGCACGTAGAAGCCGCCGCCCTCGCTGCCGACGACGTTCTCCTCCGGGACGAAGCAGTCCTCGAAGACGATGTGGCCCTGCTTGGACGCGCGCATCCCCATCTTCTCGGGGATGTGTTCGGCCTCGTAGCCGTCGGAGTCGGTCTCGACGATGAACAGCGTGTAGTTGGAGTAGCGGTCGTCGCTCTCGCCGGTCTTGGCGTAGACCGTGAGCCAGTCGGCCTCGACCGCGTTGCCGACCCAGTACTTCTCGCCGGTGAGCTCGTAGCCGCCCTCGACCTTCTCGGCCTCCGTCGTCATGCCCGCGAGGTCGGAGCCGGTCTGCGGTTCGGAGACCGCGAGCCCGGAGATCTGGTCGTTCTCGGCCACCGGCCGGAGGTACTCCTCCTTCTGCTCCTCGGTGCCGTACTGCTCGACCATCTCGGCGCCGAAGCTGGCGAGCTGGAGGGTGAGCGCGATGCCGGCGTCGGCGCGGTAGAACTCCTCCGCGATGGCGAGCACCTGCGCGAGGTCGAACCCCTTCCCGCCGTACTCCTCGCCGATGTCCTGCGCGACGAGCCCGGCGTCCATCCCCGCTTCGAGCACCTCCCAGGGGTACTCGCCCGATTCGTAATACGCCTCGGCGTTCGGGGCAATGTACTCGTCCGCGAACTCGCGGGCCTCCTGTTTGACGTCTCTCGCGCGCGCCGGCACGACGCTGTCGTCGAGCAGTTCCATACCGACCGTGAGGACCGCGCGCTCAAAACGTTCGTGGAACAACGAACAACTTCGTGTGCGTTTACGTCATCCCGTTCTCGGCGTCGCCCTCGTCGCCGGCCGCGTCCGACTCGCCGTCACCGCCGTCGGCACCCGAGTCGTCACCGCCGTCGGTGTCGGCGGCCGAGCCACCGCCGTCGGACCCGGGCTTCGGGTCGCCCGACCCGGTCGTCTCCGTCGATTCCGGATCTTCCGGCGGATCTGCCGGATCGGCCGGCGGATCTACCGAATCTTCCGGCGGATCTGCCGGATCGGCCGGCCGGAACCCCGCGGTTTCGAGGTCGGTGTCGGCGCTCTCGCGGGGGTCCGCGCCGCGCTCCCGGAGGACGGCGCGCGTCGCCTCCCGGTCGACCGTTCCCGAGACGGTCCGCGGGAGCTCGTCGACGTACGCGACCGTCTTCGGGATCTTGAACCCGGCCAGCCGCTCGCGGGCGAACGCGACGAACGCTCCCTCGTCGATCGGTGCGGGACCGATGCGGTCGGCTCCGGCGCTCGGATCCGCTATCTCGTCGTCGTCCGCCCCCCCGCCGTTCGCTTCGCGACCGGCGGAACCCGAATCGCTGCCGTCGGAACCGTTGCCCTCCGAGCCGTCGCCTAGCCGATCGCCCGCCGGGGCGGTTCCCTCCGAGGACGGACCGTCGGTGGAGGCGACCGCGCCCGACGGGAACCGGTCGCCGACCGCGACGAGCGCCCCGACGCGTTCGCCCCACACGTCGTCGTCGAGCCCGATCACCGCCACGTCGTCCACCTCGGGGTGTCCGCGGAGCACGTCCGCGACCTCCCCGGGTTCGACGTTCTCGCCGCCGGTGATGATCCGGTCGTCGACGCGGTTGAGCACGTGGAGGAACCCCGACTCGTCGAATCGACCGACGTCGCCGGTCTGGAGTCCGTGCGGGCCGAACTCGGAGCGATCGAGATCCGCCGGATCGATCCCGTTCACCTCGACCGCGTCGGAGGCCGCGGGGTCGCCTTCGTCGACCGCGAGGTATCCCGGCGTGATCGTCGGTCCGCTGACGACGATCTCGCCGGTCTCGCCCGGCTCGACCGGCTCGCCGCCGTCGTCGACGACCGTCACGTCGGTGCCGAAGAGGGGGCGGCCGACCGTCCCGATCCGGTCTCTGGTCTGTCGCGGCGTCGCGGTCGTGATCTGCGAGGCGGCCTCCGTCATCCCGTAGGTCGGGTACACCGGAATCGAGTAGTCGCGACACCGCTCCAACAGCTCGGCCGGCGCGGGCGCGCCCCCGAGCAGGACCGCGCGCAGCGAGTCCGACAGCGTCCCGCGGCGGTCGAGCATCCGCTTGAGCATCGTCGGGACGAGCGAGACCCCGCTCACGTCGTACGCGTCGATGTCGTCTGCGGTGCCGCCCGCGTCGAACCCCTCTCGCAACACGAGAGTGGTCCCGTACAGCACCGACCGATACACCGGTGCCAGCCCGCCCATGTGGTGAAGCGACAGCGACACGAGCCACCGGTCGTCGGGCTCGACGCCCAGGCGGAACGCCGAGGCGACCGCGGAGCTGTACACGTTGCCCGCGGTCAGGGGCACGGGCTTCGGCTCGCCGGTCGTCCCGGAGGTGAACAGCACGCAGAGCGGGTCCGCGAACGACCATCCCGGCGGATCGATCGACGCCGGATCGACGTCGTGAATCCCGGTGACCTCGGCGCTCGCCGGGTCGTCGACGGAGTAGACGGGGACGCCCTCGATCTCCGCCGCCGCGTCGGTCGCCGTCGGCTCGGTCGGCTCCGCGCAGACGACGGCGTCGAGGTCGGTCCGGTCGATCCGCGCGGCGATCTCGCGGGCGGTCAGCTCCTGGCCGAGCGGGACGAACGTCGCCCCGATCCGCATAGTCGCGTGGACGAGGCCGACGGTACCGACGTACGGGGGGGTGAGCACCCCGATCCGGTCGCCCTCGCCCAGCCCGTGCGCGACCAGTCGCCCGGCCGTCTCGTCGACGAGCCGGTCGAGGTCGGTGTAGCTCCACGCCTCGCCGTCCTCGGCGCGGACGAGGGCCGTGTCGTCCGGCGACGAGACCACGCGGTGAGAGAGCCAGTCGCGCATCGGTGTCACCCGCGTTCGCCGGGAGCGGTGCGACTACTCATCCGTGGACTGTCGCACGGTCAACACCGGGACGTCCGAGGTCCGGACGACTCGTTCCGTGACGCTCCCGAGCAGGTAGCGGCCGATCCCCTTCCGTCCGTGCGTCCCCATGACGACGACGTCGATGCCGTGTTCGTCGACGTAGTCGTGGATCGACTGGTACGCCGTCCCGGACGTGACGCTGGTGACGCACTCGATGCCCGCGTCGTCAGCTGCGTCCGCGACGCGCTTCGTCGCCTTCTCGCCCTCCGACTCGAGCGCCTCGACGACGACCTCCGCGCCGGCCTCCAGGCTGGAGTACGCCGCGCCGTCGACGACGTACAGGGCGTGGAGACGGGCGTCGTACCGGTCTGCGAGGCCGATCGCGTGTTCGATCGCGGCGTCCGACGCCGGACTGCCGTCGGTCGGAACGAGGATCTCTGCGTACATCTCGGTCGTGGATACAGCGGGTATCGATTAAAAACCCGATCCAACAGTCGCGTCGCGGACGCCGCGACCGATCGGCGGATTCGACGGGCCGCCCTATCGGAACCCCATCGCTTCGATCTGCTCTTGGTACCGGTTCCGGATGGTGACCTCGGTGACCTGCGCGACGTCCGCCACTTCGCGCTGGGTCTTCTTCTCGTTACAGAGGAGCGAGGCCGCGTAGATCGCGGCGGCCGCGAAGCCCGTCGGGGACTTCCCGGAGAGCAGCCCCTGTTCGGCCGAGACGTCGATGATCTCGGTCGCCTTCGACTGGACCTCCTCGGAGAGTTCGAGCGAGGACGCGAACCGGGGGACGAACTGCTTGGGGTCGACGGGCTTCAGCTCTAAGCCGAGCTCCTGGGAGATGTACCGATACGTCCGGCCGATCTCCTTCTGTGGCACCCGCGAGACGTCCGCGACCTCGTCGAGGCTGCGGGGGATCCCCTCCTGCCGGCAGGCGGCGTACAGCGCGGCGGTGGAGACGCCCTCGATGGAGCGGCCGCGGATCAGGTCCTCGTTGAGCGCGCGTCGATAGATGACGGAGGCCACTTCGCGAACCGACCGCGGGACGCCGAGCGCGCTCGCCATCCGGTCGATCTCCGAGAGCGCGAACTGGAGGTTGCGCTCGCCCGCGTCTTTCGTCCGGATCCGCTCCTGCCACTTGCGGAGGCGGTGCATCTGCGAGCGCTTCTCCGAGGAGAGCGACCGCCCGTACGCGTCCTTGTCCTTCCAGTCGATGGTCGTCGTTAGCCCCTTGTCGTGCATCGTCTCCGTGATGGGGGCGCCGACGCGAGACTTCGACTGCCGCTCCGAGTGGTTGAACGCGCGCCACTCCGGCCCGCGGTCGATGTTGCGCTCGTCCAAGACGAGCCCGCAGTCCTCACAGACGAGTTCCTGGTCGGCGTCGGTGACGATGTTCTCCGAGTCACACTCCGGACAGGAGACCGTCGATTCGTCCGTTTCCTGCTCCGCCTCTCGCTCCTGTTGCCGCTGGCGACTCGGACGTTCCATTAAAAGGTTTCTGGTCGTTTGCGTATTTAACTCTTGCCCACACCCCACGACGACGACGAAAAACTTGGGATCGGTCGAATACGCCTTTAGCTGTACGTAGAACGCTCCTACATTCGGAATTAGAAAACCGTTGCCGGTCCGAACACGGTGTCGACACGCCCCGCCGCCGGCACCGCGACGCACGAAACGTGACCGCGGTTTGAGGCCGGAATCATCCCTCCGGGCTTCCGAGGTCGATCTCGGCGCGTCGTGTGCCAACGGTCGTGAGTCTCCGCGTCGCGCGTCAACGGTCGTGAACCCCCGGCCCGCGGAGCGTCCAGTCCGCCGTCGCCTCCGCCGTATATTACTACAAAACATCTATAAAGATTTTTGTATAACTAGTACATATCAGGGTGTATGAGCACCACCTCCTCGTCCGGCATCGAACGAACGCTCCGCGGCTGTCGCCCCGCCGACGTCGACCCGGTCGTCATCGACGCGTCGGACCTCGACAGCACCGCGCCCGACCACCTCCGCGACCTCAAACAGGGGCTCGCGGCCCGCGGCTACCAGCCCGCCGCGGTCGCGACCGAGGCGGAGTTCGACGCCGAGAGCACGCTCGAACGCCAGCGCGAGGCCGACCGACTCCGCGGACTCGTCCGCGCCGCGTCGTTCCTCGGTGCCGGTCGGATCGAGGTCCGCGTCGACGAAGCGACGTGCGAGGAGGTTCACACCGCGCTCGCGGCGCTCGCAGAACGCGCCGACCGCGAGGGAGTCGAACTCGTCCGCGTCGAGGGCGACGGCGCCGCCTGACCGATGGCGACGAAGCGGTCGCTCGCGACAAAGCTCGGCGTCGTCGCCGGCTTCGAGCGTCCCGACGCCGCCCTCGAACAGTACCCGACGCCGCCCGAGCTGGCGGCCCACGTCGTCCACCTCGCGGACCTCCACGGCGACGTCGAGGGTCGCACCGTGATCGACTTGGGCGCCGGCACCGGGATGCTCGCGCTGGCCGCGGCGCTGCGCGGACCCGCGCGCGTTGTCGGCCTCGAACTCGACGGCGACGCGCTGGCGACCGCCCGCGCCAACGAGCGCCGCGTCGCCGCCAGCGCACCGGTCCACTGGGTCCGCGGCGACGCCACCCGCCCGCCGCTCGCCGTCGCGGAACCCGCCACCGTCGTGATGAATCCCCCGTTCGGCGCCCAAGACGGGAACAGACACGCCGACCGCGCGTTCCTCGCCGTCGCGAGCGACCTCGCTGCCGTCTCCTACTCGATCCACAACGCGGGGAGCCGGCAGTTCGTCGAGTCGTTCGCCGCCGACGAAGGCGGCGAGGTGACGCACGCGTTCGCGGCCGAGTTCCGGATCGACGCGCAGTTCGACCACCACGCCGACGAGGCGCGCGACGTCGACACCGAAGTGTACCGGATCGAGTGGACGTAGCGCCCGCGACGTGCTCCGGTCTCCCTCACGCCGTTCCCGCCTCTCCCGTCTCCTACTGCCGCCCTTCGTATCGCTCCCGCTGCGCGATCCGCACCCGCGTCTCGCCGCGCTCCGCGAACAGGACGTCGCCCTCGCGCACGAGGGTGATCCCCCGGACCGTCACCGACTCGTTCGCGGCCGGAAGCGGCGCCGTGACGTTGGTGCCGCTCCCGCCGATCACCGACAGTTCGAACCCGCCCTGCGTGGCCGCGACGACGACGTTCCGACCGTCGATCCGGGGCTCGGCCCGCGCCGGTTCGCTCGTGAACAGCGTCCGCCTCGTGTCGTCGCGGACCGCGTCGACCCGGTAGGTCGGGCCGCCGTTCGCGGCGACCCAGCCGACCCGCTGGACCCAGACGGTCTCGCGCCACCCCGTCCCCCCGAGATCGATCGCCCGGTACCCCCAGAACGCGAGGTTCCCCTTCGAGACCGCCGTCGTCCAAATTTCCCGATCCGGATGGGTGACGATCACCCCCGACGTGTTGACGGACGTCGAGCGGCCGAACGCCTCCACGTCGACGACGCCCACGAGCTGGTTCTCGACGTTCTCGGCGTACGTCACCCGATACCCCTCCACCTCGATCGGGTCGCCGGGGAGGTCCCCGTCGTCGACGGCGACGAGGTTCGGAACCACCCCCGGCCCCGCGACCGCCGCCAGCGCAGCGACGAGGAGGAGTATGCCGACCCCCGCGGGCGTCGCCGATCGGACTCCGTCTCGGAGCGTCTCCGGCTTCGGAACCGCCCGCGCCGGCCACAACGGCTCGTCGCGAGAGACGGCCGCGACGGCGACGAGCGCGGCCAGGACGGCGAGCAGCCCGAGCCCGACCGCGCGGTACAGCTCGTACTGCTCGTTGCCGAGGTACCAGTACACCGCCCACAGCCGGCGCGACGCGCCGAACAGCAGCAGCGCGCCGAAGACGACGAGCGCCGACCGCTGGGTCGCGTCCGCCCCGAGTCCGTCCCCGTCAGCCGTCGCGAGCGGGTGGTACTTCCATCTGCTCCCCGTCGGGTCTCCGTCACGGCGTTCGTCGCCCGGGCCTCGGGCCCGCCGGCGAGAGAGGAGAACCGCGAGCAGCGCCCCGGCGATCAGCCCGATCGCGTGGCCCTGGATCGCGACGTTCGCCCACCCCGGCGCGCCGTACGAGGGGGACGCCTCCGCGAACGCCACCGGGACTCGGAGGGCGTCGTAGAGGACGCGCACGAGCGTCGTTCCCGCCGTGGCGACGACCGCGGTGACGGGCCGCGAGACGAGCGCGAACCCCCAGTACCCGAACACGACGCCGGAGAAGCCGATCACTGGTCCCAGCGCGAACAGCGCGAACCCGAGGCCGAACGCGACCGCGACGCCGGGGACGATCAGGAACGCCCGAACGTAAGGGTTCGCTCCCGGCGAGTCGACGGCGGCGATCCGGGCCGGCAGCCGTCGCACTCGACCCGGGAGGCGTCGGAAGTGATTCGGAAGGTGCCGGAAGTGATTCGGAAGGTGCCGGAGGTGATTCGGAAGGTGCCGGAGGTGATTCGCAAGGCGTCGGAGGTACTCCGGACGGCGCCGAAACCGGACGATTGGGGACTCCGCGTCGTCGACCTCGCGTCCGCCGGGGAAGTGGCCGTACGCGTACTCCGCGAGGCCGCCCGCGACGAGCGCCGACAGGAGGTTACCGGTGATGTGCCCGCGGCTCGCGTGGGCGAAGCTGGACCAGACCATCCCCTCCGGGTAGAAGTACGACCACGATCGAAACGGGATCACGACCGGTCGGTTCGGGTCGTCGATCCCCGACTGGACGAACAGGTACACGCCGATCACGCCGGCGATCACGACGAGCGTCCCCCACGGAACGCCGAGGAGGAGCCGCGATCGGAGCGCCCGCGTCCAGTCACCGCCGGGGTGATCGACGAGGTACACTGCGGCGAGCGCGACGACGACGCCGATGCCACCGGCGGCGAGGTGAACGGCGTCCGATGTCAGCGCTCCCGCGACCATGTCGGGTTGGAGGGGACTGCGCGTACATCAATTCGGGGGTCGGGAGCGGGGCTCGGAAGGAATCGGTCGATCGGGAGTGGGGCTCGGAAGGAATCGGTCGATCGGGAGCGGGGCTCGGAAGGAATCGGTCGATCGGGAGTGGGGCTCGGAAGGAATCGGGCGATAGGGAGCGGGGCTCGGAGAGGGAGCGGCGGAGCGTCGAGGGGGCAGTCGCGTCCGCGACCGCCTCCGCTCAGATCTTGTTCTCGGCGTCGTCGGCGAGTTCCTCCATCCGCTTGCCGACGCGGCCGGCGGGCGAGAACTCGTCTTCGCTCATCGCGTTCGCCAGCGCGTTGCCGAGGACGAACACGGCGTGTTTGTGCTCGCTCTTCGATTTGTGGACGTGCGACGGATCGACCTCGAGCTCGTCGTAGGGGTCGAAAAGCGATCCGTCGACCGTCTCCTGCGCGCGGAAGTGCTCCATGATCGTCACCATCTGTTCGTGGAGTTCGAGCAGTTCGTCCTTGTGCATACCCCGAGATACGGGCCGTAGGCCCTTTAAGGGTTGTTGAGGCGGGTACGCACGATTCCGCGCGTTCGGGGACCGTGGGGGAAAATCGGTGCCGGCGCCGGTCAGAAGACGTACTCGTCTTCGTGGCCCATCATTCCCTCGTCTTCGAACCCGTTGGAGTCGTCGTCCTCCCGCGGGCCGCTCGTCTTGTACGCCTTGATGCCCGTCGAGAGCAGCTCCTCGACCGCCTCCTCGCGGTTGAGGAACTCTCCCTCCTCGACCATCTGGGCGATCTGCATCTCCAGATGCTCCGGCACCGTTATTTTCACTCGTGGCATTTGCTGTCCGGCTCTTGTGGGATGGGAAATATAAAGGTGGCGTCGCAGATGCGTATATCTGAAAACTCAGAACTGAGATTTAAAATTATATTTTTGATCGGTAGAACTCTGATTTGGAAAATCCGAACACTCCCGTCGCATTCCGATGGCAAGGAGGCTCACGCGACGAGAGAGCGACATTCATACGTCGGTTCGGGACGTATCCGCCTCCATGACCGAATCCGGCGTCGACGCCGCCGAGGACCTCACCGATCTCTACCGCGAGTACGGCGACGATCGGCTCCCTCCGGGCCAGCGCGAGACGGACGGTTTCCCCGTCCTCTCGAAGAGCGGAACGCCCGCGTGGGATCCGCAGACCTTCGAACTCGAGGTGTGGGGCGCGGTCGAGGAGCCGCTGTCGTTCTCGCTCGACGAGTTCCGCGACCTCCCCGCCGTCACCCAGCGGCAGGACTTCCACTGCGTGACGGGGTGGAGCAAGTTCGACTGCGAGTTCACGGGCGTCTCGTTCGCCGATCTGGCCGAGCGCGCCGGCGTCCGCGACGACGCCGAACACGTCATGTTCCACTCGCTCGACGGCTACACGACCGACCTCCCGCTGGAGGAATGTACGAGGCCGGGCGTCCAGCTCACGTACGGCTACGACGGCGACGATCTCCCGGCCGATCACGGCGGCCCGATCCGCGTCGTCACGCCGCACAAGTACGCCTACAAGGGCGCGAAGTGGGTATCGGGCGTCGAGTTCCTTACCGAGAAGGAGCTCGGCTACTGGGAGAAGCGCGGGTACAGCGACACGGCGAACCCCTGGAACGAGGACCGATACAGCTGACGACCGACGTCTCGTCGCCCGATTTCTCTCGTCCCCCTGCCCGATTTTCCCCGCCTGCTCCGCCCCGATAGTCAGGATAAAGGGTCCCCGTCCCCGATTCGATACGCATGGATCAGGCGCGCTCCCGGTCGTCGCCGCCGCTGGTCAGCCGGACCACAGCTGTCGACGAGCCGGGGTTCGCGGCGGCGTTCGACGCGCTCTCCGCCCCGCGCACGGTCTGGAGCGCCCCCGACGACGCGCTGGTGATCGGCGGCGGCGCGGCGGCGACCCTGACCGCGGCTGGAAGCGACCGGTTCGCGTCGATCCGCGAGGCGGCGACGGAGCTGTTCGAAGCCGGCGACGTCCACGCCGGTACGGAGGCGGCCCGCCCGCGCGTGTTCGGGGGGTTCGCCTTCCACGAGGGGGCCTGCGACGGCGACCCGTGGGGGCCGTTTCCCGAGGCTCGGTTCGTGCTGCCTCGGACCCAACTGACCGTCGCCGACAACGGGACGTGGCTGACCGTCAACGCGGTCGGTGCCGACGCCGACGCGGCAGCAGTCGAGGACCGACTGGCGCGCGAGGTCGAGCGGTTCGCCGCGCTCGGTGACGCCGACCACGGCGCGGTCGACGGCTCCGCGGCCCGCTCGCCCCGCCCGGGAATCAGCGAGAGCCGTCGGACGACGAGCCGCGAGGCGTGGCGCGAGAGCGTCGGCGCCGCGGTCGACCGGATCCGCGACGGCGACCTCCGGAAGGTGGTGTTGGCGCAGGCGCTGGAGGCGGACCTCGCGGCCGACTTCCCCCGCGCGGCGACGCTCGAACGCCTCGCCGAGAAGTACCCCGACTGCCACCGCTACTGGTTCGAGCCGGCCGCCGGGGAGAGCGCCTTCTTCGGCGCCACGCCCGAGCGGCTGGTCTCGCTGCGCGGCCGGACGGTCGAGACGGACGCCCTCGCCGGGACGACCGGACGCGGCGAGACGCCGACCGAAGACGAGTGGCTCGCGCGCGAGCTGCTCGACGACGAGAAGAACGTCCACGAACACGAGCTGGTCGCGGAAACGGTCCGGCACCAGCTCGAGCCGTTCGCGGCGTCGGTCTCCGCGGGCGAGCGCCGCGTCCGGCGGCTCGCGACGGTCCAGCACCTCCACACGCCGATTACCGCCGAGCTCGACGCGGACCGCCACGTCCTCGACCTCGTCGAGGCGCTCCACCCGACGCCCGCGGTCGGCGGGCTCCCGCCGGACCGCGCGCTGGCGACGATCCGCGAGACGGAGCCGTTCGACCGCGGCTGGTACGCCGCCCCGGTGGGCTGGATCGACGCCGCGGGCAACGGCGCGTTCGCGGTCGCGATCCGCTCGGCCGTCGCGAGCCGGCGACGCGCGACGCTGTTCGCGGGCGTCGGCATCGTCTCCGACTCGGACCCCGACCGCGAGTGGGACGAGGTCCAGCTGAAGTACCGGCCGATCCTCGACGAGCTGGAGGCCGACGCCGGAGTCGACTCCGCGGACTGACCCCTACTGAAACATCTTCAGCGGCTCGGCCTGCGAGCTCTCCTCGTTCGCCTGTCGCATCTGCTCCGCCAGCTGCTGTTTCGCCTCGCGGATCTCGGTCGCCTGGTCGACGAGCCCGTCGGTCGGCGTCTCCGTGCCCGCGATCGGGTCGATCCCGTCGAGAATGAGCCGCCGCGCCGCCTCGGGGTCGGGGAACTTCGGATCGGACTCGACGACGAGCCCGACGGCGTCGCGGTCGTGCTCCAGCGCCGCCGCGACCATCGCGCCGGTCGGCCCCGAGACGAGCCCGGACTCCGAGGGGGCCTCCACCTCGGCCCGAGCGAGCGCCTCGCCGCCGTCGCCGGTCGCGATCCCGTACAGCGCCGGCGGCTCGTCGTCCTTCTCGCGGCCGAGTCCGGAGAGGAACACGGGGAACAGCCCCGTCTCGTCGAACCACGAGCCGAGGCACGCGGCGACCTTCGACGCGGCGGCCGGGTTCACCGGCACGTCGCTGCGGAGCGCGACGAGGTCCCGCTCCGGGTCCGCGTAGAGCCGCACCGGCGTCGTCGCCGCGGCGTTGCCCTCGCGGTACACCGCCACCGGCGGCAGCCCGTCGCAGTGGACGTTCGCGTAGTGGATCATCCCGTGAACGTCGATCAGGTGGTCGGTCGCGATCTTGCCGACGAGCCCCACGCCCGGAAACCCCTCGACCAGCGTCGGCTCGTCCAGCGACACGTCCTCGACGGTGGATATACGGGCCATGGCCGGGCGTACGCGGGGCGCGGACCTAAAGGTGGGGCGCGAGCCGGGCCGAGCGAGTCCCGAAACGGTCTAACCGCCCGGGGCGAAAGGTGGGTCATGAACCCGCTCGACCGATACGAGTCGCTCGTCGACGATGTCGACGCGTTCCGGGCGGCGTGCGACCGCCCGCTCCCCTCGGTCGTGCGCACGAATCGGATCGCGGCGACGCCGGCCCGCGTCCGCGAGGCGTTCGACGAGGCGGGCGTCGCCCACGAGCCGGTCGACTGGCACGACGGCCTCTTCCGCCTCCCCGACGGCAACCCCGGCGGTAACTGGCCGTACGTCCACGGTTGGACCCACGGGCAGGAGGAGGTGTCCGTGCTGCCGACGCTCGCGCTCGACCCGCGGCCCGGCGAGCGCGTCTGGGACGCCTGCGCGGCGCCCGGCAGCAAGACGACCCAGATCGCGGACGCGATGGGCGACGAGGGCACCCTCGTCGCCAACGACAACAACCTCGGGCGGCTCTCCGCGCTCCGGCACAACGCCGAGCGACTCGGGATCACGAACGCGGTCGTCACGAACCAAGACGCCCGCAACTTCTCGACGAGGCCGCTCGCGTTCGACGAGTTCGACCGCGCGCTGGTCGACGCGCCCTGCTCCTGTGAGGGCACCTGCCGCAAGAATCCGGACGTCCTCGACGAGTGGACGCTCGACCACGTCCACGCGGTCGCGGGGATCCAGAAGGGGGTGCTGGCCCGCGCCGTCCAGGCGACCAGACCTGGGGGGGTCGTGGTCTACTCCACGTGTACGTTCGCGCCCGAGGAGAACGAGGCCGTCCTCGACCACGTCCTCGCGAACGAGGACTGCGAGCTGGTCGAGTTCGACCTCCCGCTCGAAACCGACCCCGGCGTGACCGAGTGGGACGGCGAGACGTACGACGAGTCCGTGACGCGCGCGAAGCGCATCTACCCGCACCGCAACGACACGGGCGGGTTCTTCTGCGCGAAGCTACGCGTGGGGGGGAACAAAAATACGGGGGTCGGAGCGTGACCGACGACGCCCCCACCAACGACGGCCAGCGGTTCGACCGCCTCCCCGAGACGCCCGCCGACCGCGAGGTCGAGGGCCGCGCGAGCCGCGCGGAGGTCCTCGACTGGTGGGACGAACGGTTCGATATCGGCCCGGAGGTGTTCGAAGGATACAGCTTCTGGGAGAAGGGCGCCGGGAAGGTCTGGATCTTCAACGGCGAGGCGACCGACCCGAGCCGGGTGGAGGCGATCGGGATGACCTTCCTCCGGACGCGACAGGAACACTGGAAGCCGACCGGCCGAGCGGTCTCGCGGTTCGGATCGCGCGCGACGAAGAACGTGATCGAACTGGACCCCGAGCAGGCGTCTCGGTTCGCGGCCGGCGACGATCAGGACCTCCCCGAGTGGGACGGCGACTGGGGCTACCTCATCGCGACCCACGAGGTCGCCGGCGAGTCGGTGCCGATCGGGGTCGGGCTGTATTTATACGACGAACTGCGCTCCGTGGTCCCGAAGGGCAGTCGGGCCGACTTGCCCGTCGTGGAGTGACTGAACAGGTTAGCGAACCGTTTTGTTATTTATGAGTGGTTGATTGCGGCTCTCCGGTGAACACCTCCAAAGCCCCAGCCGCGAGGCCGCCGTACGCTCGTTGCGCCCCTCAGTCGCTCGCTTCGCTCGCTCCCTGCGGTGCTTACGTCGCCTACGGCGGCCTCGCGACTGCTCTTTTGAGTCCCACCCGACTGCGACCGCACGACACCTCACGCCTCCCCGGCCTCGTCGCTCGCGGTTAAAAGCGCTGGCGACTCCCTCGCACGCGCTCTCGCCGGCGGCGAAGCCGCCGGCTGTCAGAGAGACCTCCGGTCTCTCGCTACTCGCGCCCGCTGGGCGCTCGGAGGCGCGCGCCACGGCACTTAGTTAAATACGTTATTCCGATTTCTCCCGAACCGTTCCCCCGCCGAGCCCCTCCCATTCGACCCGGTAGCCGAGCCGCGAGAGGGCCGCGCTCGCGTCGTCGATGCCGTGATCGTCGAGGACCGCTTCGGCCGCCGAGAGCGCCATCCCGGCCTCGATCTCGTCGTCGATCGCCGCCAACACCGCCGGCCGCACGAGCGTCCGCCCGATGCGCTCGTGGTCGGGGAACGCCTTGTCAGCTATCGCCTCGACGCTCACGCCGCGCTCGTCCGCGAGGTCGTCGAGTCCGATCGCGTCGGCGTCGGGCGAGAGGGAATCGGGGAGGGCGGCGGCCGCGTCCGCGACGAACTCGTCCTCGTACTCGCGGAGCACGTCGACCACGTCCTTCACGCGCACCGTCCCCGAGTAGGTGACGACGCGGTGGTCGCGCGCGGCTATCTCCTCGCCGACGCCGAGGCTCTCGTCGACGGCCACGAGAAGGTCCACGTCCTCCACGTCCGCGAGCTGGGAGAGCTTCTTCTCGACGTACTCGGGGGTCCAGAAGCCCATCACCTCGAAGAAGAGCCGGAAGTCGGCGTGGGCGTAGTCGAACGCGAAGTCCGGGATCATGACGCTCGCGCCCGTTTCGAGGGGTTCGGGCTCGCGCACCAGGGTCCAGTCGAGGTCGAGCCCGCGGACCCGCCCGGCGAAGTCGGCCTCGACCCCGCTGTCGAAGTCGGGCTCCGCGACGGGCTCGACGTCCGGCACGGTCACGTCGCCGTCCGAGAGGCGCATCGTGCGCTCGCGCCCGCGGTCGTCGATCGTCGCCTCCAGCGACCACTCGGCCGACTCCGCGACCGTTCGGAGCAGCCGCGCGAACGCGGTCCCGTAGCGGCGGGTTCGCGAGAACAGCCGGTCCGGGCCGGTGACGACGAGTTCGCGGCCGTCCGGAGTCTTCTCCACCTCGTACATCAGTCGGAGTCGCTTGACGGCGGAGACGAGCCGCTTCGGGTCGTTCGACCGCACCCGGACCTCGGTGGCGTCGAAGAGCGCGGTCTGGGCGAGCGAAAGATCGTACTGCTCCAGGAGGGCGTCGGGGTCCCAGCGCACGTCGGCGTCGACGAGCACTTGCTCGACGTCGCGGTCGGCGTACAGCGACGCCTCCACCTCGCCCGCGCCGATCCCGAGCGCGTCGGCGGCGCGCTCGACCGCGACCTCCCGGTCCGCCTCGTTCGCGACGCCGACCGCTTCGGCCGCCTCGAACGCGGCCCGCCGGACGCGACGCGGCGGGACCGGCGCGCGCGTCTCGAACTCGCACTCGCGCTCGACGAGCGCCGCGAGCCCGCGGACGAGCTTGAAGTCGCCGTTCCGGGCGGCGGCGTCGGCCTCCAGGTCCGCCAGCGCGTCGTCGAGGTCGCCGCGCCGCTCGCCGACGTGCGACTCGAACGTCCCGAGGACGCGGGCCGCGAGCGGGCGGTGTTCCCGGCCGGTGAACTGCGGGCGGTAGCCGCCGCCCGCCCGGGAGACGCGCAGGAGGTCCTTCCGTAACACGGGGCGGGGTACGCCGCGCCCTGCCTAAAACGAGCGGGTTCGGTTCCACCCCCCGAACGTGCGGTCGCGGTGGCGCGTGCCTGCGAGGCCGCACCGCGGCCGAGCGGCACGCGCGAGGGAGTCAGTCGCCGGAGCAAAGCGACGGCGACTGACGAGGCTGGGGAGGGGAGAGGTGTTGTGCGGTCGTGGTCGGGTGGGACTCGAAGGGGCAGCCGGGAGGCGGGCGCAGGCGAAGTAAGGACCGCAGGGCGGGAGCGAGCGAAGCGAGCGACCAACCGAGGACCGCAGCGAGCGTGCGCCCGCCTCCCGGCTGGGGCTTCGGTGGTGTCGCTCGCCGATTTGTCAGATCTGAAGCCCTCGTATAGCCGAGCGGTCGAGAACTCGAATTTCGTTTCGTCGAGGCGGGAAACGCGGCGTTGAGCGGTCGGAGCCGTGGCGCCGACTCCCGCTCTGCTGCCGACGCGCACCCCTCTCACGAATCGGTGCGACACGCTTAACTCCGAAACCCGTCGATCGGAGCGTAATGAGTACCGACGCGGCGAGTGACGGGGACGCCGGTAGCGAGGGCGACGACGCCGCCGCGGATGCCACCGACTCCGAGGCGTTCGTCCGCACCTGCGAGCACCTCGTCGATCGCATCCTCGACGGCGAGATCGAGCGCGACGACCTCGAACGCGCCAAGCTCGACGCCTGCTCGGAGTTCGGCTCCCCGAAGGTGCCGAAGAACACCGAGATCCTCGACCACGCCCCGTCCGAGGCGCGCGACGACGTGATCGAGGTGGTCCAGCGCAAGCCCGTCCGGACCGCCTCGGGCGTCTCGCCGGTCGCGATCATGACCTCCCCCGAGCTGTGCCCCCACGGGAAGTGCCTCTACTGTCCCGGCGGTCCGGCCTCGGAGTTCTCCTCGGCGCAGTCGTACACGGGCCACGAGCCCGCCGCCGCGCGCGGCGAGCAGAACGACTACGACCCGTACGGGCAGGTCACCCTCCGGCTCGAACAGCTCCGGAAGATCGGCCACCCGGTCGACAAGGTGGAGCTCATCCTGATGGGCGGGACGATGACCGCGCGCTCGCACGACTACCAGGAGTGGTTCGTGAAGCGCGCGCTCCAGGCGATGAACGACTACGACCTCGACAAGGAGCCGGAGCCGGCCGAGGGCGAGTCGTTCGCGCCCGCGCCGGAAGACACCGAGTTCGAGTACCTCGAGGACGTGATCGCGGAAAACGAGACGAACGAGATCCGCAACATCGGCACCACCTTCGAGACGAAGCCCGACTGGTGTGACCCCGAGCAGATCGACCGGATGCTCGATCTCGGTGGTACCAAGGTCGAAGTCGGCGTCCAGACCACCTACGAGCGGATCAACCGCGACATGCACCGCGGGCACGGAAACGAGGCCTCCCGCAACGCCAACCGCCGCCTGCGCGACGCCGCGTTCAAGGTCGGCTTCCACATGATGCCGGGCCAGCCGGGAATGACCCGGGAGATGTGTCTGGAGGACTTCCGGCAGCTGTTCGACAATCCCGACTGGCGCCCGGACTACCTGAAGATCTACCCCACGCTCGTCGTCGAGGGAACCCGGGTGTACGACCGCTGGCGCCGAGACGACTTCGACCCGCTCACGAGCGAGGAGGCGGCCGATGTCGTCGCCGAGGTCATGGACCTGATCCCGAAGTACACGCGGCTCCAGCGCGTCCAGCGCGACATCCCCGCGGACTTCATCGACGCCGGCGTCCAGAAGTCCAACCTCCGCCAGCTCGCGGCCCAGCGCGCCGAGGAGAAGGGGATCGTCCAGCACGATATCCGCGCCCGGGAGGTCGGGCACAACGACGCCGACCCGGACCCCGACGACGTCGAACTCGACGTGCTGACCTACGAGGCCGGCGGCGGCACGGAGCACTTCATCTCCTTCGAGGACCCCGTCCGCGACCTCCTCGTCGGCTTCTGTCGCCTGCGATTCCCCTCGTTCGCCCCCGACCAGCCGGGCGCGGCGGGCACCGAGGGCGACCCGATCCGCCGCGAACTCGAGGACGCCGCGCTGGTCCGCGAGCTCCACGTGTACGGCAACGAGGTCGGCATCGGCGGCGACGGCGACTGGCAGCACCAGGGGTACGGGACGCGACTCCTCGAACGCGCCGAGGAACTGTCACGCGAGGCCGGGTACGGGAAAATCGCCGTCATCTCCGGCATCGGCGCCCGCGAGTACTACCGGAACAAGCTCGGCTACCGGCAGGACGGGCCGTACGTGTCGAAGCGGTTGTAGCGCCCGCCGCGTCGCCCTTCGTCGTCCACGCAACGAGTATAATACTCTACCTGTGACGTTAAAACAACTACTCGGTAGCCAAATTATTTAAATGAGTTCGGTCCGTGGCACGGCATACCCCGCACGGGGATAGTTACCATGTTACTCGACAGACGGACGCTGTTGAAAGGTATCGGCGCGGCGGGCGCCTCGGTCTCGGTCGCCGGCCTCGCCTCGGCGAGCGACGGGTCGGTGGAGTACGTCGTCACCGGGAAGGGGAACGGCGTCTCGGACGCGGTCGCGGACGCCGGGTTCGAGGTGTTCCGCACCGTCGCGGACGGAGAGATCCTCGGCGTTCGTGGACCGGCGGACGCCGAGAGCGACCTCTCGGGCGTCGCGGGCGTGTCCGCGGTCTCACGGGACGTCAGGCTCGACTTCACCGAGCCCGTCGACCGCCAGGTGGTCGACCCGGACGAGACCGACGAAGAGCCCGCATTCGCCGAACTCCAGTGGGACAACCGTCGGATCGACGCCGGCGAGGCGCGGGAGTTCGCGACCGGCGAGGGCACGAGCGTGGCGGTCGTCGACACGGGGATCGACTTCGATCACCCCGACCTCGGCAACGTGAACGAGGACCTCGCGGCGACGTTCATCCCCGAGGACGCCAGCGCCACCGACGGCGCGGACGACGAGGTGCGCGGCCACGGGACGGCCGTCGCCGGTGTCGTCGGCGCGACCGGTGACCAAGGGATCGTCGGCGTCGCACCCGACACCGAGTTGATTCCGGTCCGCGTGTTCCCGGACGAGGGCGGTGCGCGCTTCATCGACATCTTCGCCGGGATCGACTACGCCGCGGCGGTCGGCGCCGACGTCGCGAACTTCAGCCTCGGCGTTCCAGGCGTTCTTCCGCCTCAAGCTAACCAGGGCGGTATCCGCGCCGCGATCCAGACCGTGTTCCAGAGCGCGGTGCGCCGCGGGACCGTGGTTACAGCCAGCGCCGGCAACGCGGGAGGTAACCTCCAGCAGGGCGGCGGGTTCAGCCTCCCGAACAGCGTCCCGGCGGCGTTCAGCGTGAGCACGACCGGACCGAACGACGAACTGGTGTTCTACTCGAACTTCGGCACGAACGAAATCGACGTTGCGGCGCCGGGCGGCGGCTACGAGACGCTCGAAAAGACGCTCTCGACGGACACGCCGTTCCCGTTCCCCACGAACCTCGTGTTCACCACCTACCCGCTGGAGCGGGGTGCGTACGTGTACATCGCCGGCACGTCGTTCTCGGCGCCGCAGGTCGCAGGGCTCGCAGCTTTGGTCCGCGAACTCGAACCGAACGCGGGTCCGAGTCAGGTCGAGCAGGCGATCCAGCAGGGCGCGGAGCTTGTGAACGGCAAGAGCGACCCCGAGCTCGGCGCCGGTCGCATCAACGCCCTGAACACCGTCGAGTCGCTGGCGAAGAAGAACGGGAAGAACAAGAAGAAAAAGAAGTAACTGCGGGGATACGACGAAACGCGACTCGTCCCCACAACGACACGCCTTTTTCCGGCCCGGCGGTGTCTTTCGAGTATGGACCAGAAGCGGGAGCTGTCGAGCATCGACCTCGCCGCGCTCGTCACCGAGCTCAATCGGTACGAGGGCGCGAAGGTCGACAAGGCGTACCTCTACGACGACGACCTGCTCCGGCTGAAGCTCCGCGACTTCGACCGCGGCCGCGTCGAGCTCATGATCGAGGTGGGCGACGTGAAGCGCGCGCACGCCGCGGACCCGGACCACGTCGCGGACGCGCCGGGTCGCCCGCCGAACTTCGCGAAGATGCTGCGCAACCGGATGTCGGGCGCCGACTTCGCGGGCGTCGAGCAGTACGAGTTCGACCGCATCCTCACCTTCGAGTTCGAGCGCGAGGACCAGAACACCACGCTCGTCGCCGAGCTGTTCGGTCAGGGGAACGTCGCCGCGCTCGACGAGACGGGCGAGGTGGTGGGGTCGCTCTCGACCGTCCGGCTCAAGTCTCGAACCGTCGCGCCCGGCTCGCAGTACGAGTACCCGGCCTCCCGGCTGAACCCGCTCGACGTGAGCTACGGCGGGTTCGAGCGCCACATGCGCGAGTCGGACAGCGACGTGGTGCGCACGCTCGCGACCCAGCTGAACCTCGGCGGCCTGTACGCCGAGGAGGTGTGTACCCGGGCCGGCGTCGAGAAGGAGACGCCGATCGAGGCGGTGACCGACGACCAGCTCGGCGCGCTCCACGACGCGCTCGCACGGATCGACGAGCGGCTCCGCTCGGGCGACGTCGACCCCCGCGTGTACGAGGAGTCGGTCGACGGCGAGGGAGGCGAGGCGGGAGACGACGGGTCGGATCTCCGCGTCGTCGACGTGACGCCCTTCCCGCTCGCGGAACACGAGGGCCTGCCGAGCGTCGGGTTCGACTCCTTCAACGCCGCCGTCGACGAGTATTTCTATCGGCTCGGGAACGAGGCTAGCGAGGAGGGCGAGGCGCCCGCCGACGCGGGCGCGTCCCGCCCGGACTTCGAGGAGGAGATCGCCAAACAGGAACGGATCATCGAACAGCAGGAGGGCGCGATCGAGGGGTTCGAGGAGCAGGCGCAGGCGGAACGAGAGCGCGCGGAGCTGCTGTACGCCCACTACGACCTCGTCGACGAGGTGCTCTCGACCGTCCGAGAGGCACGCGAGAACGAGGTGCCGTGGGCGGAGATCGCAGAGACGCTCGACGCCGGCGCGGAGCGGGGCATTCCGGCTGCTGAGGCCGTCGTCGACGTCGACGGCGGCGAGGGGACGGTGACCGTCGAGCTCGACGAGGCGGACGCCGAGGCGGACGACGCCGACGGCGGCACGACCCGCGTCGAACTCGACGCGAGCGAGGGCGTGGAGGTCAACGCCGACCGCCTCTACCGGGAGGCGAAGCGCGTCGAGGAGAAGAAGGAGGGCGCGATGGCGGCCATCGAATCGACCCGCGAGGAGCTGGAAGCGGTCAGGGAACGGAAGCGGGAGTGGGCGGAGCAGCAGGCCGACGACGAGAGCGGCGGCGACGGCGGCGAGGGCGCGGACGGGGAGGGCGACGACGAGGCGTACGAGACCGACTGGCTCTCGCGCTCCTCGATCCCGATCCGGAGCCCGGACGACTGGTTCGAGCGGTTCCGCTGGTTCCGCACGTCCACGGGCTACCTCGTCATTGGCGGGCGCAACGCCGACCAGAACGAGGAGCTGGTGAAGAAGTACATGAGCAAACACGACCGGTTCTTCCACACGCAGGCGCACGGGGGGCCGGTGACGATCCTCAAGGCGTCCGGCCCGTCGGAGTCGGCCGACCCCGTCGACTTCTCCGAGGAGACGCTGCGCGAGGCCGCGCAGTTCGCCGTCTCCTACTCGTCGGACTGGAAGGACGGCCGCGGCGCGGGCGACGCGTACATGGTCGAGCCGGACCAGGTGTCGAAGACCCCCGAGAGCGGCGAGTACATCGAGAAGGGGAGCTTCGTGATCCGCGGCGACCGCACCTACTTCGAGGACGTGCCCTGCCGGATCGCCGTCGGCGTCCAGTGCGAGCCGGTCACCCGGGCAATCGGCGGGCCGCCCTCGGCCGTCGTCGACCGCGCGGCCGCGCACGTCACCTTCGAGCCGGGGATGTACGCGCAGAACGACGCCGCGATGATGGCCTACCGGAACCTCAAAGAGCGGTTCACCGACCAGTCGTTCGTCCGCAAGGTCGCCAGCGCGGACCAGCTCCAGGAGTTCCTCCCGCCCGGCGGGTCGGACATCGTGGATTGAACGGGCCGAACTGACTGACGGCAAAGCCGATCGCCCGAGCGCGACGTTTTCAAGCCTCCGCGACCGAGGGGGCGTCATGGCCTTCGAATCGCTGCCGGAGGGGTGGCGGCTGTGGAACGAGGAGCCCAGCGGGCGGGCGATCCTCGTCTACCGCCCCGACGTCTTCGGGAGCGGCGACCTCCCCGACGAGTGTCTCCCGACCATCTACCTGACGAACGGCGCCCGGAACGCCCGGCCCGGATCGGGCCAGTACGCGACCGAGGAGTGGCACGTCGTCCTGTTCTTAGAGCCCGAGATCGAGGCGGTCGCGGAGACCTACGGGAGCCGTGAGGACGGTGCCGCCGGCGCGGTCGACGTCGCGGAGCGGTTCGTCGCGGGCGAGGTGGATTACCGGGGTGCGTACCAGGTGCCCCGAGAGGACTACTTCGCGCGCCTCGACGAGTTCGTCGGCGGCGAGGAGACGCCCTGACCGCCGTCTCCCGGACCGCGTGACCGCGCCGCGACTATCCCTTGATTATACACGTTCGCGCATAGTTCGAAGCGAAAAGCGGGGGGATACGCCACGAACACGAGGATTTTTATCGCCGCCCGCCCGACCCTCGCGTACATGAACGCCGGTGGGGACTACGGCGGCGACGAACCGCGGGAGAAGTGCGGCGTCGTCGGCGTCTCGCTCGCGGACCGGGAGGCCGCGCGACCGCTGTACTACGCGCTGTACGCGCTCCAACACCGCGGCCAGGAGTCGGCCGGGATCGTCACGCACGACGGGTTCCAACAGCACAGCCACGTCGAGCGCGGCCTCGTCGGCGACGCGTTCGAGGAGGGGGATCTCGCGTCGCTGTCGGGCGGCACCGGTATCGGCCACGTGCGCTACCCGACCGCCGGCAGCCTCGACAAGAGCTGCGCGCAGCCGTTCTCCGTCTCCTTCAAATCCGGCTCGCTCGGCCTGTCGCACAACGGCAACCTCGTGAACGCCGACGAGGTGCGCGAGGAGCTGGCGGCGGCGGGCCACGCGTTCACCTCCGACGGCGACACCGAGGTGATCGCCCACGACCTCGCGCGTAACCTCCTCGAAGAGGACCTCGTGCGGGCGGTCAAGCACACGATGAACCGCATCCACGGCTCCTACTCGCTGGCGATCACCCACGACGACACCGTGCTGGGCGTCCGCGACCCGCTCGGTAACCGCCCGCTGTGTCTCGGGAAAATCGACGGCGGCTACGTGCTCGCCAGCGAGTCGGCCGCCATCGACACGCTCGACGGCGAACTGATCCGCGACGTCCGCCCCGGCGAGCTCGTCGTCTTAGACCCCGACGGAACCGGCTACGACACGTATCAGCTGGTCGAGCGCGACGCGACCGCCCACTGCTTCTTCGAACACGTCTACTTCGCGCGCCCCGACTCCGTCATCGACGAGAGCCTCGTGTACGAGGTGCGCCGGAAGCTCGGCCGGAAGCTCTGGGAGGAGTCCGGCGTCGAGTCCGACGTGGTGATGCCGGTGCCCGACTCCGGGCGCGCGTTCGCCTCCGGCTACGCCGACGCCGCGGGCGAGACCACGGCCGACGGCGAGCCGCGGGCGGCAGACGACGGCGGCGTGGAGTTCGCCGAGGGGCTGATGAAGAACCGGTACGTGGGCCGGACGTTCATCATGCCCACGCAGGACGAGCGGGAGCGCGCGGTCCGGCTGAAGCTGAACCCGATCCGCTCGACGGTGGAGGGGAAGTCGGTCACGATCATCGACGACTCCATCGTCCGCGGGACGACCTCGACCCAGCTCGTCGAGCTGGTGCGCGAGGCGGGTGCCGAGGAGGTCCACCTCCGGATCGGCGCGCCGCCGATCCTCGCGCCCTGCTACTTCGGCATCGACATGGCGACGCGCGACGAGCTGATCGCCGCCGACGCCTCGACCGAGGAGATCCGTCAGGAGGTCGGCGCCGACTCGCTGTCGTACCTCTCGATCGACGCGGTCGCGGAGGCGCTCGGCGAGAGCCGCGCGGACTTGTGCCTCGGCTGCGTCACCGGCGAGTACCCCTTCGACGTGGAGGGAGAGGCGACCGACCGCGACGTCGACGCGCCGGTCTCAGGGGCGACGCCGGCGGACGATTAACTCCCGAACGCCGGCGGACGATTCGGAGCCCCCTCGGACGCGACCCCGCACACGTTCGGCGCCGCTCCGACCGCTCGGGACGTATCGGGGGCTTAAATACGCTCACGGTCAGACGTGGGGACATGACACGGAACGCCGACGCCGCCGAGGACGCCGCCGCGTCGATGAGCCGCCGCGGGTTCTTCCGCGCCGGGGCCGCCGGGGCGGCGGTCACCGCGGGAGTCGCCGCCGGCAGCGGGACCGCGGCCGCCCAGTACGGTGGCTGGCTCGACGGCGTCAGCAACTACGACGGCACCCACGACTACCGCGGGCAGGACGAGGTCACCGTTCAGGTCGGCGCGGGCGAGAACGGACTCCGGTTCGGTCCCGCCGCCATCCTCATCGACCCGGGCGCGACCGTGGTCTGGGAGTGGACCGGCCAGGGCGGCGGTCACAACGTCGTCGCGCAAGACGGCACCTTCGACAGCGGGTCGGCGGTCTCCGAGCAGGGGACGACCTTCGAATACACGTTCGACAACGCCGCGGACGGCGACACGTTCAACTACTACTGCGGCCCGCACCGGGCGATCGGGATGAAGGGCGCCGTCGCGGTCGGCTCCGTCGACGACGAGCTCGTCGACCCGCAAGCGGGGGGTAGCGGCGGGTCAGGCGGGTCGGGCGGATCCGGCGGCGAACCGGCCGGATACGGGGACTGGTTCGCGAACGTCGGCAACTACGAGGGGACGCGCGACCTCCGCGGGCAGAGCGAGGTCACCGTCTCGGTCGGCGCGGGCGAGAACGGCCTGCGGTTCGATCCGCCCGCGATTCTGGTCGACCCCGGAACGACGGTGATCTGGGAGTGGACCGGACAGGGCGGCGGCCACAACGTCGTCGAGGAGAACGGTACCTTCGACAGCGGGGAGCCGGTCTCGGAGGCGGGAGCGACCTTCGAGTACACGTTTGCGGACGCCGGCGAGGGCGACGTGTTCCGCTACGTCTGCGAGCCCCACCGGGCGGTCGGGATGAAGGGGGCCGTCGCGGTCGGCGCCGTCGCCGACGACCTCATCGGCGGCGACGGCGGTGACGGCGGCTCTGGCGGCGGGGGCGGCGGGAGCGGCCTCTCCGCGAGCGACATCGGCACGCTGGCGCTCGGCTTCGGCTTCGCCGGCGCGCTCCTCGTCCCGCTGTTCTACGCTGCACACAAGAAGGCCGAGCGGAACCGGACCGCGTAGCAGACCGAACCGAACCGTTCTCGTCGTTCAGTACAGGTGATACAGCATCAGGTACACGCCGATCCCCATCGTAAAGGAGATCAGCCAGAGGACGGCGCCGACCAGTCCGACCTGCGAGTGGCGGGTGTGGTAGATCTCCTCGTACGGCCGGGTCGCGGCGAGGAAGAGCGCGTGGAAGACGAACGGGACGCAGACGATGGCGAGCAGGATGTGGATCGCCAGGAAGGGGAGGTAGACGTACGAGTAGACGAGCTCCGGCCCGGGGAACTCGGTCGTCCCGACGTGGACCAGCCGGTAGAGGTACGCGCCGAGGAACGCGGCGAACAGCGCGAACGAGGTCACCATAAAGTTCCGGTGGCGCTCGATGTTCCCCCGGGAGATGGCACGCCAGCCGAGCAGGATCGTCGCGATGGCGGTGAGGGAGACGGCGGCGTTGAAGTGCGGGATCGCGGCGAGGACGGCGTCGCTCGCGCGCGGGAGGAGCGAACTCGGGATCGCGCCCCCGACCGCGCCGAAGACGAGCGCGAGCGCGACGACGGAGGCGACGGCGGTCAGGACGGAGACGTTCTCGCGGGCCCAGTCGGACATACTCGTGGGGTGGAACGCGACCCCCAAACGCGTGCCGGTTGCGGTCGAGGCGTGCCGGTTGTAGTCGGCGCGTTCCGCTCGCGGTCGCCGCGCCGTCGCTCGCTCGACCGCCGTCTGCGAAACCCCGCCACGGTCCCGCCGAATGGAAGGGCTTTTAATTAGGGGAGAGGTACGTGGAGACGCGACAGAACACCGCGAGCGTGGGTAGCCAAGCCAGGCCAACGGCGCAGCGTTGAGGGCGCTGTCCTGTAGAGGTCCGCCGGTTCAAATCCGGTCCCACGCATCGCACGGGGTACACCCCCACGATGTACGGTGTTGTCTACACGACAGCACCCACGCACAATTCCTTTCGACCGCTACGCGACGAGCGACAGCTACGATCGGAATGCCGTGGTCCTGAACACCGCCAAAGCTCCAGCCGTTCGCTTATAAATTGTTGCTCGCAGATCGGCGGCGAACACCGCCAAAGCTCCAGTCAGTCGTTTATAAACTCCTGCCCGCGGATCGGTGGCGAACACCGCCAAAGCCCCAGCCGGGAGGGCGGCGCACACTCGTTGCGCTCCTCGCTCGCGCTGCTCGCTGTGGTGCTTACGTCGTCTGCGCCGCCCTCCCGGCTGCCCCTTTGCGTCCCACCCCGCACCGCACAGCACCGCGGCCTCACGCCTCCCCAGCCTCGTCGGTGGCCCTCCGCTTCGCTCCGGACCACCGACTCCCTCGCGCGTGCTACTCGCGGCCTGTCGGCCGCTCGCAGGCACGCGCCACCGCACCTGTGGTTTATAAATAGTATCGACGGTCCGGATCCTATGTCGTTCGCGCGAACTGCCACCCTTTTAGTCGCGCGCCGTCGGAGTGTGGAGTAATGAGTACGGACGCGACCCCCGAGTACGACTACGAGGAGCTGGGGCTCGTCGCCGGGCTGGAGATCCACCAGCAGCTCGACACCGAGACCAAGCTGTTCTGCGACTCCCCGACTGTCGAGCGCGACCCCGAGGAGTCCGACCGGTCGATCACCCGGCGGCTCCACCCGACGAAGAGCGAGTTGGGCGAGCTCGACGACGCCGCGATGGAGGAGAGCCGCGTCGACCGCGAGTTCACCTACCTCGCGTACGATACCACCTGCCTCGTCGAGGAGGACGACGAGCCGCCGCGGCGCGTCGACGGCGAGGCGCTCTCCGTGGCGCTCCAGATCGCCGACCTGCTCGACCTCTCGGTCGTCGACCAGGCGCACGTCATGCGGAAGCTCGTCATCGACGGCTCGAACACCTCCGGCTTCCAGCGCTCGATCCTCCTCGGGCAGGACGGCGAGATCGAGACGGAGTCGGGGTCGGTGTCCGTCGTCGACCTCATGCTCGAAGAGGAGTCCGCGAAGCGCGTCGAGGAGACCGACGACGGCGTCGTCTACTCGCTCGACCGCCTCGGCGTCCCCCTCGTCGAAATCGGGACGGGCCCGGACATCCGGAGCCCCGAGGGCGCGCGCCAGGCCGCCGAGCGCATCGGGATGCTGCTCCGCTCGACGGGGGCGGTGAAGCGCGGCCTCGGCACGATCCGCCAGGACGTGAACGTCTCCATCGAGGAGGGCGCCCGCGTCGAGGTGAAGGGCGTCCAGGACCTCCAGGGGATCGAGGACATCGTCCGCGGCGAGGTCGGGCGGCAGGCCGAACTCTTGGGGATCCGCGACGAGCTCCGTGAGCGCGACGCGAGCGTCGGCGACGTCGCCGACGTGACCGATGTCTTCGCCGACACCGAGTCCGGGGTCATCCGCGGCGCGCTCGACACCGGCGGGAAGGTGACCGCGGCCCCGCTGTTCGGCTTCGACGGGCTCGTCGGCCGCGAGATTCAGCCGGACCGCCGGCTCGGGACCGAGCTCTCGGACCACGTGAAGCGCCACGGCGCGGGCGGCATCTTCCACACCGACGAGCTGCCGGCGTACGGCGTCACCGAGGCGGAGGTCGACGCGCTCCGCGACGCGGTCGGCGCGGGCGAGGGCGACGCGGTCGCCATCGTCGCGGCCGACCCCGAGACCGCCGACCTCGCGATCGAGGCGGCCGCCGAGCGCGCCGAGACCGCCATCGAGGGCGTCCCCGAGGAGACCCGCGGCGCGAACGACGACGGGACCACGCGCTACCTTCGGCCGCTGCCGGGCGCCGCGCGGATGTACCCCGAGACGGACGTGCCGCCGGTCGAGCCCGACCCCTCGGACGTGGAGACGCCGGAACTGCTCGACGAGAAGGCGGCGCGGTACGCCGACGAGTTCGGCCTCGACGCGGGCCTCGCCGAGCAGGTCGCGTTCGGCCAGCGGTTCCCGCTGTTCGAGGCGGCGGTCGAGCGCGGCGTCGACCCCACCTTCGCGGCGTCGACGCTGGCGTCGACGACGACCGAGATACGGCGCGACGGCGCGCCCGTGGAGGCGCTCAGCGACGACCACTTCCTGGCCCTGTTCGACCTCGTCGAGGACGGCGACCTCGCGAAGGAGGGGGTCCCCGAGGTGCTGACGACGCTCGCGGAGGACCCCGAGCTGTCCGCCGCGGAGGCCGTCGAGGAGGCGGGCCTCTCGGGCGTGAGCGAGGACGAGGTCCGCGAGGCGGTCGCGGAGGTCGTTGAGCGCAACGCCGACCAGATCGAGGCCGAGGGGATGGGCGCGTTCTCCGGGCTGATGGGCGAGGCGATGGGCGCGCTCCGCGGGAAGGCCGACGGCGAGGTCGTCTCCGACGTGTTGCGCGAGGAGATAGGCAAGCGCTCGTAGCGTGCGCTGGGTCGGTTAGGCCCGCTCTTTACGTGTCGGGAGGACCTGCTTCGCCACGAGGGAATCCAGATGGCAGACTCGCCCCCGGCCGACCCGCCGGACGACCCGTCCTCGCCGGACCGGACGCCCGACCCGTCCGTCGCGAAGGCGCGCGGCGACCGCGTCTCCGCCGCGACGAACCGCTTTATCCACGGCGTCGAACTGGCCGCGGCGGCGCTTTTCGCCCTCCTCTTCGGCATCGGCGTCGTCGATCTCGCGATCCAGATCGCCGAGTCCGTCCCCACCGGCGAGATCACCGACCCGAACACGGTTGTCGGCTTCATCGAGACCGGCCTGCTGCTGCTCATCATCGTCGAGGTGTACGAGACGGTCGTCGCTTACATCGAACAGAGCGACACTCGACGGATCGTCAGGCTGGTGATATACACCGGCGTCATCGCGATGGTCCGGAAGGTGATCATCTTCCGCACCTCCGAGTACGCCTCGACCGAGGGGGCGCTGTTCGCAGCGGTGTCGTACACCGTCATCATCCTCGGACTGGTGGCGCTCTTATACGTCGAGCGCTCCGTCGGGTCCTCGTTGGTTCCGGACCCGGAGTGAGCTCGGCCGTCAGCCCGTCAGCGCCTCGGTCGGCGTGTCGAGGTCGGACAGGCCTTCTCGATGACTCCCCCCTCGCGGGGGTCGTTCGGCTCCAACGGTCGGCGCGTTTCGAACCCCCTGAGCCGAGTCGTGTGCCCTCGTTCACCCCTCGATGTCCTGACTCAGCCCCGCACGGAGGTCGCGACCGAAGTAGTGCCCGAGCAGCGCGAGTACCAATCCGACGCCCCCGCCGACCGCGAGGAGCGGGAGCCCCCACTGCGAGAGGTAGTCGATGCCGATCGGGAGGAACCCGACGCCGAGGACGCTCGTCACCGCGCTCGCCGCGCCCGCCGCGGCCCCGGCGATCCCCGTCTCGACGTACCGGCGCGTCGACAGGGCGAGGCCGAGCAGGAACGCGGCGAGGAACACGCCCCCCGCGGTGCCTATCGTCCCGCCGATGAGCGGGACCAGGCCGCCGGTGAACACCCCGATCGCGACCGCGACGAGCGCGAGCGCGAAGGCCTTCCCCGAGAACCAGCGCCCGGAGACGCCGATCCGGCCGGAGCCACCGGTACTCCCGGTGCCCCGCGCGGTCTCGCTGCCCGTGTCTGTCGCCGCGGCGCCGCCGGAATCGGCGCCGGACTCCCCCTCGCCGCCCGCGAGGTCGTCGTCGAGGAGGTCGTCGAGGTCGTCCATCGGGTCGTCGGACGACTCGCGCTCCTTGGAGGGTTGCATACCGGACGGTTCGGGCCCGCGGACTTGGCTTTTGTGCCGCGGCGGGCGCCCGTGTCGCCTCGCGCCGCAGTAGACGCCAGTGCCGCCCGTCGCCGCGCGGTCGCGTGTGACGCGCTACCGTTCGCCGTTTCACCGGAAACGAGGTGTGGGGGCCCTCGGCTCGCCGCGCTCAACCCCCTTCGTCCGAGTCCTCTCTCTCGGCCCGCGTGTCGGCTCGCCGCCCGCCCCACACGCGCTTGTCGACGAGCCCGACCGTCATCGGTCGGTCGACCGAAATCTGACAGGAGAGCCGTGGGTAACCGAACCGGTCGGCGAGGCGGTCGTGCCAGTGATCGGCCGGCGGTCCCTCGCGAACGCGGACGCCGCAGGTGGCGCAGAGCCCCCGTCCGCCGCAGTTGAGGCGGCGCGTCGCGGGCGCGTACGGCGACAGGCCGGCGTCGAGGAGGACCCGGCGGAGGGTGCGACCGCGCTCGGCGTCGATCTCGACGCGGTCGTCGCCGTCGACGACGGTGAGCCGGACCGTCTCGGCCCCGTCGGTCGGCCGGTCGTCGCCGCCACCGCCGCCGTCGCGGTCGGTCATCACGGCCCCTTCGCGCGCCGGACACAAAGCGTCCGGGGCCCGACTGAGCCTCCGGGGCCCGACTGAGCCTCCGGGGCCCGACTGAGCCTCCGAGACCCGGAACGGCTTTCGGCGCGGGCGTCGGAACGGGCGGTATGGACACGCGGCGCGCGCTGTTGGACGCCCTCGCGGCCGACGACGGTCCGGTCTCCGGCCCCGCCCTCGCCGACTCGCTCGGCGTCTCACGGGCGGCCGTCTGGAAGGCGGTCGAGGGGCTCCGCGAGGAGGGGTTCGCGATCGGGTCGACGCCGGACGGGTACGTGCCCCCCGACGATCCTGGCTACTCCGGGCCGGGCATCGCGTTCGGACTCGACGCCCCCTACTCGGTGGAGTACCGCGATCGGATCGCGTCGACGAACGAGCGGGCCCGCGAACTCGCGGGAGCGGGGGCCGCCGACGTCGCCGTGGTCGCCGACGAGCAGACCGGCGGGCGGGGGCGCCTCGACCGCGAGTGGGTGGCGCCGAGCGGCGGCGTCTGGCTGTCGGTCCTGACCCGCCCCGACGTGCCGACCGCGCGGGCGCCGCTGTTCACCCTCGCGGCCGCGGTCGCGACGACCGACGCCGCCCGCGAGGCCGGCGTCGACGCGCACATCAAGTGGCCGAACGACGTGCTCGTCGGCGGCGAGGAGGACGCTGAGGGTGACGTTGGCGAGGGACACGACGGCGCCGACCCGGAGGCGACCGGGCGCGGTGGTCGAAAGCTGGCGGGGATCCTCACGGAGATGGAGGGGGAGGCCGACCGCGTCGGCTGGCTCGTCGTCGGCGTCGGGGTCAACGCGAACATCGTTCCGGAGACGCTGCCCGCGGGCGCGGCGTCGCTGTCGGCGGAGCGCGGGGAACCGATCGACCGGCGGCGGTTCGCCGCGACGCTGCTCGAACGCTACGCGGCGCTGACGGCGTCGCCCGCGGCGCTCGACGGGGTCCTCCCGGCGTGGCGCGAGCGGGCGAGCACGCTCGGGCGGCGCGTCCGCGTCGAGGCCGCGGACGGGGTCGTGGAGGGAACCGCGGTCGACGTCGCGGGGCCGGGCGCGCTCGTGGTCGACACCGACGAGGGGCGGCGGCGCGTCCACGCGGGCGACTGCGAACACCTCCGCGACGCGGAGTGACTCGGGACGGCGGAGGCGCCGGCCGCTGCGTCCGCCTACCCGGTTTCCGTCGCGTCGGAGACCGAGCCGTCCGCGTCGGTCCCGGCGGCGCCCGTCTCGCCCGCGCTCGTCCCGCTCGCGGTCGCGGACTCCTCGTCGCCCGCGGAGCCGCTCGTGTTCGCCGATTCGGTCGCGCTCTCCGATTCGGCGGCGCTCGGCGGCTCCTCCCCGTCGCCGATCCGGACGGTCAACACCGGGACCGACGAACCGCGGACGACCTTCTCCGCGACGCTGCCGAGGAGCAGCCTGTCGATCCCACCTCTCCCGTGGGTCCCCATCACGACGAGGTCGCAGTCCGCCTCCTCGGCCTGCGTGATGATCTCGCGGCTCGGCGACCCCTCGACGACGGCGGTCTCGACGTCGACGTCGCGGTCCGCGGCCAGTTCCCGCACCGTTTCGAGGGCGGCCTCTCCGTCGTCGTACAGCAGGTCGCCGACGCCTTCCCACGTCGTTTCCATCGGCATTCCGGCGTACCGCGCGGTGTCGACCACGTAGATGGCGCGGACCGACGCCCCGTGGACCGCGGCGAGGTCGAGCGCGTGGCACACCGCCAGCTCCCCCTCCGAGGAGCCGTCGGTCGGAACCAGGATTCGGTCGTATAGGGGCATGTTCACATGTGACGTGTCACCGACAGCGGATAACTCTTTACAGTTTTTGCTGGTTCCTCGCCGGTATCCGTCGAAGCGGTACCAGGGCGCGCGTTTATGCCTCGTCCCGCCGAGGGGACTGTATGTCCGACGAGATCAACCTCTCCCGGCTCGAACCGACGCTCGAGGATCACGCGTACCCCGCCGACCGGGAGGCGCTCGCCGAGTCGTTCGCCGGCACGACGGTGCTGTTCGCCGACGGCGACGCCGACCTCGGTGACCTGCTCGCGGACGTCGACCAGGACACCTTCGAGAGCGCCGCCGACGCGCACGCCGCGCTCCAGAACGTCCTCCCGATCGAGGCGCTCGGCGAACCGGGACAGTCCGACGGCGACGCGTAACGGCGCTCGACCGGTCCTCGAATCTCGCCCCTCGTCACCGCTCCCCACGCCACGGCGCGTCTCGCATCGCTTTTTACCGCGGATCGCGCACTGGTGGTAATGAGCTACCGGATCGGACTCGTCGGCAAGCCCTCGGTGGGGAAGTCGACGTTCTTCAACGCCGCGACCATGAACGACGTGCCGGAGGGCGCGTACCCGTTCACCACCATCGACCCGACCGTCGGCGAGGCGTACGTCCGCGTCGACTGCGCAGCGCCCGAGTTCGACGAGACGTGTACGCCGAGCGTCGGCGTCTGCCGCGAGGGGACGCGGTTCGTCCCCGTGAAGCTCGTCGACGTCGCCGGGCTGGTCCCGGGCGCCCACGAGGGCCGCGGGCTCGGCAACCAGTTCCTCACCGACCTCAACGAGACCGACGTGCTGATCCACGTCGTCGACTTCTCGGGGAAGACCGACATCGAGGGCGAGGCGACCGAGGGCCACGACCCCCGCGAGGACATCGACTTCTTGGAGGCGGAGCTCGACGCCTGGTACCTCGACGTGTTGGAGAAGGGCGTAGAGAAGTTCGAGACGCGCTACCACGGCGCGGACGCCGCCATCGAGGCCGAGCTCGCCGACCAGATGTCCGCGTTCGGCATCGACAAGGACCGGATGAAGCGCGTCATCCTCGCCGAGGGGCTCGAACTCGATCCGGAGACGTGGGACGACGCCGACAAGGCCGACCTCGCCCGCGAGATCCGCAAGCGGACGAAGCCGATGGTCGTCGCCGCCAACAAGATGGACACGCCGGAGGCGCAGGCGAACTGGGAGGAGATAACGACGGACCCCGACTACGACCACCTATCCTTCGTCCCCTCCAGCGCCCACGCGGAGAAGGCCCTCAAAAACGCGGACGAGGCCGGCGTCGTCGACTACACCCCCGGCGAGAGCGGCTTCGACGTCGTCGGCGACGTCTCCGGCGAGCAGGAAGCGGGCCTCGATCAGATCGCGGAGTTCGTCGGTGAGTACGACGGGACCGGCGTTCAGGGCGCGCTCGAAGCGGCCGTCTTCGACGTGCTGGGCTGTATCGCGGTCTTCCCCGGCTCCGCGAACGGGAGCAAAGACGAGAAGGGGGTCTTCCGCGACTGCTTCATCCTCCCGGCGGGGTCGACCACGGAGGACTTCGCGTACCACATCCACTCCGACATCGGCGAGGGGCTCCTCCACGGTACCGACTGCCGGAGCGGCAGGCAGGTCGGGACCGACCGCGAGCTCTCCCACCGCGACGTGATCGAGCTGGTCTCGACGAAGCAGGCGGCGCCCTGAGTGGCGGCCCGTCCGCTCGCTCTCGCTCCCCGGCCCTCGTAGCCGAGTCCCCGGAGACCCCGATCAGCTATTACCCGCCGGGGTCCAACCCGTCCCTATGGAACGGACCGTCACGGTCGAACCCGAGGCCGGCCTCCACGCCCGACCCGCCTCGAAGCTGGTACAGACGGCGAACCGATTCGACGCCGACGTGTCGATCGGGCGCGACGACGACGGCGACGACGGCCTCGTCCGCGCCGACAGCATGCTCTCCGTCAGCGGGCTGAACGTCGAGCACGGCGAGTCGGTCCGCGTGGTCGCCGAGGGCCCCGACGCCGAGGCGGCCCTGGACGCGGTCTGCGATCTGCTCACGAGCCCGGTCGAGGACGCGGCGGAGGAGGATGACGAGACCGACGGCGAGGACGAAACCGACGGCGGCGACGAGGCGGAGGGCGCGCCGTGAGGACGTTCGACGGCGTCGGCAGCACGCCGCGCTCGGGGGTCGGGACGGCGCGCTGGTACCGCCCCGACGCCGACCTGACGCTCCCCGACCGACCCGACCCCGAGTCGGTCGACGTCCACGCCGAACTGGACCGATACGAGGCGGCCCGGGACGCCGTGCGGGAGGCCCTGCGTGACGCCCGCGACCGGACGGCCGAGCGCGTGGGCGAGGAGGAGGCGGCGGTGTTCGAGGCCCACGAGGGGTTCCTCGACGACCCGACGATCGTCGAGGACGTCGAGGCCGCCGTCCGCGAGGGGACGCCCGCGGCGCACGCCGTCGCGGACCGGTTCGACGAGGCCGTCTCGCAGTTCGAGGGGATGGAGGGCCGGATGGCCGAGCGCGCCGACGACCTGCGCGACGTCCGCGACCGGTTGCTCCGCGCGCTCCTCAACCGCGAATCCGGCGGGTCGACCGCCGCCGACCTCGCCGCGCTCCCCGAGGGGACGGTCCTGCTGGCGGAGCGGCTCACGCCGAGCGACACCGCCGCGCTCGACCCCGACGCGGTCGCCGGGATCGCGACGGTCGAGGGGGGCCGCACCTCTCACGCCGCGATCATCGCGCGGTCGCTGGCGATCCCCGCGGTCGTCGGCGTCGGCGAGGCGCTCGAATCGGTCGCGGACGGGGAAACGGTCCTCGTCGACGGTGAGGCCGGCGAGGTCGTCGTCGACCCGGACGAGGCGCGCCGCGACACGGTGCGGGAGGCGGGTCCGGACGCGATCCGCGAGCGCGTCGAGACGGCCGACGGCCGGCCGGTCGAGGTCGCCGCCAACGTCGGCGGCGAGGCCGAGCTGGGGCCGGCGACCGAGCGCGGCGCGGACGGGATCGGGCTGTTCCGGAGCGAGTTCCTCTTCGTCGACCGCGAGGCGCCGCCGAGCGAGGCGGAGCAGTACGAGGCCGTGAGGGCCTCGCTGTCGGCGTTCCCCGACGACCGCGTCGTCGTGCGGACGCTCGACGTCGGCGGCGACAAGCCGATTCCCTACCTGGAGCTCCCCGACGAGCCGAACCCGTTCCTCGGGCGGCGGGGGATCCGGCTGTCGCTCGACGAGCACGACGACCTCTTCGAGACGCAGCTCCGGGCGCTGCTGCGCGCCGCGGCGACCGACGCCGGCGACGGGCTCGCGGTGATGTTCCCGCTGGTCACCCGCGTCGAGGAGGTCGAGCGCGCGGTCGCGACCGTCGAGTCGGTCGCCGACGACCTTGCGAGCGAGGGCGTCGACCACGCGGTCCCCGAGCTGGGCGCGATGGTCGAGACGCCGGCGGCGGCGTTCCTCGCGGACGCGCTCGCCGAGCGGCTCGACTTCCTGAGCGTCGGGACGAACGACCTCGCGGGGTACGTGATGGCGGCCGACCGCGGCAACGACGCGGTGGCAGAGTACCACGATCCGCTCCACCCGGCGGTGTTGCGCGCGCTCGACCGGACGACCGCGGCCGTCGAGGGGACCGACGCGTGGGCCGGGATGTGCGGCGAGATGGCCGGTGACCCGGCGCTGACGGAGCTGCTCGTCGGGCTGGGCTTCGACGAGCTCAGCATGAGCGCGGTGACGGTCCCGGACGTGAAACGGCGGATCCGCGGGGTCGATGCCGACGCCGCGGCGTCGCTCGCGGCCGACGCGGTCGCCTGCGAGACGCGGAGCGAGGTGCTGGACGTGCTTGGCCTCGACGACCGCGCGGCGTAGACCGCATCGGAGCGAGAGCGGGGCGGCGACGAGCCGGTCCGTCTTACAGCTTCTCCATATCGCGCGCCGCCTCGGCCTGCTCGCGAACGGACTCCATCGTGGCCGACGGGTCGGTGGCCGCGACCGCCGCGTTGACCGCGCCCTCGAGGACGGGCGCGTCCGCGATGACCGCCTCCGCCTCGCTCAGCTCGACGGCGACGTCCGCGTTCATCACCGCGCTGCCGAGGTCGACGAGGACGACGACGCCGTCCGCGTCGGCGGCGTCACTCCCCTCCCCGGCCGCGGCGTCGATGGCGTCCTCGATGGCGTCGGGGACGGTGCCGATCCCGCTCTTCCCGTCGCCGCCGACCGGCTCGATGCGGGTGTCGCCGGCCATCTCGGCGGCGACCTCCGCGATCCCCTCCGCGGCGCGCTCGCTGTGCGAGACGACGACGATCCCGACCATCAGTCGTCCTCCGAGGCCGCCGCGGAGCCGTCCTCTGCCGCCTCGTCGGGGTCCTCGTCCGGGATCGTCGGCGACGAGGCGTCCGTCTCCGGGACCTCGACGCCGAGCCGGTCCGCGGCGACGTCGAGGACCTCTTCGAGGATGAACAGGGTGCTCGTCGCGCCGGGGTCCTGGTGGCCGACCGAGCGCCAGCCGAGGTAGGAGGCGCGGCCCTTCCGGGCGCGGATCGGGACGGTGAACGCGACGCCGCGCTCCGCGGCGTCGACCGCCTTCGCGAGCGCCTCGATCGGCTCCAGGTCGTCGACCTCGATCGACTTCTTGAACGCGTGGACCGCGGGCGTCAGCGCGTCCACCATCGTCTGGTCGCCGACGCGCGCGTCGCCCCGGTCCTCGACCTTCTCCAGGTACGTCTCCGCGAACGCGACCGCGGTCTCGGGGGTGACACCCTCCTCGAGCTCGCCCGCCGCGAACACGAGCGACCCGCCGAACAGCGGGCCGGAGGCGCCGCCGACCTCGGCCATCAGCGTCTTGCCGACCGTCTTCGCGACGGTCTCGGCGTCCGGGTCGTCGAGGTCGCGCGCGGCGTCGGCCGCCGCGGCCCAGCCGCGCGCCATGTTCCCGCCGTGGTCGGCGTCGCCGATCGCGGAGTCGAGCTGGGTCAGGTGGTCCCGCTCGTTCTCGATGCGCTCGGCGATCGCCTCGACGGCCGCGACGACCGCCGCGCCGTCGTCGCTCATTTGACGGTCAGCGCCGGCGTGTCGGCCGGCGCGTCGAACAGCTCCTTCAGCTCGTCGTCGACCGCGCACACCGTGATCGACGCCCCGGCCATGTCCAGCGATGTCATGTAGTCGCCGACCCAGGCGTCGTACGTCTCCAGGCCGCGCTCGCCGAGCAGCTCCTGAAGCCGGCGGTTGAGGACGAACAGCTCCATCTGTGGCGTGGCGCCCATCCCGTTGACGACCGTGAGCACCTCCTGTCCCTCGTCGAGGTCGAGGTCGTCGAGGACCGCCTCGGTGAGGTGTTCGGTCACCTCGTCCGCGGGCATCGCTTCGGTGCGCTCGGTGCCCGGCTCGCCGTGGATCCCGATGCCGAGCTCGATCTCGTCGTCGCCGAGGTCGAAGGTTGGCTCGCCCTTCTCCGGGGTGACGCAGGAGGTGAGCGCGGTGCCCATCGTGCCGACGTTGTCGACCACCTTCTCGGCGACGCGCTTGACCTCCGAGAGGTCGGCGCCCTGTGCGGCCTTCGCGCCCGCGGCCTTGTGGACGAGGATGGTCCCGCAGACGCCGCGGCGGCCGGAGGTGTACAGCGAGTCCTCGACGGCCACGTCGTCGTTCACCACGACGCTCTCGACCTCGACGCCCTCCATCTCCGCGAGCTCGATGGCGGTCTCGAAGTTCATCACGTCGCCCTCGTAGTTCTTGATTATCGCGAGGACGCCGTCGCCCGCGTCGCAGGCGCCGATCAGTTCCTCGAACTCGTCGGCGGTCGGCGAGGAGAACACGTCGCCCGCGGCCGCCCCGTCGAGCATGCCGTCGCCGATGTACCCTGCGTGCGTCGGCTCGTGGCCGCTGCCGCCCCCGGTCACCAGCGCCACCTTGTCGTCGACCGGACCGTCGTCGCGCACGAGCACCTGCGTGTCCGGCAGCCGCCGCAGGCGGTCGGGATGCGCCGCGGTCATCCCGTCGAGCATCTCGTCGACGACGTCGTCCGGATCGTTGATCAGCTTCTTCATGATCGTTGGTAACATCTCGTCCGGACCGGTTAAACGTAGTGGCACCCCCCCGGAGTCGTCGCCGCTTTCTCCCGAGGGTCGTCACGCCTGACATCGGGGTCAGCACACAGCCACGTTGAGCGGGAGGGTATGGAACAGACGGACAACGTCGAACGAACGCGGACCGACGCTGCCGGCGAGTCGCAAACGGACGACCTCTGGGGTTCGCCGGCTTTGACATCCTCGCCGCGCTAAAGCGCGGGGCTTTCGCCTCGAATTTTCCGTATCACCGGCCGTGGATTTTCACGGAGCATTTTCGGCTGAATACTAATTACGGATATAGAGCAGTCATGAGCCGGACGTTGCTCACTTACTAAATATTAAACGAAACGCCACTGAGCGTGGTCGTGTGAAACGCGACTATTCCAGGCGGGCAGTACTCGGTACTACAGGTGGCCTGTCGTTGACTGCTCTGGTCGGAACTCGAGCGTTTCAACGGGGCCCGCCGGAGAGAGACGAGGACTCTCACAATGACGTCGAGGGAGTCAGTCTCCGGCGTGTAGGGCGCTATGAGACGGGCGAGTTTGACGGGGGCGCAGAGATCGTCGCCTACGACGCATCACGGTCCCGGCTGTTTGTTGTGAACTCTGGCGCCGGGCAGATCGAAGTGCTCGATGTCACGGACCCCGCTGCGCCGGAGCAGGCCGCCGTTCTTGACGCCGCTGCGGATGTCGATAACGGCGGCGGGGCAAACAGCGTCGACGTAGTGGGCGATCTCGTCGCGGTGGCAGTCGAAAACGAGAACCCACAAGCAGCCGGATTCGTCGCCCTCTACGACCCGAGCGAACTCGAGCTGCTGGCCGTGGCAGATGTCGGAGCGTTGCCCGACAAGGTGACCATCACGCCTGACGGTCAGTACGTTCTTTCGGCGAACGAAGGCGAGCCCGCCTTCGACGAGTCTCCGGGGAGTCGGACCGACCCCCGAGGCTCGATCAGCATTATCGACGTCACGCGGAGAGATGCTCCGCGGGTTGAAACCCTCGATTTCACCCCGTTTGACGACGACATCGATGCGCTCCGTGCGGAGGGCGTCCGCGTGTACGGGGCAAGCGCAGCGGTCGAGGACCCTCGCCCTTCGACAGACTTCGAACCGGAATTTGTCACGGTAACGCCCGACTCCGGAACGGCGTACGTGAGTCTCCAAGAGAACAACGCCGTTGCGAGAGTCGATATTCAACGCGCCGAGATTGCGGAGATATCCGGGCTCGGATTCAAGGACTTCTCGCTTCCGGGCAATGAGCTCGACACGAGCGACGCCGACGCCGGTGACGAAGACGTGATCAGTTTCCAGAACTGGCCGGTCAAAGGCATGTACCAGCCCGATGGGATTCGGGCGTACGAAGTCGCCGGGCGCCAGTATCTCATCACCGCGAATGAAGGTGATTCGCGCGATTACGAGGTGTCAACCGTGAGCGATCTGTCGTTGGCGGACGACGCTTTCGCGCCCCGGCTCTCAGAGAACCCGTTTGTCGATAGCGTTGAAGCGCTCAAACGCCCCGAAAACTTGGGCAATCTCGAGGTAACGAACCAGCTTGGCGACCACGATAACGACGGCCAGTTCGAAGAGTTGTATCTGTTCGGAACCCGCTCATTCGCCATCTGGGAGGCCACTGACAACGGCTTACAATTAGTGTTCGAAAGCGGCAACGAGTTACCAAAGCGGTACGCCGAGCAGTTCCCGGCCGGGTTCCAAGGGGCCACTTCGGGCGGTCCACAGACAGAAGGCATCGAAATCGGACAGGTCGGCGACCGGACGTTCGCGTTCGTCGGTATCGAGCGCGGATCTGGGATATTCGTCTACGACGTGACCACGCCCGCGAACCCGCGCTACATCCAAACAGTAGTCAACCGCGACTTCTCGATCGGATTCGGTGATCTCGCTGAAAACCCTGAGAGTCCGGGCCGCGGTGGAGATTTCAGCCCGGAAGGCTTGGAGTTCATTTCCGCCGACGGTAGTCCGACGAACAACCCACTGTTCGCTGCCGGATACGAAGTTAGTGGGACCGTCGCCCTGTTCGAGGTAACCCCGTTACCGGAGGACGCGGCTGCGGCGGAAAATGGACCCGGCGTGGGACGCGGACGGGGCAACGACGCTGACGACAGCGAAGACGAAGACTAGCCACTTTTTTTCACACCCTCTCGTCCACAGGTCGGACAGGCAGCACCTTCCTTCACGGCTCGATCTGGTGGTCCGACGCTACGCTCTGTCCCCGAAGTCTCACCGTACGCGTCGGGGTGATCCTCCTCGGCGTGGTCTTTCAGTTCGTCCGCGCGGTCGCGTCGGTCGCGCGCGTCGCCCGTGTCCACGACGCCCCCATCCTCGTGACGCGCTGCCGGGACGACGAGTTCTCGCAGCCGCTCCGCCGCGCCGCCGAGACGCACCTCCCGTGCCGCGCGACCGATCTCCCGAGCGATCACCCGCCGGGCCACGACACCGCGTCGCGGACCGCGGCGGGAACGTCCGCCCGATCGACCTCCCTGACCGACGAGGTGTCGGCGTAATCTAGAATCACCGCTTCCGGGAGGTCCGCGGTGTCGATCCCCTTGAGGATCGGGAGTGCGTCCCCGTGTGCGCTGTCCCGACGGTACGCCGCCGCGAAGAGAACGCTCGTGTCGACGAGTGCCCGGGGCATCTACTCGGGGTCGACGCCCCACGCGTCGTGTTCGCTCTCGACATCGGTCTCCCGGTCGCCGTCGTATCCGTCGAAGTCGCTGAACGTCCCGCTGCGCTGTTGGACGACCCGCACGCGGAGCGTCCCGTCGTCCTCGATCTGCCAGCGGAGCTTGTCACCGTCGTCGATCTCCATCTCTCGACGGATGTGCGCGGGAATGTTCGCCTGGTTTCCCGAGACCTTGCTTTCGGAATCAACGCTCTCGCTGCTCATGCTCGGGAGTATGAGACCGCTCTCAATAAACTTAGTGTGCTCATACACTACTGTTGAAGACACGGCGACGAACAGGTCTACTCAGGACTGTGGTGTCGGCGTAGTGTGATCGACGCCGACGAGGTCGCGAGAGATCTGTTCGAGGACCGCGTTCCGCGTGTAGTCCTGCCAGCAGTTCACGTAGGCGTAGGGGACTTCGAGGACTTCCTGCCGGAGCTCGCGCACGGCGGCCTTCGCGACGGTCGTCTTCCCGACGCCCGAGGGACCGAACAGGAAGCAGTTCTCGGCACGGACGTCCTCTTGAATCGGTGCGAGCGCGTCCGTTACCTCGTTCATGTGCCGATTCCGACCGACGATGGTGGAGGGGGAGGTGGTCGTCGTCGAACACCGTTCCGTCGCGTATCACGTCTTACCCGGTCACGGCGTGGGGATATAAGCCGACGGCAGAGTGTTCCGGATGGTTCCGAATGCCCAGCGCTGACGCCATTACCGATCCTGTTCGTCCCCGGTTACCAGCTTCATCGAACGATTCGCGGATGTTCGCCTACGTCGACCATAGTGAACTGTTACTGATGATGTGACCAAGTGAGAGAGAATGTGAGCCGGGTGAAGAGTTCTCTTGGATATCTGTCACAGGGGTCCAACAGGCCCAAAAAAACCTATATATCAGGTCTCGGTCAATCTCGTGACAAGTGAGTAAGTGACTGAACTATGGAAGAGTCTCAGACAAAGCATGCGGAGGATACTGACACGTTGAACGGTCAATTGTGGATCACGGAATGGATTGAGCGTGGAAAGCGGCGCGTGAAGTCATACGCTGGGGCGAGCGCATTGCTGTTCGGTCTCCCACCGAGTATTGTACTAGCCGCTTATTTGGCGCTTCGCTGGCAGTACATGACCCTTAGTTACCTCTTCAGCTTCGCCGCAGTGTTCCTCATTCTGCTTGTGGCCCCGTACCTGATCTGGTACTACGAGGCGGAACTCCTCCCGACGTTCCGCGACGATGTAACCGGAATTGTGGCCTCCTCGGACCGAAACCGGGCACAGTGCTTGGTGGATCGATACAGCCGTCTGATCGATCGGTACTGGTGGATGATGGCCATCCTCGCGTCAACCCCTATCCCGATTCTGATGGCCCGGGGAGGTCCGTTTCTCCGGGAATATGGCCTCTTCGGTGTCACTGATCCACTGTTTTGGGCGGTATCTGTCGTTCTGCTCTGGATTGGGGCGATTGTAGGTATCGGGTTTTTGTTGGTCGTCGTGACGGTCCTTACCATTCGGAGCATCGCCTCCTTAGAACTCCGCATCGATCCCATGTATCCGGACGGACTAGGGGGAATGAGCATCATCGGAAGGTATGCGATTCGAACTACTGGGTTGTTCTCCATCGGCTCGCTACTGCTTCCCCTTCAACTACAGTACGCCGCGGTGGTCGGACCGCCCGCAGGATCCCTCATCTACGTGATGGGCAGTCTGTACGCCGTTTTCATTGGATTATCGTTTCTCTACCCGACAATCAGGATCAGTCAGCGGGCCAATGAGATTCGTCAGCGGATCCTCGAGAACATACGGGATCAATACGAGGAGCTGAAGCGGACGGCTGGCGAACCGCGAGCGGGTGCAGATCTCGCGAACACGGACCCCGTCACCGAACAGAAACTTACCCGACTCAGGAATGAGTATCAGACGTACCAACAGGTGCGGTTGTATCCGCTCCGAGTGTCTATCATCGCCCGGTTGATCGGATCGATAATTCTCCCCCTCCTCTTGATGACGATCGAGTTCTTTCTCCAAACCACAATAATGGGTTAACTGCTGAGTGCTGTCGTGTAGCTACCACGACGATATGATATTCTCACGATTTTCCAGTGGTACAGCAGATCTACGTTGAACGCATCGGGATTACGGGGCAGTTGAACGATCGGTTTGACAAGGTCGACTGAAAGAGACACGATAGTCAGAACATGCCGGCCTATGGAGACTAGTACGTTGTCGGCGAAACGTATCGCAGCTCCTCGGATCCACAAAAGGACGACTTCCACGGGTGGTGCGAGTGGATCGACGAGCATCGCTGATTCCCATCTTGACGACTACTAGAACACCACGCCAGAACACTTTTCACCGGTTCCGCGCCTGATTACACGTAATGGCGACCACTTCCGAGAACGACCGTGCCGACGGGGTGGAGTTCACCTACGAGGGCAATCTCGTGACGGCGCGTGACGTCGAGTCGGGCGTCGCCGCGTCGGGGGAGTCGAAGCCGGTCGCACTCTCTCGGCTCGCGGACGCGCTGACTCTCCACGCCGGCGGCGGCGAGCCGATCGACGACGAGGAGGCGTTCCTGGAGGAGATCGGTGTCGACCCAGACGAGGTCGAGGATGCTGGCGAGCCGCCGTGGGAGTAGTCCGGGATGGTCTATGCGAATTTTGACGGTCGGGAGATCCTGAAGGCACTCCGATCGATGCGGTACCAACCGGTCGGCCGCGAGGGGAGTCACGTGAAGCTCCGGTACGAGCACCCGGAGTCGGACGAGGTTCGCGTGGTGAGTGTTCCGCTCACCGACAGCGACCAGATCTCACAGGACACGTACCGGTCGATCGCCGGCCAGTGCGGTGCCGACGACTTTGAGGCGTGGTGTGAGTGGATCGACGAGCTTCTGTGACGGCCGGGAGTGACGGCCGACTTCTAGAACAAGTCGTCAACGAACCCCCTGATTCCGCCCCGATCACGCCGAGGACCTCGTCGGTTCTGCCGTACTAAGTGCTATCTTCCTTTGGAAGTTCGTATGCGATTAGAGGCGACCGGCAAAGAGAACCAGTACAAGTGCTGGCTGACAGACGACGACCTCGAGGCGCTCCGTCGCGCCGCCGGGAGTCACCGCGACGACCTCGTGATACAGCTCGGCGGATTCGTCGGCCTCCGCGCCTTCGAGACCCCCCAGGTCACGCCGAAGCACGTGAATCGGACTCCCGACGGCGACCACTTCCGGCTCCGCGTCCCTAAGGGGAAGGACACGACCGGGAGCGGCGGGAAGCCTCGCGACGCCTACCTCCCGCGGGAGGTCGAGGGCGATCTCCATCGGTACGTCCGCTCGGAGGATGTCGGCCGCCACGAGCCGATCGTCGACCTCTCCGAGAGCGGCGTCCGGGCGGTGGTCAAGCGCACGGCCGAGCGCGCGGCCGAAGCGACGGGCGACGAGGACTTCCGCCACGTGTCGAGCCACGATCTCCGGCGCCGGTTCGCGCAGCGGCTCCTCGTCGATCGGCAGATGGACCCGCGCGTCGTCATGACGGTCGGCGGGTGGGACTCGTTTCAGGCGATCGAGCCATATCTTAATTCACCAACGCCAGATATTGTCAACACTGCGTTTGACGAAGCTGGATTTAGATAAAATTATATAATAATATATAATTTAATCAAGTAGTGTAATAGAAAAGACTTACTTAAATTAGACTACATAATATCACACATGGTTGTCGGTGAAACCTTAACTGGGGGAGCGATATCGGTTGGCGCAGCTATAGCACATGATTCGCGCACCGCTGTACGGCGTCGGGGCGCGCTTAGGAACCTAGTGGAATGACGATTTTAGACCCCATTCTCAGGAGCGTTAGAATACCGAAATTGGGTGGCTGGGGAGTCCCAGCCCACCAATCTCGCCCGGTCGGAGACCGAGCGGGCAGTAGGTGGGCCAACACGGATTTGAACCGCGGACCTCCCGGTTATCAGCCGAGCGCTCAACCTGACTGAGCTATTGGCCCAGGTGAGCGCATTCAATCGTTGCGCGGGTAGGATTTTAAGGGTTTCCTTTCGGCAGCCGGCCGCAGTGTGGCGGTTTCACGGACCGTCGCGACGCCCGTGCGGTCAGTCGGTTCCCTTCCGTTCCTCCTCTTCGACGGTGAAGTCCACGTCGACGACGTCGTCGTCCGTCGACGCGCCGCCGGTGTTCGCGTTCCCCCCGGCGCTCCCGTCGGCGTCGACTGCGTCGCCGCCGTCGAATCCGTCGGGACCGCCCCCGGGTCCGCCGGGGAACCCGCCGCCGCCCATCGAGAAGCCGCCCTCGCCGTCATTCGGGAAGCCGCCGATGTAGACGTTGCCCGAGAAGAAGCCGTCCGTCTCGCGTTCGATGTAGGGAACGACGACGTACTTCTTCAGGGCCATCCGGATCGGGACCCGCGAGAGGGGGAGCGCGAGCAGGAAGCCGACCGCGTCGGTGACGAGCCCCGGCGTGAGCAGGAACGCGCCCGCGGCGATGAGCAGCCCGCCGTCGAGCAGCTCGTCGGTCGGGGGCGTCCCCTGCGCCGCCTTCCGTTGGATGCGCGCGAGGGTGGCGCGCCCCTCGGCGCGCAATAGGAGCATCCCGAGGACGGCCGTCAACACGACCAAGGCGACCGTCGCCGGCCACCCGAGCCGCGTCGCGACCACGATCAGGAACAGCGCGTCCACGAGGGGGACGACGAGCAGCAGCGCGAGCAGCGTTCGCGGGCGCATACCCCCGCCTTCCCGCCGGGCGCCCATAGCCCTTTTCGTCGCGGCCGCCGGTCGGGCGACGTTTCGCGGTCGCTCGTCCCGCGTTCGCCTCCCCCGGCGCCGGTCGCGCCCGCCGCGACCGCCACGGCTTTGCCCGCCCGGTCCGACCCGGCGGTATGGACATCGTCGGCGCGCTCGGCCGCGACCCGCCGGACCGCGAGTCGCTCCCGCGGTGGGTCGCGCCGCTCCCGAAGCGGCTGGAAGACATCGCCTTCCGGTTCGCGTGGGTCATCGTCGCCATCAACCTCGTCGGCACCGCCTTCGGCTTCTGGTACTACCGGTTCCAGTTCCGAGCCCTCCCGACCGAGATGTGGGTATTCATTCCGGACAGCCCCGGAGCGACGCTGCTTATCGCGCTCGCGCTCGGCGCGTGGGCGCTCGGGCGGTCGAGCGACACGCTCGCGACGCTCGCCTTCTTCGGCAACGTCAAACTCGGGCTGTGGACCCCGTACGTCCTCGTCGTCTTCTGGCCGGAGTTCCTCGCGGTCAACGGCCCGGCGCTGTACGCGTTCCTCCTCTTCAGCCACCTCGCGATGGTCGTTCAGGCGCTCGTCCTCCATCGAATCACCGACTTCCCGCTCCGCGCGGTCGCGGTCGCGACCGCGTGGTACACCGCGGACCTGCTGATGGACTACTTCGTCCCCGTGATCGGCAACGTGACTCACACCTCGCTGCCGTACGCCGACGGCGAGCCGTGGTTCACCACGACCGTCCTCCAGGTCGCGGCCGCGGGCGCCGTCGTTCTCACCGTGGTCCCGCTGTTCTGGACGCTCGGCACCCGGATCGCGACCCTCCGAGGCCGCGCGAGCGACCCGGGGACGTAGTCGGGCCGAGACGTATTCGGGTCGCCCCCGACGCCGCGCTCACCGATTTAAGTGACCGGGCCGCCTCGGATCGGTCATGAGCCACTACGATCGGATCGCGGACCTGTCGGTGACGATCGAGTCGGTCGGTCGCCGGCGACACACCGCGAACACGACGAGCGGGTTCGAGCGGACGACCACGGAGTACCGCCTCTCCGGCGACGGCGTCGTCGGTCGGGGCGAGGACGTGACCTACGAGACCGCCGACCACGACGCGCTCGCCGGGACCGACCCGATCGATATCGAGGGAGAGTGGACGATCGACGCGCTGTCGGACCGGCTCGACGAGATCGACCTCTTTCACGGAACCCCGCCGGAGAACGAGACGTCGCGAAACTACCGCCGGTGGGCGGTCGAGAGCGCCGCGCTCGACTTAGCGCTCCGCCAGCGCGAGGAGTCGCTTGGCGACCGGCTCGGCGTCGACCCGGAGCCGGTCAGGTTCGTCGTCTCGACGCGGCTGGGCGACCCGCCCTCGACCGACCGCGTCGAGGCGCTGCTCTCGCGCGACCCCGACCTGGAGTTCAAGCTCGACCCCACCCCGGAGTGGCCCGAGGCGGCGTTCGAGACGCTGCGCGAGACCGACGCCGTGCGCATCCTCGACCTGAAGGGGTGGTACGAGGGGACCGACGTCGACGTCGAGCCCGACCCGGAGCTGTACCGCGACGTGTTCGCGGCGTTCCCGGCCGCGGTCGTTGAGGACCCCGCGTTCACGCCCGCGACGAGCGCGCTCGTCGAGCCGCAGGCCGACCGGCTCTCCTTCGACTACCCGGTCGACGGCGTCGAGAGCCTCGAATCCCTCCCGATCGAGCCGGGTTGGTGTAACATCAAACCGTCGCGGTTCGGCACGCTCGAATCGCTGTTCGAGACGATCGCCCACTGCGAACGGGAGGGGATCGAGCTGTACGGCGGCGGCCTGTTCGAGCTCGCGAGCGGGCGCACGGCGATTCAGACGCTCGCCGCGCTCTGTTACCCGAACGGGCCGAACGACGTGGCGCCGCGGGCGTTCAACGACCCCGACGCCGAGCCGCCGTACCCGAAGAGCCCGCTCCGTCCGAGTCGCGACGCCGTCGGGTTCGAGTTCTGACGGACGCGGCCTCGGCCGGCTTCCGGGATCACTGAGTTACAGCTCGAAGACCAACGAGTCCCCGACTTCGACGCCGTGACGGTCGGTCCACTCGTAGGGAAGTTCGAGCACGTACTGGCCCGAGCCGGGATACCGCTGCGCTTCGCCGTCCTCGTTCGGACCCGGCTCGGGCGCGTTGTGAATTCGCGTAATCGTCCGGTCGCCGTCGACGTAGACGATGTCGATCCCGAAGCTCATCCGACGCATCACGTAGGTGAGCGAGTCTCGGGGCGCGTCGTACACGAACAGCATGCCGCCGTCTTCGGGCAGCGATTCGGCGTCGCTGAGACCCAGAATGCGCTTGTCCCCGGTGTCCGCGATCGCGGCGGTCACCGATCCCCGAGAGTCGCCCTCGGGGCTCTCGACGGTCACGGTCGTCGTCTCGTAGTCGGCGTACGTTCCGGTGGGCCATGCGGTGTCGCCGCCGCCGCCGTCGCCGGTCCCGAGGCAGCCCGCGGCGGCGCCGAGCGTGGCGGCCGCGGTCAGCCCGAGGAGTCGCCGCCGTCTCATGGCCGCGACGAGGGACGCCGGGTACATAAGCGACCGCGTCGGGGTCGCGCCGGGGCGGACCTCGCGGGCGCCCGGCTCGGTCTCTCCGACGCGGCGCAGCTGTCGCCCTCGTGCCGGGAAGGACGCGCTTTTATCGCCGCCGGAGCGTAGCCTGGGACATGGCGAAAGTGAGCATCGGCCTCCGCGGGTGGCGCTTCGAGGAGGACGAGATATTCACCGACGACGAGGAGCTGAAGCCCCTCGACGAGATCCCGGAGGACCCGCGAGAGCGACTCCTGCGGCTCGTCGGCCTCGTCGAGGAGCCCTGCGACGTCTGTTACCTCGACTACGGCGAAGACGAGATCCACCGCTGTAACGAGGCCGAAATCGTCTACGGCGAGCCGGACGGCGAGGTACTCCTCTGTCCCGAGCACGAGCGCGAGCTGCTCTACTGGTTCCGCGAGGCGGGCGGCAGCGACCACAAGGGATCGGTCGAGTTCGCGGACCGCTTCCACGAGTGGGTCGCCGCCGGCAACGAGGCGCCCGAGGGGTACGGCTCCGTCGAGCACGTCGAGGAAGACCCGGACGGGCTGCCGGACCTCCCGGACCAACAGGAGGTCCAGGACCGGCTCGATGAGGGGTTCGACGGCGACCGGATCGACATCCTCGAACTCGCCGGCGAGGAGGACCCCGAGCGCGAGGAACTGACCGAGGCGGACCTCACGGAGTCCGACCTCGACCTCTCGACCGACTACCCGTCGGACCGATGAGCGACGGCGAGGACGGAGACGCGGGCGAGGAAGGAGGCGAGGAAGCGACCGAGGCCGCGGCGGCAGCGAGAGCCGCGGAAACCGCAGAGACGGTGGCCGATCGCCGCAAGCCCGTCGTCGTCGTCGTCGAACCGGAGACGCCGGGGAACGTCGGCACGATCGCACGAGCGATGAAGAACTTCGGCCTCACGGATCTCAAGCTCGTGGATCCGCCCGAGATCGAGGAGGACGGCGAGGCGTACGGCTTCGCCGGCCACGCCCGCGAGGACGTGCTCCCGAACGCCGAGGAGGTCACCTTCGAGGAGGTGGTCGCGAACTACCACACCGTCGGCACCACGGCGATCACCGGCGAGGACGACCGCAGCCACGAGCGGTTCCCGTTCAAGACGCCCGTCGAACTGCGCGAGTCGCTGAAGGCGGTCGACGCCCCCACCGCCATCGTCTTCGGCCGCGAGGGGCGCGGGCTCAACAACGAGGAGCTCTCGCGGCTCGACGAAGTGTGCTCGATCCCGGCCGACGACGACTACCCCGTCTTGAACCTCGGGCAGGCCGCGACGGTCCTCCTGTACGAACTGCGCGATCTCACCGTCGACGAGACCCAGTTACCCGACACCGAGGTGACCCGCGCCCCCGAGGCCGACGTCGAGCGCTTCCACGACTTTTTCGACGAGTTCCTCGCGGCGACCGGGCAACGGGAACACGTCCGCGAGAAGAACGCGCTGCTGATGCGCCGGCTGCTCGGCCGCGCGCACCCCACGGAACGCGAGGTCCACTCGCTGCTCGGCACCTTCCGCAAGGCGAACGCGAAGCTGGAGCACGCCGACCACCTCGCGGCGAAGTACGACGAGCCCCCGTATCCGAAGGAGCAATAGCCGTGTCCCGATCCGTCCTCGACGAGGACCTGCTGGCCGGCGTACGGGACGTGTCGCCGCTAATGTTAGGGATCGCGCCGTTCGCGCTCGTCGCCGGTATCGCGACGGTCGACGCCGGACTCGGCCTCGCGGAGGCCGTCGGGATGTCCGTGATCGTGTTCGCGGGCGCCTCCCAGCTGGCGGCGCTGGACCTGCTCGGCGAGAACGCGCCCCTCGCGGTCGTCGTCGGCACGGCCGTCGTGATCAACCTCAGAATGCTGATGTACTCGGCGTCTATCGCGCCGCACTTCGCGGAGTACGGGCGGCGGCTCCGAGCGGGGCTCGCGTACCTCCTCACCGACCAGGCGTACGCGCTCTCGGTCGCCGAGTTCGACGAGAACCCCGAGCGCAGTCGGTGGCGCTACTACCTCGGCGCGGCCGCGTCGCTGTGGGTCGTCTGGCAGATCGGCACCGTCGCGGGCGTCGTCCTCGGCGCCGGCGTTCCGGACGCGTGGGGTCTCACCTTCGCGGTCCCGCTCGTGTTCCTCGCGCTACTCGTCCCCGCGATGAAGGATCGCCCGACGACCGTCGCGGGCGTCGCCGGCGGCGCGACGGCGGTCGTCGCAGTCGGCCTCCCGCTCAACCTCGGCCTGCTCGTCGGGGCGCTGTCCGGGATCGCGGCCGGGCTCGTGACGGAGGTGACGGCCTCGTGACCGACGCGGTCGACTCGGGGGCGGTCGCGTCGTGACGGGCGCCCTCGGCGCGGCCGTCGCCTCCCCGCGCGCCTGGGTTGCCATCGTCGCGATCGGCGTCGTCACCTACGCGATCCGGCTCTCCTTCATCCACCTGTTCGGGCGGATCGACGGGGTCCCGGCGCGCGTCCAGCGACCGCTACGGTACGTCCCGCCCGCGGTCCTCGCTGCGCTCGTCCTCCCCGACCTCGTGACGCTGCGCCCGTCGGTCGCCGCGACCCTCCTCGACGAGCGGCTGATCGCCGGCGCCGTCGCCGGCGCGGTCGCGTGGCGGACGGAGAACGTGTTCGCGACCATCGCGACCGGGATGGGAACGCTGTGGCTGTTCCGGTTCGTCGTGTTCGCGTGAGGTGCTGCGGGGCTTCCGACCTCTGGTCAGTCGAACCGGTCCGGTCGGCGCCTCGCGATCGCGAAGGCGGCGACGCCGACGAGGAGCGCGACGGCGAGGGCGCTCTCGACGCTCACGAACCCCCGGACCGACGAGATCGCGTACGAGGCGGCCGCGAGGGCGACGACGGCGTAGCCGACCGCCGCGGCGCCGAGCAGCGCGGGGCGAGCGCCCGGAGCGTTCCAGAGTCGGAGCCACGTCGCCGTCGCGGACGCGCCGCCGACGAGGATGCCGACCGGGAGCCCGACGAGCGCCGAGAACTCGATCCGCAGCGCGAGTAGTTCCGTGACGGCGGCGACCGTGAGCAGGAACGCGCTCACGCCGACACCCACCGTCGCGACGAGTCGCCAGTTCATGCCCTCCTATCGCAGCGCGCGGAGATAAAGCGTCGCGCCGAGACTCGCGGGAGCCGAGATCGGTCGGCTTCGCCGTCGACCCGGGCGGTTCGGTCAGCGCTCGCGCTCGGTCGCCCGCTCTCCGGAGCGCTCGCGCGTCTCGGCGGCGTCGCGGTCGACGGGACGGTCGAACCGCGCCTCGCCGTCGCCTCGGGCCTCGCGCTCGCGGGCGTCCGCCATCCGCTGAGCGCCGTCGGCGAGCGAGTCGAGCGCGGCGAACAGCCGGTACGAGAGGTACGGCCCGACCGAGAGCGCGAGGACGACGACGACGCCGAGCAGGATCTGCGCGGCGATCACGAGCGAGTAAACGAACACGAGCAGGCTCACCGCCGCGAGGACGGCACCGAGCGGCGTGCGGAGGGCCTCGGAGGGCGAGAGCGGGTCGTGCGGCATGGGCCACGCTACCGGCGGCGTTCACTTAAAAATAAACGGACCGTGCGGATGGGCCGCGAGCGCGAACCGGGTCGCGCCCGCGACGCAGGACCGATCAGTCGTCGGCCGGGGCCGCGGAATCGCCGGACGAGACGCCGGTTCCGGGCCCGATATCGATGCCGAGTTCGCCGAGCTTCTCGTCGGGCACGACGCCGTCGACCCAGTCGCGGGTCTCGTAGTACTCGGCCTTCAGCTGGTCGAGCTCGACGAGTTCGCCCTCGCTGGCACCCGTGCCGGGAACCGCGTCCGGGTGCCCCTCGACGAACCGGTTCGGCAGCGTGTCGTCCGCGCCGTCGAAGCCGACGAGGTTGTTGTAGTAGCGTTCGAGGTTGTAGACGCGCTCGCCGGCCTCGAAGAGGTCGTCCTCCGAGAGGTCGCGGCCGGTCATGCCGTTGTACTGGAGCACGTACTCCTCGATCCCCTCCGCGAACGCGCTGAACTTACAGATGTCGAACGAGTCCGACACCGCGTGGAGGTTCTGGAAGGTGGCGGTGAGCTCGCCTTTGCCCTCCCACTCGTACGGGTCGACCTTCTCCGGGATCCCGAGGATCTCGGCGGCCGGCGTGTAGCCGCGCAGGTGGCAGGCGCCGCGGTTGGAGGTCGCGTACGCGATCCCCATGCCCTTCATACAGCGCGGGTCGTACGCGGCCATCGTCTGGCCCTTCACGGAGAGCTTGTTGCCGTGCGCGTCCTTCGCGTCGGCGACGCGCTCCGGCCCCTCCGCGAGGAGGTCGCCGAGGTCCGACGAGCGGTGACCGATCTCGTCGATGAGGTCGATCATCGTCTCGGAGTCGCCCCAGTCGAGGTGGCCGACGCCGTCGAGTTTGCCCTCCTCGCTCATCTCCATCGCCATCGCCATCATGTTGCCGGCCTCGATGGTGTCGATGCCGAGATCGTTACACCGCTGGAGCATCACGGCGATCTCGTCGCGGTCGGAGTGACCCGAGTTCGGGCCCAGCGCCCACGCGGACTCGTACTCGTACGACTCCGTGCGGACGTTCATGTCCTGACCCTTGTGGGTGACGTCGACCTCGACCTCCTTCTTACACGCCACCGGGCAGGAGTGACACGTCGGCTCGTCGACGAGGATGTTCTCGCGGACGTTCTCGCCGGAGACGCGCTCGGCCTCGATGTCGACGCCCTCGGTCTCGTTGTACGCCTCCGTCGAGGTGTACTTCGCGTTCTTCGTCGGGAGCCCGTCCATCTCCTCGGTCGCGTTCATCAGGACGTTGGTCCCGTACATCGAGAGCCCGCCCTCGTTGGGCGCGGTGACGTCGGACTCGCGGATGACCTCCATCGCCTGCTGGTAGCCCTCCTGGAACGTCTCGGGGTCGGCGGGCTTGGGCATGTCGGTGCCCGACTTCACGACGACCGCCTTCACGTTCTTCGCGCCCATCACGGCGCCGGTGCCGCCGCGGCCCGAGGCGCGGTCGTCCTCGTTGATCACGCAGCCGTACCGCACCTGGTTCTCGCCGCCCTGTCCGATCGCCATCACGGAGACGTTGCGACCGACCTTCCCGTCGACCTCCTCGCCGATCTGGTCGATCGTGTCGTGGACGCCCTGGCCCCAGAGGTGGGAGGCGTCGCGTACCTCGACGTCGCCGTCCTCGACGAACAGGTAGACCGGCTCGTCGCTCTCGCCGTCGAGCAGGATACCGTCGAGCCCGGCCCACTTGAGCCGCGCGCCGGACCAGCCGCCGTGATGCGAGTCGGTGACGGTCCCCGTCAGCGGGGACTTCGTCACTAAGGCGATCCGGCCGCTCATCACGGTCTGGGTCCCCGTGAGCGGCCCGGTCATGAACGCGAGTCTGTTCTCCGGTCCCAGCGGGTCCACGTCGGGCCCCTTGTCGAAGACGTACTTGACGCCAAGCCCGCGCGCGCCGATGTACTTCTCCGCGTCCTCGTCGTCGATCCCGCGGTAGCTGACCTCGCCACCGCCGAGATCGACTTGTGCCACTCGGTCTCTGTAGCCGCCCATTTCAGTCATGTAATGCTCGTTCATTATAGAGGGACCACAGCGTGTTATGTGTTCACCCCTCGATGAAACCGATACCCATTACGCGATCGGACGAGGTCGGCGGCGACGTTCGGCCGCGGAACGACCTGGGCGGCACCGGGTTCTCAACGCGGTCGATACTCGATACCCGTTGACCCGCCGGCCGGTTAGACGATCCGAACGCCTCCGGTCACCGTGCCCGTCTCGGCGCGTCGGATCGGGGACGGGTCGACCTCGAGTGACCGCCGAAGCCGCCCGTCTGTGACCGGATCCGCTTGATCGGCGAGCCCGATCGCGGTCGGCGTCTCGTGTCGAGCGCGCCGCCGTCACCCGAGGCAATCGGCCCCGTCGGAGTCACCGAACCGGGGTAATCGGCCCCGTCGGAGTCACCGAACCGGGGTAATCGGGACCGCCGAGATGGCCGGTTAGCCCGACGCGCGAAAGGTCCGCGTGGTGTCCCTGTCGCCCCGGACGATGTCGACCTCGACGAGGCCGAGCGAGGTGAAGATGCGGCTCCAGTCCCGGTAGTACAGCGGCGTGTCGCCGTCGACGTAGTTCACGTCCGGTTCGGACGACGACCCGCGGACCGGCCCCTCGATCTCGCCCGTGACGAGGACGTCGTCGGTGATTCGGGCGATCTCCTCGAACACCCACTCGACGTCGGGATGGAGGTGTTGGAGCGTTTCGACCGAGTAGACCGCGTCGAACTGTCCGTCGTCGAACTCCCCGACGAGGTCCTCTATCGGGGCGCAGTAGAAGGTTCCGTCGGCTGCGAGGTCGGGGTAGGTCTCCCGCATCGTGTCGAACGCCTCGGCGTTGATGTCGACGCCCGAGAGGTCCTCGAAGCCGTGGTCGGCCAAGTGTTCGAGGTGGCGACCGGAACCGCACCCGAGTTCGAGGATCGCCGCGTCGCGGTCGAGGAACTCGTCGAGGCTCTCGCGGATCACCGCGCTCGTCTCGTTCGGCCCGTAATGGGCGTAGTACGCCGGTGAGTATTCGCCCGCCCGGTTCGTCCACGTGTCTCGGACGGAGTCTGGTTCCACGTGTGTGAACGGACGCAAAGATGTAAAACGCCGTCGACAGCCTCCGATCGGAGAACTGACATCTCCCTCTCGGTCCCGCCGCCTCGCGTCGGCCGGTCAGGACGTGGACCGACGTATCGCTGAAGCCGGCGTCTGTCGGGGAGAGACGCCTTCGAAGACGTCTCCACCCGATCTTCGAATTCCCCGGAGTCGTGACGCATAATTGCCCGCGAGTCGAACCGACGGCGTGAGCGATCCGAACGGTCGAAGCCGACCGACCCGACGCGACCGGGAGATCCGACGCGACCGAGCGAGAGCGCTCGCGGTGTCGCTCGCGCTGTTCGTCGGATCGGTGGTCCCGGTCCCTCTGGAATCGCCCGGGGGAGGCGGAGGCGCTTTCGACCGGATTCTCGACGCTCTCCCCGCCGGAGTCGGCCTCACCGATCCGTTTCACCTCGTCGGGTACGCGGTCCTCGCCGCCCTGCTCGTTCCGGTGACGCGAGGGAGGCGGCTCGCGGGTGTCCTCGCGGTGGTCGGCGCGGTCGCGTTCGGCTTCGGGATCGAACTCGTTCAGGCGCCGATCCCGTGGCGCTCGTTCGCGTGGCGCGACGCCGGTGTCAACGCGGTCGGGGCGGTGGGCGGGGGAGTGATCGCGGTCGTTCGCCGGAGCGTGTCATCGACGAACGACCGCGACGGCGATCGCTAGCGGGGTCGGTGTGTACTCCTCGCCGGCGTCAGTTGCCCGGCGGACCGACACGACCGCGACCGCGCCCTCGGCCACGTTCTCGCACGGTCGCCGTCACGTCGGCGTTAAGCCGAGAGCGCTCGAAGTAGATGTGGTCGAACTCGCTCGACTCGTACTCGGCGTAGAGGTTAAGCGGGATCTCGTCGCCGTCGTCCGCGTCTTCGATCGTGTCCGCCAAGTCGCCGTCGTCGACACGGACGACGAGGGTCTCGTCGCCCTCACCGAAGGCGACGTGCTCCGCGTCGAGGTGGTCACCCTCCGGCGTCCACACGGCGACGGTGTCCTCGGCGACCGACCGGACGTCGTCGGGCGCGTCGAACTGCGTGACCACCTTGCCGTTCCCGTCGACGGTCACCGACGCGTCGGGGAGGTCTCGGTCGACGCGCTGCATCCGGCCTTCGACGGTCGGCGCGATCGTCTCCCGGGGTTCTAGGTAGTCGACGACGGTCGTCGCCTGAAGTTCGCCCGTGTCGTCGATCACGGGCTTGTCCTCCAGCGGGTACCCGCTCCCGCCGTTGGCGATGAAGCTGTTGACGGCGACCTCGTACGTCTCGTCGAGGTCGAGCGGCTCGCCGCCGACGTACACGTCACGGATCAGTTCGTCGGCGTCCTCGTGGGGCACCCACTCGAAGCGAAGGCCGCTGGTCTGCTGGGAGATCTCCTCGCCGAAGCTCTGTCCGGTGGCGCTCTCCAGCGTGACGACCTGGCTCTCCAGCGTCTCGACGAGCTCCTCGCCGGTGAGCTCCAGCGAAACGACAGTGTTCGGGAACGGAAGGGTGTTGAAGATGTCCCCGCCGGTAATCTCGCCGGGGCCGTACACCGAGTCCGAGCGGATGCCGCCCGCGTTCGTGATCGCGACGTCGGCGTCGGTCCGCTCGCGCATCGCGTCGGTGATCAGGTTGCCGTAGTTGGTCTCGCGGTGGTAGTTCGAGGAGAACGTGGCGTCGAGTGGCACCGCCGATTCCACGACCGGCGAGTCGAGGCTCACCTCCGCGCGGTACTCGTTGATGATCCGCGAGGCGTCGGGGTCCTTCTCGATGTCGTCCGTGACCTCGAGTAGATCCCCCTCCCACGAGGTCACCGACCCGTCTTCGACCGTCAGCTCGATCTCGCTGAGGTAGTTCGCCCGTGCCTCCGCCTCCGAGACGATCGTCCCGCTCTGTTCCGTGGGCCGGTACACGATTTCGTCGTCCCCGACCACGAGGACGTCGATGTCGTCGTCGGTGTCGGCCTCGGCGAGCGCCTCAGCGTCGGGGACGCCCGTGTGCGCGAGCGCGACGACGACATCGACGCCCTCCTCCTCTCTGAGTCGCTTCGCCTCGGCCGGACCGGTCTCGGTGTAGTCCTCGATGGTGATTCCCTCTGCCTCGAAGTCGATGTTCGTCTTGCCGGTCGTCGCGCCCTTGTCGGCGAGTCCGATGATACCGACCCTGACGCCGCCGCGCTCAACGATGTGATTCGACTTCGTCCCGTCGAAGGCCTCGCCGGTCTCGCTGTCCACGAGGTTCGTCGCCAGCCAGGGGAACTTAGAGTCGGCCGTGACGTCCGAGATGGCGTCGAGCCCGTAGTCGAACTCGTGGTTACCGATCACGTCCGCGTCGGGCTGAACGCCGTTGAGTACGTCGACCGGCGCGCGCCACTGCGAGATGGGGCTGAGAGCGTGCGGGCCGATCTGATCGCCGCCGCCGACCACGACGACCGGGCCGTCGGCCGCCGCCCGGCGCTGTTCGATGAGCGTCACCAGCCGCGGGAAGTCCTTGTCCTCTGCGGCGGCCGTCTGAACGTCGTTGTACGATAGCAGCGTCAGCGTCGTCGGTCCGTCGTCGTCTGCGGCCGTCGTAGACCCCGAGACCAGCGATCCGCCGAGAACGATTCCACCCGCACGCAGCACCTCACGCCGTCCGTAGTCACGGTCTCGTGACATCGATTTCTTTGACTTAGCGATACTTATAAAATCTTTCTGTGAATCGGTATGTATTTATCAATATATCTCTCTTGAGAAGGTTTCCCGAACGGTCGGTCCGGGTTCCGCGGGTGAGGCTCTGGCGTCCTAGTCGCCGGATCCCGCTGGCGAGCGACCCCGCGATGACGACACGGCTTTACGCGCTCGCCCGCTCCTCTCAATAATGAGCCGGACGAGCCCCGAGGCGTACGAGCAGGGGCGCGGGATGGACGCGCACAACGCCGTGATGCGCGACATCCGCGCCGAGCGCTCGGAGACGTACGACCCGACGGAGCCCACCCGCGTCTGGATCGACGAGGACAACACGCCCGACGGCGTCGTGAACTCCCTCACGATCATCCTGAACACCGGCGGCTGCCGGTGGGCCCGCGCCGGCGGCTGTACGATGTGCGGCTACGTCGCCGAGTCGGTCGAGGGCGGCAGCGTCGCCCACGAGGACCTCATGACGCAGGTCGACGCGTGTCTCGACCACGAGGCCGAGGAGACCGACGAGCCGGCCGATCTGATCAAGATCTACACGTCCGGCTCCTTCCTCGACGAGCGCGAGGTGCCGGCGGAGACCCGCCGGGCGATCGCGGAGACGTTCGCGGACCGCGACCGGATCGTCGTCGAGTCCCTGCCGGACTTCGTCGACCGCGAGAAGGTCACGGACTTCGCGGACCACGGGATCGCCACCGACGTGGCGGTCGGATTAGAGACCGCGACCGACCGCGTCCGTCACGACTGCGTGAACAAGTACTTCGACTTCGCAGACTTCGAGGACGCCTGCGCCGAGGCGGCCGCCGCGGACGACGAGTTCGACGCCGACGTGGGGATCAAGGCGTACCTGCTCATGAAGCCGCCCTTCCTCGCGGAGCCGGAGGCGGCCGCGGACATGATCGACTCGATCCGGCGCTGCGCCGACGTCGACGGCTGCCACACCGTCTCGATGAACCCCACGAACGTCCAGCGGTACACGATGGTCGACGAGCTGTTCTTCGAGGGGGGCTACCGCCCGCCGTGGCTCTGGTCGGTCGCCCACGTCCTGGAATCGACCGCCGACGTCGACGCCATCGTCGTCTCCGACCCCGTCGGCCACGGCTCCGACCGCGGCGCGCACAACTGCGGCGAGTGCGACGACCGCGTCCAGACCGCGATCAAGGACTTCGATAAACGGCAGGACCCGAGCGTCTTCGAGCAGGTGTCCTGCGAGTGCGAGGCCACCTGGGAGCACGTGATGGACGAGGAGACGAGCTACAACATGCCGCTGGCGCGGTAGCTCCCGTTCGACGGAAACGCCGAGGAAAACAGCCGGATCCACCGGAAACGATCCAGCCGAATTCCGATCACCATTTTTCTACTTTTAGAAACGAATGATCCGTTCTGTCCCGATTCGCGTGACGAGTACGCGTGACACACCCGAACATACTGAACGATCAGGTCGAAAAAGACCCTTATAGCTCCGGGCCCTCCCTTCGAACATGAACGCAGACGCCAGCGGTTCCCCGCCCTCCCGCGGGAAGTCGGTCCTCTTCTGTGCGGAGTGTCGCTTCGAGAGCGCCCTGTCGGACGGGTGGCTCGTCGTCAGCGACGGCGACGAGCGCACCGTCGTCTGTCCGGAGTGCGGCCAGGTGGCCGACCACCGACCCGAGCGGTCCGCGCCGGCGCCGCAGCACGCCGACTAGTCGCCGTCGACCACGCGGACCGACCCGCCCCGTCACGTCTATCCGGCCCAATTACCACCTGTCGCGGCGATATCGGGCCGCCGTCCCCTGCTGACCGTAGACGATACAACTTTCACTCGAGACTGAATCATATCCGTCATAATGGGTCACGGGACGAGAGTCGGATTTGTCTGTCGCGGTGCGCCGTCGGACGAACAGCGGGCGGCGCTGGCGTGGCTAGAGGCGCAGTCGTTCGAGACGGTGCGTGTCTCCCCCGCCGAGGTCGGCGCGGCGACGGACGGATGCGACGTGCTGTGGTGGCACCGCGACGCGCCGCTCGGGGACGACGTCCTCTCACCGGGTTCCGTGGAGGCCTTCGAAGCCTTTCTCGAAGACGGCGGCGGGCTACTGCTCACGCTTCGGGCGATGGGCGCCGTCGATGACCTCGGGATCGATCCCGTCGCGCCGGACGTGGTCGGGACCCAGAGCGTCGCCGAGCCGACCGGCGTGCTCTGGCGGACGCTCTACGACGACCATCCCGCGATAGCGGCGTTCGAGTCGATCCGGATCCCGATCTGCGACAGGGGAGCGGTTCCGACGGCCCGTTACGAGAGCGCGGTGCCGACGCACGGCGAGGTGCTCGCGTCGACCGTCCGCGGTGGTCGGGACGTGCCGAACGAAATGACCGTCGTTTCGTGGGACCGTGGCGGCGGCGTCATCGGTATCGGTGCGCCGTTAGCGTTCGACGAGCCCGCGGACGAGTCCGTCGCCGACGCGCGCTCCGACCTGGCTTCGGGGTGTCTGTCCGCGGTCGGCAGCGGCGACCAGCCCGCCCGGCCGAAAACGGCCGACGAGTTGTCAGCGATGCGAGAGGCGTTCGCGGGCGATCCCGCTCGGCCACGCTATCACTTCACCCCGCCGGCGAACTGGCTGAACGATCCGAACGGGCTGATCCGCTGGAACGGGCGGTATCATCTGTTCTACCAGTACAACCCCGCGGGGCCGTTTCACAACGCCATCCACTGGGGTCACGCCGTCAGCGACGACCTGCTTCACTGGACGGACGAACCGATCGCGCTTGCGCCGTCGCCGGACGGTCCCGACCGCGACGGGTGTTGGTCGGGGTGTGCGGTCGACGACGACGGGACGCCGACGATCCTCTACACGGGCGGCGACGGGCGCTGGCAGCTCCCGTGTCTCGCCACGAGCGCGGACCCGGACCTCCGAAGCTGGGAGAAGGACCCGGGCAATCCCGTCATCGAAGAGCCGCCCTCCGATCTCGATCTACTGTCCACGGAACACTGGGAGATAGAGTTCCGCGACCACGCGGTCTGGCGGGACGACGGCACGTGGTATCAGATCATCGGCAGCGGCATCTCCGATCGAGGCGGGACGGCACTCCTGTACGCCTCACCGGATCTCCGCGAATGGGAGTACAGAGGCCCCCTGCTGACCGGTGACGACGGCCACGGGGCCGTCTGGGAGTGTCCGGAACTGTTGGATCTCGGCGATCGATCCCTCCTCCACGTCTCCAACTACGAGGACGTCGTGTATTTCATCGGTGGGGTCGACGACGGGGAGTTCGACGTCGCCCACCGGGGCGTGCTCGACCACGGCGATTTCTACGCCCCGCAGTCGCTCCGGGACGGCGATCGGTATCTGACCTGGGGGTGGCTTCCGGAAACACGCGGGACGGCCGCTCAGTGGGACGCCGGCTGGTCCGGAGCCCTGTCGCTACCGCGGGTGCTCTCGCTCGGTGCGGACGGGCGACTCCGGCAACGGCCCGCCGCGGAGGTGGATCGACTCCGCCAGCGCCGACTGTCGACCGCGGTCCCGTCCGTCCTCGACGAGGCCCGTCACGCGCTCGAGGTGGGCGGCCGAACGCTGGAGATCGAACTGGAGGTGTCGCTGGAGGACGCCTCGGCGTTCGAGCTCTCGGTGTTCGAGTCGGCCGACCGCGAGGAGCGGACCGCGGTCCGATACACGCGCGAGAACGAGCTGATAGTCGACCGCTCGGAGTCCAGTCGGGAGGGGGTCGGCGCGACGGACGCCCAGCGGATGCCCGTGACGCCGTACGACGAGCCGCTGTCCCTCCGGGCGTTCCTCGACGGGTCCGTGATCGAACTGTACGCCAACGACCGGCACTGCCTGACCAGCCGGGTGTATCCCGCCGCGAACAGCACGGGAGTATCGGTGGCGGCTGAAGGCGGACGAGCGACCGTCTCCGCCTTCGAGGCTCGGGAACTCGAATCCGCGATCACGCCCGCGACGCGACCCGCCTCGGCGGCGGCCGGCACGGAGTCTCAGTAGCCGCCCCGTCTGTCACCGACGACGGAAGCCGCAGGCTTCCGCCCTCGGGATCAGCGTGAGTACCCGCCGGTCTGGTGCCGGTCCATCCGGGAGCTCGGCCGGCCGTCGTAGCCGTCGTCGGAGCCGACGTCTTCGGGGGGCTGATACCCGTCAGTGTTCGGGAGGCCCTCTTCCGAGGTGGGGATGTGCCAGTGAGCGAGCCGGCCGTGGATACGCGTCCGATCGCCCCCCACGTCGAGTCTGAGCGTCGGACTCAGCGTCCCGCCGAACAGGTGGCGCTGTTCCGATTCGGAGAGGTCTGCGATGCCGTCGAGCGAATCGCCGGCGAACTCGCGGTAGTTGTAGAAGCTCTGAACGAGTATCTCGTCCCGGTAGGGAAACGCCATCCAGGAGTACGCCTGGAAGGGAACGCTCGCGGGGTTAGTCACGACCAGCCCGGAGCCGTTCAGCGGGTCGTACTCCCCGCGGAGCGAGTCGGCGACGAACCCGTAGAGACCGTCGAAACCGCGAAGGCCGGGCGAAAAGGTGTGCATATGGCTCGAGAAGAAGAGGTAGTATCGGTCGTCGTGGATCACGATGTGGGGACGTTCGAGTTCCTGGTTGACGCAGACGCCGTCGAGGAGCGGCGGTTCGAGTTCCCATTCGAGCGGGTCGCCGCTGTGTGACGTGGCGACGCCGACGCTCCCGTTGAACTCCTGTCGGGCCTCGTCGCCGTCACACCGGTCGCTGTCGGTCGAGACCGGCGTGTTCGCCTCGAACAGGAGGTTCGTCTCACCGGTCTCCGGATCCTCGAAGAACCAGGGATCGCGGAACGTGTAGATCATCCCGCGCGACTGGTCCTCGCTCTCGTACCACCTCCCGTCGGGTTCGAGGATGGTCTCGTGGGTCCAGGGCCCCTCGCTCCACACGCCGTCGTCGTCGGCCTCGAAACGGCCGCCGTGGGCGACCGCGATGCGTTGGGTGTAGTTCAGTTCGTCGACGGACTCGTCCCCGGCAGCGGTGTAGTACAGGTACAGGTCGCCGTCGTCGTACAGCGCGGAGCCGGCCCACTGGCGCTGGCCGAGAGCCTCGGCTTCGAAGACGGGTTCGCCGCCGTGCCACTCGGTTCCGTTCCGGGAGTAAAAGAAGCGGATCTCCGCGACGTCGTGGCGCTTTCCCGGGAGCAGTTCCTCCGGAGCGGTCAGCGAGAAGAGCACCCGCCAGCCGTCGATCTCGGCGATCTCCCCGTGGCGGTCCCGGAGCAACCACGTGTCCCAGATGTGGAGATCCGCGGCGGGATCCTCGGAAGGCGGTTCGATGACCGGCGCCACGGTCTCGGGCGTGCGTTCGATCCGCATCGCCTGGGACCTCGTCCACCGCGGCGGGCGCCCGCCCTCCGGGTTCCGGCGGTCGCCGACGTTGTTCTCAGTCATTTTGGGTTACGGGCTCGTCTGTCGCAAATTCACTTATTCGTCCCGGTCCGCGTGTTGGCGGCCACGCGTCGGTCTCCCCCGGCTCGAAGTCGACTCTCTCACAACGGTTAGTACGGGACGGCAGTGAACACAACTTTCAGTCCAACTATGCGTGAACGCAATTGGTGGACCGAGACCGTCGTCTACCAGGTCTCCCCGCGGAGCTTCAGCGACTCGGACGGCGACGGTCTCGGAGCCGTCCCGGGCATTACGGAAGACCCGAGGCGAAAGCCTCGCCCTTCAGGGCGAGGACGAAGCCGACCGACGGTATTCGACCGCCGACGAACCGGGGAAGTCGCTGGATCCGCGCCCCTACGAGACGCGCCTGTCCGCGCAGTCGCGCCGAGACTAATCGAAGGTGTATATCCGCGCCTCGCACTCTCGACAGACGAGCGTCTCGGACGGCTCGTCCCCGGAACCGGTGTGACCGCCGCAACACGACATGTCCGTCCCCCGTTCCAGCGGGGTCCCGCAGTCGGGACACGAGTCGAGGAACAGCCGATTCGTCCGCGCGGCCGCCAGCCGGGTCTCGTCGTCGGAGAGGAACGACTCGGCCGCGCGGTAGCCGGCGATCTCGGCGATCGCCACCGGACGGCTGAGCCAGGTCTCGTCCACCACGCCGGCGTCCTCGGGGGAGAGCGCGACCCACTCGTCTTCGATGGGCCTCGCCTCGGCCGCCGGCGAGACCGCGAGCGCGGCGCGGGCCAGTTCCCCCGTGGTGCTGTCCCGGAGGCGGTCCATCTCCGCGTGCCACCGTTCGTCGAACGCCGCCGTGGGAGCGACGGTGTCGCCGTCGACCTCGAGGACGCCGCTCTCGACGAGGCGGCCGAGCAGGTCCTCGGGGTCGCCGGGAGCGTTCTCGGTGCCCAGCGACCCGCCCCCGTCCGGCGGCCCGTTCTCACCCGCCGGGGGCTCGTCGAAGAGCGCCGCTCCACCGGGGACGGCGGCGACCAGCCCGGGGGCGAACCGCGGCGTGCCCGGGATCAGATACCCCCGGAGCCAGACCAGCGTCAGGCCGCCCACCGCGGCGGCGACGCCGATCGCCGGCGTGCTGACGGCTCCGAGCGCCACACTACCGGCACCGACGAGCGCGACGTTGACGAGCGTACACGGCCAACAGCGGTCGTCGCCGGTGTGTTCCGACCGGCGGAGTCCGGAACTGTATGACGGGGGCATCCCGACCAGATACCCGCTACCACGGCATCAACTTTCCGCCGACACCGTTCGGCGTCGGCGGTCGGAACCGACGGTCGTCCGCGCGATCCGCTCGGCGTAGTTTTTTGTCGCTCGCTTCGGTACCACGAGCGATGACCGAGATGGAGTACACCACGCTGGGCGAGACGGGGATGGAGGTGTCGCGGCTGGCGCTCGGGTGTATGAACTTCGGGACGGAAGCGCCCTGGATGATCCACGAGGAGTCGGATTCCCGGGCGATCATCGACCGTGCGTTGGAGCTCGGGATCAACTTCCTCGACACGGCCAACGTCTACTCGCGAGGTGAGAGCGAGGAGATCGTCGGTCGAGCGATCGAGGGGTACGACCGCTCGGAGCTGGTCATCGCGACGAAGGTGTACAACCGGATGCGCGAGGGGCCGAACGGACAGGGGCTCTCGCGGAAGCATATCCTCGATCAGGCCGAGGCGTCGCTCGACCGGCTCGGGACCGACTACATCGACCTCTATCAGATCCACCGCTGGGACGACGACACGCCCGTCGAAGAGGTCCTCTCGGCGCTGGATCACCTCGTTACCGAGGGGGTAGTCCGCTACGTCGGGGCGAGCACGATGCCGGCTTGGAAGTTCACCCGGGCGCTGTACGCCGCCGACGTCGAGAACCGCGAGCGGTTCGTCTCGATGCAGCCGGAGTACAACGCCGTCGACAGGCACGAGGAGGCCAACGTGTTACCGGTGTGCGCCGCCGAGGGGATCGGCGTCCTTCCGTGGTCCCCGCTCGCGGGCGGGTTCCTGACGGGGAAGTACTCACGGGGCGAGGACCCCGAATCGGGGAGGGCAGCGAGCGACGACTACACCGCACAGCGGTTCACCGACGAGAACTGGGCGGTGCTAGAGGAGATCCGCGACATCGCCGACGCGAACGGGGCGACGCCCGCGCAGGTGAGTATCGCGTGGCTGCTCCACAAAGACGTCGTTGACGCGCCAATCATCGGACCGAGGAGCGTCGAGCACCTCGAGGAGAACGTCGGGGCGCTCGGCGTCGAGCTGACCGACGAGGAGCTGTCGCGGATCGAGGCTCCTCTCACGCCGCAGTGGCCCGCCCTCGGGAAAGACTGATAGAGGACCTCGGTGCGTTCCGGTACCCCGCGTGGGTTCGCGCGCGGTCGGGTAGACGGTCGGACCCCGATGCTTGCCGCCGATTCTCGCGAGAGATCTCATTTACAACACCGGTAGTACACTGCCGTAACTATATTAATGATTGTTCCTTATAACCGGATGATGTCAGAAGATAGCACACCGAACGGCGTCTCGAGACGGCAGTATCTCGCGGCAACGGGCGCAGTGGGGGCGGCCGGTCTCGCGGGCTGTTCCGGCGGGGGCGGAAACGGCGGGACCTCGTCGGGCTCGTCGGGCGACGGGGAGATCGGCGGTACGGTCACGGTCTTCTCCGGACCGCAGTTCGTGGATGCCGGGTTCCCCGAAGTCCTACACGAGGCGGGCGTGCCCGACTCGATCACCATCGAGATGACTCGGCCTCCCCAAGACACCGGCAGCAAACAGCAGCAGCTCCGGACCGCGATCAACGCGGAGGAGTCCAACCCGGACCTGGTGTTGACCGACAACGGGTGGACGATCCCGTTCATCGTCCGCGGCGACCTGGTCAACCTCGAACAGGAGATGGACGACGCGTTCATCTCCCGGGTCAAAGAGGAGGGCGTCCAGTCGATGCTCAACACGGGGACACACCCGGAGACCGGCGACCTGTACTCGGTCCCGGTGTTCCCCGACTTCCCGACGATCACGTACCGCAAGGACCTGCTCCGGGACGCGGGCTACGGCGACTCGGACTTCGATACGTGGCGGGGAGACCCGCCGACGTGGGGCGAGTTCTCACAGATCGTCACCGAGGCCATGGGCGGGGCCGACGTCGAGTACGGTCACCTCTGGCAGGGGAACAACTACGCCGGGCTGGCGTGTTGTACGTTCAACGAGTTCCTCACGAGCATGGGCGGCGCCTTCTTCGGCGGCCAGGACAACCTCTTCGGGCCGATCGGTGACCGGCCCGTCACCCTCGATTCGGAGGAGTCCATCGACGGGATCGAGGCCGCGGTCGACACCATCCACGGCACGGGCAGCGCCCCGATGGATATCGCGAGCATCTCGCCTCAGGAGGTTGCCGGCTGGGCCGAACCGGACACGAAGAGCGTCTTCGAGGACGGCAGCGCGGTCACCCAGCGCAACTGGACCTACTCCATCGGCGGGGCCTTGACCGCCTTCGAAGGGACGGACATGGAACTCGGCGTGATGCCACTGCCGAAGGGACCGAACGGGTCCTGGCACGCGCAGGGCGGGTGGATCATGTCGATGAACCCCTACACCGACAACATGGCGTCCGCGAAGGAAGTGATCAAGGCGTGGTGGGAGGACTCGGTGCTCAAGTACCAGTTCGACACGGCGAACTTCATGCCGCCGAAGCCGTCGCTGTACAGCTACGTCGAGCAGAGCGACACGTACGGACCGTACTTCGAAGCGCTCCAGTACTCGGCGGAGAACCTGATCCCCCGTCCGACGACGTCGGTGTGGCCGAGTCAGCGTAGTATCGTCGCCGACGAGGTCAACGCGGCGCTCCGTCAGGAGCAGACGCCACAGGAGGCGGCGACGGCGATGCAACAGCAGATCTCCGCCATCGAGGAGCAGTCGGGGTGACGGAGTCCAACTGACGGTCCCTCCCTGAGGGCGTCTCGGGTCCACCGAATTCGAACGATATGTAAAACAAACAATAATGATAAATATTCGTAATAAAAACACGTGGTCGATGTTCGTACCACAACAGCGGGCGGTCGCACAGGGAGGTGTCAGCCACCATGGCCGTTGAACAGGCGGGCCCGGAGGTGTCCGACGGGATACTGACACGGATCGCGACGCGGACGGAGAATTTGAGCGAGCAGGCGTACGCGTACCTGCTGTTGGTGCCGGCGTTCCTCGTCCTGCTTCTGTTCGCGTTCTGGCCGCTGGCGTCGGCGATCAGGATGTCGTTTTTCGCGGACGTGATCACCGGCGGTAACCTGGGAGGGTTCGTCGGGGTGGAAAACTACGTCCGGTTGCTCACGAACAGCAACGCGTTGGCACCGGCGGCGTTCATCGACCCGTCGTTCCAGACGCCGATCTTGGAACAGGCGCTGTTCATGACGATCCTGTTCGCCGTGTTGAGCGTCACGGGCGAGACGCTGCTCGGCTTCCTCTACGCCATGCTGATGAAAGCCGAGTACAAGGGGCGGCGGCTCGTTCGGTTGCTCATCATCCTGCCGTGGGCGATCCCCATCGTCATCCAGGGGATGATCTTCTTCCTGCTGTTCCGACCCGGTTACGGGCTGTTGACCGAGCCGCTTCAGCAGCTCGGGATCTTCTCTTCGCTTCCCCTCAACACGACGTTCGACAGCTTCGTCATCGTGACGGTCGCGGACATCTGGAAGACCTCGGCGTTCATGGCCCTGCTGATCCTCGCGGGCTTGGAGAGCGTCAACCAGGACCTCTACGAGGTGGCCGACGTGATGGGCGCCTCCCGGTGGCAGCGGTTCCGCTACATCACGTTCCCGCTGGTGTTCCCGGTGTTGATGGTCGCGATGCTGTTCCGGACGATGGGCGCGCTGCGGGTGTACGGCATCATCGAATCGACCTCTGTCGGCTGTTCGACGGTTCCGTCGATGACCTGTCTCGTCACCCAACTGATGTTCGGCTCCGCGACGCTGTACGGGTCCGCGGCCGCCGTGAGCGTACTCATCGCCATCGTCGTGGGGCTGTTCATCATGGTGTACCTCCTGTTCATCCGACAAAGCAACCAGAGCCTGGGGTTAGCCTGACATGAGCATCGACGCACGCAACCACGACGACGCGGAAACGTTCGACGGATCGGGCGACGACACCGGTGACGACGGGGAGAACAAGTCCCGCGTCGCGCGGTGGGCGGACGACTGGATCAGGAACCCGGAGAAGGCGTACGCCGTGATGTTAGTGTTCCTCGGCGGCGTCCTGTTGACCACGTCGCTGTTCCCGTTGTACTGGCTGTTCAACGTCGCGATGGCGCCGCCCGGACAGCCCGACATCCCGCTCGTTCCGGCGAGCATAGACCTGTCCGTGTTCGTTCAGGTGTTCCGGCAGGTCCCGTTCGCGCGGTTCATGTTCAACAGCCTGTTTTACGCGTTCACGGTGACGGTGTTCGTGCTCCTCGTCGGGAGCCTCGCCGGGTACGCGTTCGGTCGCCTGGAGTTCCGCGGGAAGACGCCGCTTCTGTTCTCGCTTCTGGTGCTCAGCTTCTTCCCCCCGGCGACGCTGTTCATCCCGCTGTTCCGGGCGTTCAACCAGCAGGTCCCGATGCTCGGCCTGTTCACCCTCCCGGTGGAGGTGTACGGGACGCCGGCCGCGGTCGTCACGCCGCTCAGCGCGTTCACTATGCCGTTGGCGATCTTCATACTGACCACGTTCTACGGCCAGATCCCGGACGGACTCGAAGACGCAGCGAGAGTCGAGGGGACGACCCGGATCGGCGCGCTGTTCCGCGTGATCATGCCGCTGTCGGCGCCCGGCGTCGCGACCGCCGGCATTCTCACTTTCATCACGGTGTACACGGAGTTCTTCTTCTCGTACCTGATGACCGGAAACAGCGCCGCGGACTGGGCGCCGGTGGTCGACGGCGTCCTCGCGTTCCAGACGCAGTACACCGTCCGGTACGACCTCCAAGCGGCGGCGAGCCTGATCGCGATCGTCCCGGTCGCGATCCTCGTCGTCATCGCACAGGACAAGATCATCAGCGGCCTCACGCAGGGTGCCCTCAAGGAGTAACCATGTCACGAGTCAAACTCACGGACGTCACGAAACAGTACGACGACGTAACGGCGGTCGACAACATGAACCTCGACCTGAACGACGGCGAGTTCATCTGCCTCGTCGGTCCGTCGGGCTGCGGGAAGTCCACGACGCTCGAAACGATCGCGGGACTCACCAAGCCCACCTCGGGCGAGATCCTGATCGGCGACCGAGAGGTGACGAACCTCCCGCCGAAGGACCGCGGGATCGCGATGGTGTTCCAGAACATCGCGCTGTTCCCGCACATGGACGTGTACGACAACATCTCCTTCGGGCTCCGGCTGCGGAGCTTCCCCCAAGACGAGATGGACGAGCGCGTCGAGGAGGCCGCGCGGATCGTCCGGATGGAGGGGATGCTCGACCGGATGCCGAGCGAGATGTCCGGCGGGCAGCGCCAGCGCGTCGCGATCGCGCGGGCCATCGTTCGCGACCCGGAGGTGTTCCTGATGGACGAGCCGCTGGCGAACTTGGACGCCAAGCTGCGCGTCAACATGCGGACCGAGCTACAGCGGCTCCACAAGCAGTTAGACACGACGATCATCTACGTCACGCACAACCAGGCGGAAGCGATGACGATGTCGGACCGCATCGCCGTGCTCAACAAGGGCGAACTCCAGCAGATCGCGCCGCCGCTGACCTGCTACAACCAGCCGGCGAACAGGTTCGTCGCCGGTTTCATCGGGTCGCCCTCGATGAACTTCTTCGACGCCACCGTCGGCGACGACACGCTCGACGCGAACGGCTACTCCATCTCCTTCGACGCCACGGCGATCGACGGCGTGGCGAGCGGCGACGCGGTAGACGTCGGCATCCGTCCGGAGGACCTCTACCTCACGACCAATAGCGCCGAGGCCAGGGACCCGAGCGCAACGTTCGCGGTCGAGACGGACGTGCTCGAGCCGATGGGCGACGAGATCTTCGTCTACCTGAAGCCGATTCTCGATCCCGACGACGGCGGGGAAGCGGCCGACTTCGAGGAGCGACAGGGGCTGCTGATGAGCGTCGACCCGGCGACCGACATCGGCGAGGACGAGGACGTCGAGATCGTCTTCGACCGCGCGCAGATTCACCTGTTCGACGACAGGACCGGCGACGCGATCTCGCACGGCGTCGTCGCAGACGCGAACGTCGAAGCCGTCGACGACGGCGTCCAAGCCGACTGAGCCGCTCGCCCGTCGCCGACTCTTTTCAGATCCGGTACACGGCGGCCTCGTACGGCCGGAACGCACTGCTCATCGGGTCGGTCGGCGACTCGTCGTAGTTCCCCGCGAGCGTCTCGACGTCGGCCGGTTCGATCGCTTCCGGTTCGATCGCTTCCGGTTCGAAAGTTGCGGCGGCGTCGGACCAGTTGAGCACGACCAACAGGCGGTCGCCGCCGAGGGTTCGGGTGTACGCGTAGACGCTGGGGTGGTCCGGCAGGAGGAGGTCGTACTCGCCGTACACGAGGGCGTCCGTATCGTGTCTGAGCTCGATCAGTCGGCGGTAGTAGTGCCAGACGGAGTCCTCGCGGCTCCGCTCTTTCTCGACGTTGATCTCGCCGTAGTTGTCGTTCACCGGGAACCACGGGTCGCCGTCCGTGAAGCCGGCGTGCGCCTCGTCGGACCACTGCATCGGCGTCCGGGCGTGGTCCCGGCTCCAGTAGTTCACGAGGTGCGCGACGTCCGCGAAGGAGTCGACGCCGTCGCGGCGGGTGAGCGCCTCGACCGCCCCGATCGTCTCGACATCGTCGATCTCGTCCAGGCTCTCGAACGCCGCGTTCGTCATCCCGATCTCGTCGCCCTGGTACACGTACGGCGTGCCGCTCAGAGTCAGCAGGAACGTCGCCAGGAGCGTCGCGCTCTCCCGTCGGTACTCGCCGTCGTCGCCGAACCGGGAGACGATCCGCGGCTGGTCGTGGTTCCCGAGGAAGACGGCGTTCCACCCGCGGCCCCGCAGCCCCTCCTGCCAGCGGTCCATCACGCGCTTGAACGTCGGCAGATCGAACTCCCCCGGGCCGCTCGGGTCCCAGATCCCGTCCGGGCCGGCGTCGACCTCCATGTGCGCCGACTGGAAGAGCATCCCCAGCCCGACCCCGTCGTCGCCGAGGTAGCTCGCCGCGGTGTCGACGTCCGTGTGCGACATCTCGGCGACGGTCATCGCGTCGCGTCCGGACGTCGTCTCGACGATCTCGCTGAGGTACTCCTCCAGCCGCGGCCCGTTGAAGAACTGTTCCTCGCCGACGACGTCGCCGTCGGGGTCGCCGTCGGGATACCCCGCCGGCTTCGAGAGGGGGTTCAGGGCGTCCATCCGGAAGCCGTCGACGTCCTTGTCCAGCCACCACCGGATCAGCTCCGTGACGGACTCGCGGACCCGAGGGTTCCGCCAGTTCAGGTCCGGCTGGTTCCCGTGGAAGAGGTGGAGGTACCACGCGCCGCGGGTCTCGTCGTAGCTCCACGCCGAGCCGCCGAAGAACGACTCCCAGTTGTTCGGCGGTTCGTCGGGGGAGCCCTCCACCCAGTGGTAGTAGTCCTCGTACCCCGCTTCCTCGCGTCGCGACCGCTGGAACCACTCGTGTTCCGCGGAAGTGTGGTTGACGACGAGGTCCATCACGAGGCGGACGTCGCGGTCGTGAAGCGCGTCTCGAAGCGCTTCCCAGTCGGCCATCGTGCCGAACTCCGGGTCGATCGCGCGGTAGTCTCGAATGTCATAGCCGTTGTCCTCTTGCGGCGAGTCGTACACCGGACAGAGCCAGACGACGTCGATTCCCAGCTCATCGAGGTAGTCGGCCTTCTGCGTGATCCCACGGAGGTCGCCGATCCCGTCGCCGTCAAAATCGTTGAAGCTCCGCGGGTAGATCTGGTAGACGACGCTCTCCTTCCACCAGAACCGATCCGGGTCTGCGGCGTCCCCTCCGGAGGTCATCGGCGGGGAGACGCGCCGCGATGACTCGGTGTGGATCGCTCCTCGCGCGAAGCCGGCGTGTGGTCGACGGTGCGACGTCGGAGAGAACACATACAACTCACATCCGAGTATATTTGTAAAAACATATCGGTCGCGGGGGGAGCGCCCCCGGACCGTCCCGATCGCGACCGTGCCCGAATTTTTATTATTTTCATACTCCTGACTCCGAGTATGGTGGCGCATGACGCGTGACGTCCTTGTCGCCGGCGAGACCCTGATCGATTTCATTCCTGACCGCCCCGGACCGCTCGCGGACGTGGAGTCGTTCTCCAAGCGAGCGGGCGGAGCGCCGGCCAACGTGGCGGTCGGGCTGGCGCGGCTCGACCGGACGCCGTGGTTCTGTACCGCGCTCGCCGACGACCCGTTCGGCTCGCATCTCGCGCGGGTGCTCGACCGCGAGGGCGTTCCGGACGACTTCGTCACGGAGGTTCCGGACAGCCGGACGGCGCTGGCGTTCGTCTCGCACGGTCCCGACGCCGATCGAGAGTTCACCTTTTATCGCTCGAACACGGCGGACAGACACCTCGACACGAGCGTCGTCGGCGACGACACCCTCGAGTCAGTCGATATCGTCGTCGTGGGAGGCGTCACTCTGACCGTCGAGCCGGCGCGGTCAGCGACCTTCGATCTCGTCGAGCGGGCCCGCGACCGTGGCTGCCGCGTCGTTTTCGATCCGAACGTTCGCCCCGAACTGTGGGAGACGGAGCCGACACCCACGATCGAGCGGATGCTCTCCGAGACGGACGTTCTCAAGGCCACCCGCGAGGACCTCGAGGGGGCCGGCCTCCCGACGACGCCACCGGACATCCTCGCGGCCGGACCGGACGCGATCCTCCTGACCGAGGGGAGTTCCGGCGCGCGTCTGATCACCGACAGCAACGCCCGATGGGGGGCCGGTGAGTGGCACCACCCCGGATACGACGTCGACGACGTCGTCGATACGACCGGCGCCGGTGACGCCTTCGCCGCGGGGGCGGTCGCGGGGCTCGTCGCCGGCGACGAACCGAACGCCATCCTCGCGTTTGCCAACGCGGTCGCCGCCGCGTCGACGACGCGCCGCGGCGCGATGGCTGCGCTCCCCGACCGGCGGACCGTCGCGAACGTACGCGACGGGTCGTGACCCGTTCCGGGCAGCGGGTCCGCGGAACGCTCGTGGTTCGTGATCACTCGGCGGGTTCCGTCCCCGCGCGCAACGACGGATAGCTATCGACGTCCGCGACGTCGGTAACGACGATCCGCGTCGCCTCCACGTCTTCGACCACGGCGTTCCATCCGCCGATACGGACCCGTTCGTGACCGGTATCGACGATCAGCGTCACCTGTCCGGCGATCTGCGGATCCGATTCTTCACCCCCCACGACGGACTGGACGCCCTCGACGGTGCCCGTGACCGTCCGCGGTTCGCCGGTGGCGAGATCGGTCCCTTCGACCCGGACCGTCACCGTCGCCTCGGACTCGAACAGCGGTCGTGCCTCGCGTATGAACTGCCGGATATCGACGTACTCGATCGGCAGGGTCTCCTGCCGCTCGGAATATATCGGCGTTCCGTGCGCCCATAGACACGTCATAAAGAACCAGTGGAAGACGAAGGTGTACTCCTCATCGTTGACGAGGACGCCGTACTGGTTGACCGCGTCCGGGTGGTGGGAAAAGCAGGCGCTCTGTCGGTCGACCGACGCGACGAACGGGGCCGGAAGTCCGCGGTACCGGGCCTCGTGACAGATTCCGGACACCGATTCGGCCGTCGGCGGATCGCCGGCCGATTCCGTGTAGACGAGTACGTGGACGGCGACGCCGCGCTCGTGTGCCCGTTTCAGCGGTTCACGGAGCTGTTCGAGCTGTTCGGGCGTCACGGAGACGTACACGCGTGTCTCCGCCTGTTCGATGAACAGCTGCGCGCGGTCGATGACCGTCTGGAACTGCTTGACGATGCTGGCCGTGGATTTTTCGAGCGGCGGCTGTTCCCACCGGTCTTCGATTTCGTCGGCCGCCGATTCGAGTCGATCGGCCCTGTCTCGGAGGTCGTCGAGCACCACGGCAGGGCTGTGTGCCCGCGCTTTGAGCGTGCCCTGCTCGTACTTCTCGATGTACTCTCGTTCGGCTAAGGCGTCAATCACGTCATAGACGCGCGCATTCGGGATGTCGCTCGCGTCGGCGACCGAGGTCGCCGACGCGGTCCCCAGATCGAGGAGCGCGACGTACACCGCCGCTTGGTACGGCGACAGGCCCGCGTCTTCGAGCGTACTTATCAGAGCGTCCGTCTCCATAGCCGCCCCTTACGCAGGTAGTGAATAAGTATTGTCGTGCCGGAACGGCCCGGTGGGCGGGCGCTTCACGACTGCCGCCAGCGCCGCGGCCACGCCTTATCGGACTGAGACGCCGATCTCCGCGACGATGTCACGCGCAGAGCGGCCGACGAAGAGCGCGTTCTCCCCCGATGCGAGAGTCCAGCCGGTCTGTTCGTCGTAGTACTCGAACTCCGAACGCGCAACCGACACCTCCGGCGTCCGCCGTTCGCCCGCTTCAAGCGTCGTCGCCTCGAACCCGACGAGTTCGCGCTCCGGCGTTGGGACCGGCGCAGCGGCCTTCTGAGCGTACACCTGTACGACGGTTTTGCCCCGACGATCCCCCGTGTTCTCCACCGGGACTGCCACGGCGAATCCGTCGCCGTCCTCGGTCACCGACGGCTGCCCGTACGCGAACGAGGTGTAAGAGAGGCCGTGTCCGAAGGGGAACGCGGGGCGAACGTCGCGTTCGTCGAAGTACCGATAGCCGACGAAGACGCCCTCGTCGTATCGGGCCACGTCGTTGACCCCGGGGAACGCCGTCTCATCGCTCGCGGGATAGTCGGCCGCACTGCGTCCGAAGGTCGTCGGGAGGCGCCCGCCGGGCTCGGCGTCACCGAAGAGCAGGTCGGCGAGCGCGTCGCCGTCGGCCTGCCCGGGGTACCACGTTTCGAGCACGGCGTCGACCGCGTCCAGCCACGGCATCTCGACGGGTCCGCTCGTCCGGAGTACGACGACTGTCCGGTCGGCGACACCGGCAACCGCTTCGACCAGATCGTCCTGCCGGCCGGGGAGGCCGAGATCCGGGCGGTCCCGGAACTCCGTCGCGTCGTCTTGGACGACAACGACGGCGCAGTCAGCGGCTGCGGCCGCGTCGACTGCGTCGTCGATGCTCGGATCGGGGCCCTCCTCGTCCGACTCCGCGCCGAACATCCGCGACTCCGAGACGGGGGGGACCCCGCGTTCGACGGTGACGGAAACCTCCCTCGCCTCGAGCCCCTCGACGGGCGAGGTCCGGGTGAACGGCGAGACCTCCGAGGAGCCGCCACCGCCCAGTTTGGCGCGGTCCGCGTTCGGGCCGATCACCGCGAGTGAACCGACGTCCCCCAGCGGGAGCGTGCCGTCGTTCCGCAGGAGGACCGCGCCCTCCGTGGCGATTTCCCGTGCGAGTTCCCGGTGTGCCGCCGCGTCGAGTTCGCCCGCCGGCTCCTCGTCGAAACGGCCGATCGAAGCCGTGCCCCGCAGGACGCGCGCGACCTTCTCGTCGACGACGGCCTCGTCGAGTTCGCCGGACTCGACCGCCTCTCGGAGGGGGTCACCGAACAACGCCGGAACGTCCGGAACCGGTGGCATCGCCTCGGGAACGTCGTCGACGTCGATGTCGGTGGGGACGAACTCCTCGGGGTCGATCCCGGGCATTTCGACGTCGAGACCGGCACGGGCCGCCGCGACGGTGCTACGAGTGCCCCACCAGTCCGAGACGACGAAGCCGTCGAAGCCCCACTCGCCCTTCAGAACGTCCGAGAGGAGGTACCCGTGGTCGCTCATATGCGTCCCGTTGACCCGGTTGTAGGCGGTCATCACCGACGTCACGTCCGCCTCCTCGACCGCCGCGCGGAACGCCGGCAGGTAGATCTCGCGGAGCGCTCGCTCGCTGACCGCCGCGCTGACGTCGTAGCGGTTCGTCTCCTGATTGTTCGCGACGAAGTGTTTGACCGTCGCGGCGACGCCTTCCGACTCGAGGCCGTCGATCACGGCGACGCCGGTTCGCGCGGTCAGATAGGGGTCCTCGCCGTAGTATTCGAAGTTACGCCCGCCGTGCGGCACTCGGGCGATGTTGACTCCCGGCGCTAAGACGATGTCTTGGCCGTGGGCGGCCGCCTCCCCGGCGAGCGCTCGTCCGAACCGTCGAGCGAGCGAGGGCCGCCACGACGCTGCGAGCGCCACCGAAGCGGGGAACGCCGTCGCGCGCTCTCCGCTCGCTCGGACGCCGAGCGGCCCGTCGACGAGCGACAGCGGCGGGACGCCGACGCGATCGACGCCCGGGAGGTACCCCGTCGCCTTCCCGTCCGGATCGACGGCGCCGTGGACGAGTCGGAGCTTCTCATCGAGCGTTAGCCCGCCGGTAATCTCGCTGATGTCTCCGTCCATGGCGACCACGTTCTCCGCGGATCGCCTTCGGTGTTTCTCCGGTCGTCCCCGCACGGACGGACCGCTCCCGACGAGTAGCCGCCGTCGCGACGCGCCTTTTAACCCGTTCAGGCGCGCACGGTCGGACATGTTCGAAGACCGGCCGGACCGCGACGCCGAGGTCGTCCTCGTGGGGCGCTCGAACGTCGGCAAGTCCACGCTGATGCGCGAGCTGACGGGCCACGACTTCTCGACCGGCGGGAAGCCCGGAGTCACCCGTCAGCCGAACCACTTCGACTGGGCCAGCGAGGGCTTCATGTTCACGGACCTCCCCGGCTTCGGCTTCATGTCCGGCGTCGAGGAGGAACAGCGCGAGCAGATCAAGACCGACATCGTCCGCTACCTAGAGGACAACGCCGACTCGATCCTGGCGGGCGTCGTCGTGATGGACGGGAAGGCGGCCGTCGACATCATCGACCGCCACGCCGAGCGCGGGAACGTCCCCCACGACGTGGAGATGTTCGGCTTCCTCGAGGACGTCGGCGTCGAACCCATCGTCGCCGTCAACAAGACCGACAAGATCGACGACCTCGACGAGCGGCTCGACGCGATCTGCGACCGGCTCGGGCTGTACCCGCCGTGGCAGCAGTGGTCCGACCGCGTGGCGCCCGTCTGCGCGAAGCGCGGTGACGTCGAGGCGTTGGAGGACTGCCTCCGGACGCGCTTCCACGACCACAACCGCGACGACCTGCTGAAGTTCGTCTCCTGACGCCCGTCCGAGGCCTCACCCTCGCTTGACGCACCTCCGAGGCCTCACCCTCGCTTGACGCCCGTCCGAGGCCTCACGCTTCTCCGACATCGCCGGTCGCTCCGCTCCGGGTCCCGGGCCGAATCGCCGGCGAGCGCGTCGGGTACTCGCCCCGTTTATGTCGCTCGCGCCCGTGGGGATCGTATGCGAAACGTGGACGCCGCGGGGCTCGGGATCGGCGACGACCACCCGCCCCGGATCATGGGCGTGCTCAACGTCTCGGAGGAGTCGCCGTACGACCCGAGCGTGTACGACGACCCGGGCGAGGCCGCCGCGTACGTGGACGAGGAGCTGATCGGCGAGGGGGCCGACATCGTCGACGTGGGCCTCGAATCGGCCAACAAGGACCTCGACGTGCTCTCGGCCGAACAGGAACTCGATCGCCTCGACACCGCCGTCGAGACGCTGGAGTCGACCTCGGGCGACGCCGTCTGGTCGATCGAGACGCGCTACCACGAGGTCGCGGACGAGGCGCTCTCGCGCGGCTTCGACATGGTCAACGACATCTGCGGGTTCGCGGACCCCGAGATGCCCCGCGTCTGCCGCGAGCACGACGTCGCCGTCTCGAAGATGGCCTCGCCGCCGGACCTGGAGCGACCGGGGGCCGTCGAGGCCGTGGACGACATCTACGAGGCGCTCTCGATGAACGGCTTCACCGACAAGACGATCCTCGACCCCGCCTTCGGCGGCTGGTCCGAGGCGAAGACCCACGACGACGACCGCGAGACGCTCCGTCGCCTCCGGGAGTTCCGCGGCTACGGCCGCCCCCTGCTCGTCTCGATAAACCGCAAGAGCTTCCTCAAGACCATCGCGGGCCGCGGTACCGAGGAGGCGCTGCCGGTCTCGCTGGCCGCGACGTCGATGGCGGTCGAGCGCGGCGCCCACGTGATCCGGACCCACGACGTGGCCGAGACGCGCGACGCCGCCCTCGTCGGCGCCGAGTTCGCCCGCGACCGCTACCGGTCCGGCCCCGCGTCTGACGCCGTCGCCGTCGAGGAGCTCGACGTGACGACGGTCCGGGAGGCGGAGCGCCACCTCGACCGGATCGGTGCGGCGGAGGTAACCCAGGGCGATCGGCCGGTCGCCGACGGCGCCGTCGTTCGCACCTACGAGCTCTCCGGGCTCGACGAGCCCGCGGTCGGCGCCCTGCGCGCCGCGACCGTCGGCGGCGACGCGGGCGCCGCGGCGTTCGCGCTGGGCGACCCGAACCGAGCGGAGGCCGTCGCGGCCCGCTCGGCGACCGACGGGGGTGCCGGGGTCGACGGTGACACCGGTAACACGGCCGGGAGCGACCGACGCGGACTGCTGATCGGGACGCCCGCCGCGATCGCCTCGGTCAGAGACGCGGTATCCGGCGTTTCAGGCGCGCTCGACCACGCGCTCGACGGTATCGACCGACACGTGAGTTAAGAGAAAGTTTATGCCCTCGTGTAGACAACCGATCGACCGGACGCCGGAGGGGCACGCGGGTAGGGGTACTCTGTGCCACTCCGGTCCATACCATATCTCGACCGCCGAGCGGCGCCGCCGCTCCGCGGCGCGTGTGGCGACCCCGCGGGGCGTGATCCGCGCGTGAACTTCGCGACGTTCGAACCCGTCTACGAGGCGGTCATCGCGGACTTCGGCTTCGACCGTGCGGCCGACGAGCGCGCCCGCGACGCAGCCGCCGACCTCGCGACGCCGTTCCCGCTCGACCGCCTCGGCGACTGGCGGGGGGAGACGGTCGCCGTCGCTGGCGCGGCGCCGTGCCTCGCGGACGAGGTCGCGCTCGCCCGCGACGCCGACGTCGTCGTCGCCGCGTCCACGGCCGCCGACGTCCTCGCGGACCGCGGCGTCGCCGTCGACTGTCTGGTGACGGACCTCGACAAGAACCCCGAGACCGCCGCGGAACTCACCCGCGACGGGGTCCCGGTCGCCGCCCACGCCCACGGCGACAACCTCCCGGCGGTCCGCGAGTGGCTCCCGCGCTTCGCCGACGAGTGGACGCTGGCGACGACGCAGGCGGCTCCCGTCGGTCCCGTCCGTAACACGGGCGGGTTCACCGACGGCGACCGCGCCGCGTTCCTCGCCGACCACGTCGGGGCCGCCGAACTCGTCTTCCCGGGCTGGGAGTTCGACGATCCCGCCGTCGACCCGATGAAGGCGCGGAAGCTCGACTGGGCCGCCCGGCTGCTGAGATGGCTCGAACGGCGTCGCGACGAGCGGTTCGCGGTCTTGGACGGTCGTCGAGAGGCGGCCGACGCGGCGCTCCGGGAGACCCTCGGCGACCGGTCCGACGACTAATTCGACCCCTGCTCTACGCGCGGTTCCGGGAACAGCTCGCCCTCGTCGCGCTCGCCGATCCACTCCGCCAGCCCGACGAGCTGGTCCGCGGCGGCCTCGAACAGGCGCTCGCTCTTCTCCGGGGTCACGTCGGTCGGGTCGCCGAACGCGCCGTTCGCGGAGTTGTCGATCGAGTCGTAGAACGTCCGGGCGCCGTGGACGGTCGTCTCCGCGCTCTCGAGGTCGACGAGCCCGCCGTCGCGGGCGTCTTCGAGCCGGTCCTCGCGGACGAGCTCGGGCGCGAGGTGGGTGATCATCGCGGTCTCCTTCGGGCCGGCGTGGGGGCCGTTGCGCTCGAAGAGCTCGTCGACCAGCTCCGGGATCGACTCGTCCCACATCCACTCGACCGCGTAGGCGACCTCGTCCTCGTGGAGCCGGCGGCCCACCTCTCGGAGGTGCTGGACGTTGCCGCCGTGGGCGTTCACGAACACGATACGGTCGATGCCGTGGTACGCGAGGTTCCGCGCGAACGACTCGACGTAGTCGCGGAACTCGGGCGGGTCGACCCACATCGTCCCCGGGAACTGCCGGTGGTGAGGGCTGACGCCGACGTTGATCGTCGGCGTGCGGAACGCGTCCGAGCGGTCCGCGGCCGCCGTCGCGAGCCCCTCGGCGATCAGGTGGTCGGTCGCCAGCGGGAGGTGCGGGCCGTGCTGTTCGGTCGAGCCGAGCGGGACGAGCGCGACGGAACCGGGGGACAGCGCGTCGCCCAGCTCCGGCCAGGTGTGGTCCGCGAGGTACATACCGCCGACTCGCGCGCGACACGTATCAACCCCGTCGTCTCGGTCGGGTTCGCCGGGATCGCGTTGGGCGGACGCCGCCGGGATCGAGCGCGTCGCCCGTCGCCGCCGCGCCGGCCCTGCGGCCCGTGTCGACACCCTTTTTGTGTCGTCCGGCCGAACCGAGGACCATGTTCGGAGGCGGCGGCATGAACCCGCGGAAGATGAAACAGATGATGAAACAGATGGGGATCGACGTCGAGGAGCTCGACGCCGAGCGGGTCGTCATCGAGACGGCCGACGGCGACGACCTCGTCTTCGACGGCGCTCAGGTCACCAAGATGGACGCTCAAGGGCAGGAGACCTACCAGATCGTCGGCTCCCCCGACGCGGTGGCCGACGCTGGCGCGGGCGGCGGCGCGACGGCGGTCGAAGGGGGCGACGAGCCCGCGCTCGACGACGCTGACGACGCGGACGACGGAGACGACGGCATCCCCGAGGAGGACGTGAAACTGGTCGCCCAGCAGGCCGGCGTTTCGAGAGAGGCCGCCCGCGACGCCTTGGAGGCGGCCAACGGCGAGCCGGCCCGGGCGATCTCGGACCTCCAGTGACGGACGCCGCGTACCTGCTCGTCCACGAGGACCGCGAGTACTTACTGGAGCCCGGCGAGGAGTTCGGCACCGACCTCGGCGTGCTCGAGGTCCCCGACGACGTCGCGGCCGGCGACACCGTCGAGACCCATCTCGGCACCGTCTTCGAGGTCCGCGCGCTCCGCGGCCCCGACCTGTTCAACCACCTCGAACGCACCGGCGCGCCGATGATGCCGCGCGACGTGGGCCTCGTGATGGGCCACACGGGCGCCTCGGGCGGCGACCGCGTCCTCGACGCCGGCACCGGGACGGGGATCCTCGCGGCGTACCTCGGCCGCGCGGGCGCCGACGTGACGACCTACGAGGTCGACCCCGAGTTCGCCGAGGTCGCCCGCGGGAACATGGCGACCGCGGGCGTCGCCGACCGCGTCGAAGTCCGGACCGGCGACCTCACCGAAGAGCTGGACGCGCTCGCCGAGGGCGAGCCGTTCGACGTCCTGACGCTCGACACGGGAGACGCCCCGGCGGTCGTCGAACGCGCCGTCGACCTGCTCGCGCCCGGCGGTCACCTGGCCGTCTACTCCCCGTTCGTCGAGGGGACCCGCGACGCGGTCCTCGCCGCCCGCGAGGCGGGCCTCTCGGAGGTCGAGACGCTCGAAACGATCCAGCGCGAGATGGACTTCTCCGACCGCGGCTCCCGCCCCTCCACGGCGGGCGTGGGGCACACGGGGTACCTCGTGTTCGCGCGAGCGCCCTGAGTTCGGCGCTCACGACGTTTCTCTCCCGTCGCTTTCTCTCCCAGTGCTTTCCTCCCTCAGCGGCGCGCCCCCGTGACCGGCGCAACGCTCATCCGGATCGCGGTAGTCACCGATCGGTGTGACCGCGGACGACGCCGGAACCGAGGCCGACTCCGAGGCCGCGAGCGACGACTTCGACGGGGCGTCCGAGGTCTCCGACGTCCTTCCGCGTCCCGACGACCCGCTCGCCGAGGCGGTCGAGGCCGCGCTGGCGGGGCGGTCCGCGGTCGTCGCGGTCGGCGTGCCGATCCGGCTGCTCCCGGCAGTGCTCGCGGCCCGAGAGCGCTCGTCGGGGGACCCGTGGCGGATCGCGTGCCGCCCCGGCGTCGTCGACGCGCTCTCACGGGCGCTCGTCCTCGGCAGCGCGGTCGCCGAGGCGGTCGAGGGCGGCGAAATCCGGATTCGGACCGGCGAGCCGCTCGGACACGGGACGGGCGGGACGCTGTTCGCGAGCCCGGACCGCGTCGACGCCCTCGTCGGCCCCCGGGGAGGTCGGACGCTCGCGACGACGGCGGCCGACGCTCAGGTAGCGGCGGCCGGTTCGGAGGCTGTCGACGGCACCCGCGCGACGGCCGAGTCGCGGTTCGACGCGGCGGCGGCGGCGACCGTCGGGATGCCCTCGCGGACTCGGCTTCTCGCCCATGCGCGCGAGGTCCTCGACGACCGGTTCGCGGACGACCTGGCGGCCCTGCTGGCGTCGCTCGCTCCCGGCGAGTTCGGCCGCACGACCGGGGTGACGGACCGGACGCTCCTCGTCGCGCTCGCGGCGCGCCACGACCACCTCTTCCGAGACCTCCGCGCCTGGGTCGGGACCGACGGCGTCGGGATCGCCCCGGCACAGGAGTTCACCCGGGACCGCCGGGCCCTCGTCGACCGGGAGCTGATCGAGTCGATCAAGGTCCCGATGGGACCGGGTCGGCCGATGTTCCGGCTCCGCGCGGTCGACGACGCCCTGTTGCGCGCGCGACCGGAGGAGGTGCCGAGCATCCTCGACGGGCGATTCGCGCTGCCGACCGACGCGGACGGGCGGATCAGAGACGACGCGAGCCGCGGGGGGCGACGACCCGTCTGGGAGCGTCGGCGGTGGTGACTCCGCGATCCCGGTCGGAGGGTCCGGACCGTCGGCCGACCCGACGTGGCAAGAACTAACTCGCGGCGGCGCCCCCACACGGATATGACGACGTTCTCCGACAGGGTCGAACGGATCTCGATAAGCGGGATCCGCGAGGTGTTCGAGGCGGCCGGCGACGACGCGATCAACCTCGGGCTGGGCCAGCCCGACTTCCCGACGCCGGACCACGCCCGGCGGGCCGCGGTCGACGCCATCGAGGCAGGGAAGGCCGACGCCTACACCGAGAACAAGGGGACTCGGTCGCTGCGCGAGGCGATCGCCGAGAAGCACCGCGCCGACCAGGGAATCGACCTCGACCCCGGGAACGTCATCGCGACCGCGGGCGGCAGCGAGGCGCTTCACGTCGCCCTCGAAGCGCACGTCGACGCCGGCGACGAGGTGTTGATCCCCGACCCGGGATTCGTCTCCTACGACGCGCTGACGAAGCTGACCGGCGGCGAACCGGTCCCGGTGCCGCTCCGCGACGACCTCACTATCGACCCGGCCGCCATCGAGGACGCGATCACCGAGGACACGGCGGCGTTCGTCGTCAACTCCCCCGGCAACCCCACGGGCGCGGTCTCCTCCGAGGAAGACGTCCGGGAGTTCGCCCGCATCGCCGACGAGCACGACGTGCTCTGTGTCTCCGACGAGGTGTACGAGTACACCGTCTTCGACGGGGAACACTACTCCCCGATCGAGTTTGCCGAGACGGACAACGTCGTGGTCGTCAACTCCGCCTCGAAGCTGTTCTCGATGACGGGCTGGCGGCTCGGCTGGGTGTACGGCGCCGACGAGCGCGTCGAGCGCATGCTGCGCGTCCACCAGTACGCGCAGGCGTGCGCCTCGGCCCCGGCGCAGTACGCCGCGGAGGCCGCGCTGCGGGGGGACCGCGGCGTGGTCGACGAGATGACCGCCTCCTTCGAGCGCCGCCGCGACATCCTCCTGGAGGGGTTCGCGGAGATCGGCATCGACTGTCCGACGCCGCAGGGGGCGTTCTACGCGATGCCGCGCGTCCCGGACGGATTCGTCGAGGCGTGTATCGACCGCGGCGTGGTCGTCGTGCCCGGCGAGGCGTTCGGCGAGGGCGGCGCCGGCCACGCGCGGATCTCGTACGCCACCGACGAGGCGGAGCTGCGCGAGGCCCTCGACGTCATGGCCGAGGCGTACGCGGCGACGCGCTGACGGCGGGGAACCGCGACGCGGCCGCAACATCTGCCGAGCCATAACCCGAGAGCATTACCCCGGCCCGGGAGGTTTCCGCAAGTTATACCGTCGCCCGCGGAGTATCCGGCGGCAATGGACCGGAACATACAGGTCAGTCGCCTCGACCGGCAGGCGGTCGAGGACCAGGAGGTCGAGATCGTCGAGCGAAAGGGGATCGGTCATCCCGACTCCGTCTGTGACGGCGTCGCGGAGTCGGTCTCGCGGGCGCTCTCGCAGCTCTATCTGGACCGCGTCGGCAAGGTGCTCCACTACAACACCGACGAGACGCAGCTGGTCGCCGGCCGCGCGGCCCCGGCGTTCGGCGGCGGCGAGGTCGTCGAGCCCATCTACATCCTCATCGTCGGCCGCGCCACGAAGGAGTACGAGGGCGAGCAGCTCCCCGTCGACTCGACCGCGCTCGCGGCCGCCCGCGACTACCTCTCCGAGGCGATCCCGGAGCTGGAGTACGGCACCGACGTCGTCGTCGACGTCAAGCTGGGCGAGGGCTCGGGCGACCTCCAGGACGTCTTCGGCGAGGAGACCCAGCAGGTGCCGATGGCCAACGACACCTCCTTCGGCGTCGGCCACGCCCCGCTCACCGAGACGGAGACGATCGTCTACGAGGCCGAGCGCGCGCTCAACACGACGTACCACGAGGACCACCCCGAGCTCGGGCCCGACGTGAAGATCATGGGCAAACGCGAGGGCGACCGGATCGATATCACCGTCGCCGCCGCGATGGTCGATCGGTACGTCGACGGCCTCGACGAGTACGACGACGCGGTCGAGAGCGTCCGCGAGTACGTCGACGACCTCGCCCGCGGGTACACCGACCGCGAGGTGGGCGTCGACGTCAACACCGCCGACGACTACGACGAGGGCTCCGTCTACCTCACCGTCACCGGCACCTCCGGCGAGCAGGGCGACGACGGTTCGGTCGGGCGCGGCAACCGCGCGAACGGCCTCATCACGCCGAACCGACCGATGTCGATGGAGGCGACCTCCGGGAAGAACCCCGTCAACCACATCGGGAAGATCTACAACCTCCTCTCGACGCGGGTCGCCGAGTCGGTCACCGAGGAGGTCGACGGGATCAGGGACCTCCAGGTCCGGCTGCTCTCGCAGATCGGCCGCCCGATCGACGAGCCGCACGTCGCGGACGCCCAGATCGTCACCGAGGGCGACGTGACGTTGGCCGACATCGAGGCCGACGTCCTCGAAATCGTCGACCGCGAGCTGGCCGACGTGACGGACGTGACCCGCAGCGTCATCGAGGGCGACGTCTCGACGTTCTGAGCGCGGACACGGTCGGACCGTGAACCGGGGCGAGCCACACCGGCCCGAGGTTTCTACAGGCGAGGCGCCGTACCGGACGGCATGGCAGACACGCCGACGGACGTCGAGCTCAAGGCCGACCTGACCGACGACGCCGCGCTCGTCACCGGCGCGACGCGCGGGATCGGCGCCGAGATCGCCGCGGAACTCGCCGATCTGGGAGCGACCGTCTACGCCGGGGCGCGCGACCCCGACGACGTGACCGCGGCGGACCAGCGCGCGGTCCGGTTGGACGTGACCGACGACGCCGAGGTTCGCGCCGCGGTCGACCGGATCGAGCGCGAGGCGGGCTCGCTCGACGTCCTCGTGAACAACGCGGGCGTGTTCCCGCGGTCGGGACCGCTCCACGAGATGGACGTCGCGGACTTCGACCGCACGACGGCCGTGAACCTCCGCGGGCCGGTCGTCCTGACCAAGCACGCGCTGCCGCTGCTCTTAGAGGGGACCGGGGGTCGCGTCGTGAGCCTCTCGTCGGGGCTGGGCCAGTTCACCGAGGGGGAGATGGGCGGCGGGTATCCTGCCTACCGGCTCTCGAAGGTCGGCGTCGGCGGGCTGACGGCGTACCTCGACGGCGAGTACGGCGAGCGGGGGCTCATCGCGAACGCCGTCTCGCCGGGCTGGGTCCGGACCGACATGGGCGGCGACGAGGCGCCCCGAACCCCCTCGAAGGGCGCCGAAACGCCGGTCTGGCTCGCGCGGTTCGCGCCGGGGAGCCCCGCGGGGCACCTCTGGAAGGACCGCGAGCGGATCTCGTGGTAGGGCCGACCGCAACCGATTTCACCGCTCCCCGCGACCGCCGAGGTGTGACGCGGGTGTGTCTCCTCGGCGACCCCGACGTGGAGCTCTCCTACGAGCTGCTCTCCCGCGAGACCGCGCGGGACGCGCTCGCCACCTACCGGATCGAGGAGCCCTTCGAGAACAGCGTCGCCGTCGACACCGTGAGCCTCGGCGCCGCCGTCTCCCTGCTCAACGACCTCGACTGGTACCTCGTCCGCTTCGTCGCGGAGGCGCTCGTCCTGGAGCCCTCGGTCGCGACCGACGAGTGGCTCTCGCGCGACCTCGCCCGCGAGGTCCGCGACGGCGACGTGCCCCCCGAGGAGACCGACCAGCGACTGAAGGTGTTCGGGCTCGTCGACGGGCGCCCGGTCGAGCCCCTCTTCGTCCGGCGGCGACAGGGCGAGAGGCCCGAGTACGACCTCCGCGACGTGGACGAGACCCTCGTCGTCCGCGTGAGCGAGTCAGAGTTCTCTGGGTGAGGGGCCGCGGCGCTCCCCGGACTCACGCTCCCTCGTCCACTTCCGCGAGGATCCGGGTCCGGACGGGATCCACGTCGACCGGCGCCCACGCCTCCACGTCGTAGGTCACGTCCGCGAGCGTCTCCAGCCGGTCGGCGTCGCCTTCCCCTATCGCCTCGATCGCCTCCTCGCGGAGCCGGTCGAGCACCGCGTCCGCGAGTGCCTCGCGGTCGACGCCGCGGTCGGGCACGTCGAGGATGTGCGGGAGGTCCTCGGCGCCCTCCGGGAGCGTCGGGAACGCGGCCGGACCGACCGCGAGGGCGGTCCCTCCGTCGGAGATCGGCTCGGATTCCGCGCGCGAGAGCGCCTCGTCGGGAGCCGGCACGAGCGCGTACTCGGCGACCGCGAGGTCGATGGCGGCGTCGATGGCGTCCTCGTCGACCTCGGCGCGCTGCTTGAACGCAAGCTCGGAGAGCGCCCGCGACAGCTCCGTGCGGGTGAGCCACCCGAACAGGTCGACGACGCCGGCGAGGTCGTCGCGCGCGGCGACGCTCGGCCCGCTTCCGTCCGCCATCTCAGTCCTCCCCCGGAGCGGGCTCCGCCTGCCCGTCGTCGGTCGCCTGAGCGCCGGCGGCGTCGATCCCGCCGGTCGCCCCGTCGCCGCGAACCGCGTCGAGGTCCGCGCGCGCGGCCTCCCGGACCTCATCGGGGTCGACCGGCGCGTCCTCCCACGCCGGGAGCCGGGTGTCGGGACCGGGCTCGCCGAGCGCCTCGGCATAGGTCGCCACCTGCGACCGCTCGTCGGCCGCGTCGTACGAGAGGCCGTTGAACCCCGCGTCGGTCGCGTAGCCGTCGACCAGCGTCTCCGCGGCGTCGCGGTACCGCTCGGCGAGGCCGTCGTAGTCGACGTCGACGCCGGCGTCCTCGACCGCGCGCAGCGTCGCCGCGCCGACCGCCCGGCTCATGTCCGCGAGGCCCGTCGGCCCCTCGACGGAGCGGTGGTCGTGCTCGTAGCGCCCGAGGTCGACCTGCGCGCTGTCCGCGAAGCCCGCGTGGCCGAACGCCTCGCCCAGCGTCCCGACCTCCAGCCCCCAGCCGCGCTGGACGCGGAGCCGGGAGACGAGGTCGCTCGTCGCCGCGAATTCGCCCGCGAGCGCGTAGCGGAACGCGGAGAGGTACTCTAAGACGTCGGGCATTCGGCCGGGCGCGGCATCGGCGAGCGCGCGGACGAGCGGTCGGAAGAAGAGCCTGAACAGCCGCCCGTACAGCGAGCCGTCCTCGACGCGGGCGTAGTACCCCTTCGAGAAGTCGTAGCCGCGCCCCAGCGGGAACAGCAGCCGGTTCACGAACGCCGGCGAGTACGTCTTCGTGTCGGCGTCGTGGACGACGACGAACTCCTCGTCGAGCGCGCGACCGAGGGCGAGCCACACGTCGCGCCCCTTCCCGCGGTCGCCGTCGAGTCCCCGCGCCTCCAGCAGCGACGCGAGCCGGGGGCCGTCGCACCACAGCGTCTCGACGTCGAGGTCGAACCCGTCGAGCCACTCCGCGAACGCCCCGGCGCGGTCGGCCGACGCTCGCAGCGGGACGATCACCCGAGCGGGGTCGACGGTCTCCAGCGACGAGAGCACACGCTCGGCCGCGAGCGTCCCGTACTCGCGCTCGGTCATCGGCACGACGACCGCGGCCCGGTCCGTGGGGGCGTCGGGCCGGTGGTCGGTCAACGCGTGAAGGGTCGTCACGCGCTCCTGAACGTACTCCATTTACCGATCACACGGGCGGGACGCCCAAAACAGGTGCGGTACCGTAGGCGCGTGCCGGTCCCGACCGGCCGCGCTCCGCCCGCGCGGCCTCAGACCGCACGCGTCGCGCCCGCGGCGCCGCCGGGAACGCGCCCGAGGCGGTACAGCGCCGCGTACGCGACGACGAGAGCCGCGAGCCCGCCGGCGAGCGCGAGGAAGACGGCGTCGTACGTCGCGCCCGCCTCGACGGCCTCGCCGACGACCCAGGAGCCGGCCGCCTGCGTCGACATCATCCCGGCGGAGAACATCGCGTACGCCGACGCGCGCGACTCGTCGGGGAGGGACCCGAGGAGGTACGTGTCGCCCGCCGGAAACAGCATGTGGATGGCGAAGCCGACGACGACGCTCGCGGCGATCACCGCCGCCAGCCCCTCTGCGACGACGACGAGGACGACCCCGCCGACGAACGCCGTGACGATACCGAGCAGGTACGGCACGTGGGGAAGCCGGTCCGCGAGGTCGCCCGACACGAGGAACGCGGGCACGCCGGCGGCGAAGATCACCGTCAGGAGGTTCCGCGCGGTCGCCGGCGGCAGCCCCTTGTCGATCATGTACAGCTCGTAGAAGTTGAACAGGCCCTGCCAGACGAAGCTCGTGAGCCCCATCAGCACGACCCCGGCGAGGATCAGCTTCCACTCGCCGCGGGCGGCCGCGAGGAAGTCGGTGTCTCCCGCGCCGGCGTCCGGGAGATTGGTCCGCGCCGCGAGCGCGGCGAACACGAGCGTGCTGGCGGCCGCGGCGGCCGCGAGCCCGTAGAAGGCGTACCGCCAGTCGTACCACAGCGCGACGGTGACCGCGGGCGCGGCGATGACGGCGGCGAGCTGGCTCGCGGTGCCGTGAACGCCCATCGCCCGCCCGACGCGCCGGGGGAACAGCTCCGCGATGAAGGGGTTCGCGGCCACGAAGTAGACGCCCGAGGCCAAGCCGATCGCGAAGGCGGCGACCATGAGCGCGAGCACGCTCGGCGCGAGCGCGACGCCGAGCCCCCCCGCGGTCAGCATCGCGCCGGAGACGAGTATCACCCGTCGCCGCGTGAAGCGCGTGAGCGCCCAGCCGGCGGGGATCCGCGGAGCCGCGGAGCCGAGCCACGCGAGCGTGACGATGAGGCCCGCGGTCCCCTCTTGGATCCCGAACGCGTCGATGAACTCGCCCACGAGGGGCGCGAACACGACCCGCGCGAAGTTGACGAGGAAGACCAGCGCGCAGAGCGATCCGAACAGCCGGGTCCGTGACACGGCGGCGATTCCCCGCGCCCGGACACAAGGGTTGCGAAAGCGGCCGAGCGCGGACGTTACGGACGCGGCCGAGCGCGGACGCCACGGACGCGGCCGAGCGCGGACGCCACGGACGCGGCCGAGTGCGGCGCCGTGAAACCGGGTATCGGTCTCGCCGCCCGACCCGTCTCGGCGTCGGTATCGGCAGACGCGTCAGACCGCTGTCGTACGGGGTTTTTATCCGCCCCGCCGACGAACGGCGGGGTATGAAATCCACGCGCAAGGGGCTCCGCGACGGCGACCTCGTCAAGGACACCTACGAGCGGCTCAACTGCGCCGACTGCGACAAGGTATTAAAAAAGGAGAACGACCCCGACGAGGTGTTCGCGGTCCGGATCTGTCCGGAGTGCGGAAGCCGGTTCAAGGAGCTTCGCTGACGGTCTCCCCTCGCTGCTTCCGACGTCTCTCTTTCCCCCTCGCGCACCGCGATCGAATCCGATCAGGAGTCGAACGCGGCCGCGACCGACTCGGTCACCGCTCGCGCCTCGCCCGTGACCGTCTCTATCCACCGGTACGCGGTGTACGCCTCGACCACCCGATGAGCGTCCCGCTCGGCCGCTGTGAGGGCCCCGTCGGGCTCCTCGAACAACGGACGGAACTGCGTCGCCAGCCACCGGTCCAGCGGATTCGCGCTCGACGCGAGCGACGCGGTCGACTCGATCGCCGCGTCGCGCGCCGCGCCGACCGCGGCGGCGTCCGCGGGAAACATCGTCTCGCCCGCCTCTATCCGGGACGCGACGACGTCGAGTCCCCGGAGTCGAACGCGGAGCAGGAGCGTCCGTACGAGCGCGGTCGCAGGGTGTTCCGGCTCGTAGTTCCCGACCGGAATCGGTGCGAACCAGAGGTTCTCGAACGCCCGGTAGCCGGCGGTCGAGAGCAGCGAGACGCTCGGCGCGTCCCGCGGGACGGGTCGTTCGTCGAGCAACGACTCGGTTCCGGGGTTCGATCGGATCTCCTCCACGTCCTCGCCGTGGAGCGCCTCGAGCCGTTCGCCGACCTCGCGGCCGAGCCGTTTCGCCTCGCGGCGGAGGGCCGCTTCGACCGGTTCCGGGGCAGCGAGCGACGCCCGATACCGGTCGCGGAGGTACCGCCCCGCCTCGACGGACGACTGGACCCGCTCGACGTCACCGACGGACTCGCCCGTCCGAATCGGATTCGCGCGGCGATCGGGGTCGGCGCCCCCGCCGACCAGCGTCTGCCGCTGCGCCTCGTCGTACCAGCGCTCGATCGGCCCGTAGATCGCGGCGCCGGCCGGCGGGTCCGCTGCGGGCCCGGGTAGCGCGTCCAGCGTCTCGGCCACGCGTCGGCGGACCGTCCCGACGTCGGCGGCCACTTGCGACGGATCGCCCTCGACTGTCACGGCGGCCCACGTGCCGACGGCGGTCGCGGCGTGATCTCGCGCCGCGGTGTACCGCTCTGCGGTCCGCAGCGGTGGCAGCGACTCGTCCGAGCCCGGGACCGACTTCCGAGCCGCCGTCCGCTCCGCTTCGATCCGCTCGCGGATCTCGCCGTTCGGAAGCGTCTCGGCGGTCAGCGGCTCCGGTATCGGACTGAGCAGGCGGTCGACGCGGTCCGCGAACGCCGCCGCCACCCCGGGCTCGAAATCGACCGGAACGAGCCGCGGGGGCTCCGGGACCGGCTCGTCGAACTCGCTCGGGACGCGCTCGACGTCGAGCGACGGCGGGTCGTCCCAGAACTCGGGCTCGCTCCCCCCGCCGGAACAGCCGGCGAGCGACCCGAGCGCGACCGCCCCGGCGGCGGCGAGCGCGTCGCGTCGGGTCAGGCGTTCCGTCACGAGGCGTCACCTCCCTCGTCGATCGCCGTCTCGTTCCCGGGCACGGTCGCGTTCCCGTCGATCACCGCGTACTCCGTCTCCGTGGTCCGACACGGGGTGCGCCCGCTGGAGCCGGAGCCGGTGAGCCGCCCGTCGAGCGCGACCGGCAGCCGGAAGAGCAACGCGAGGGCGACCCCCGCGTCCGCCTCGCACGCCTCGTCGGGTGGCCTGAGCTCGCGGCAGTACTCGTACTCGACGTGTCCGGGCCGCCACGAAACCGAGTGGATCACGAGGCGCTGACACGACCGGACGCCCCCCTGCGAGACGTACACCGTCTCCGCGTCGTAGTCGGTCTCGTCGAGGAAGGTCCGGGTCCACTCGCGGTCCGCGTCACCGACGCCCTCGGCGACCAACAGCTCGTTCGCCCGGCTCGCGCTCGTGACGAGCTCTCGCCCGATCGGGACCGGCTCGCCCGCGCCGTTCGTCTCGCTCCCGTCGAGAAGGACGCTCTCGCCGTCGGGGTTCCGCGGCTTCACCACGGTCGGGTCCGAGTCCGTCCCCGACGTCTGTCGCCGGTCGGACTCCGCCTCCGGATCGTTCGCGTCGCCCGCGCCGCCGCCGAGGCAGCCGGCGAGCGCGCCGGCGACCCCGAGCGCCGCGCTACCGAGGAGGGCTCGTCGCGTGGGGGACATGCGCCCGGCTTGGGTCGGTCCCGACAAACGTTTTTTGCTCGCGCGGTCGCGGCCGCCCGCTCACTCGAAGACGGCGTCGAACGCCGACGCGCCGAGCGGGTCGAAGGTGCCGGCGGCGACGTTCTCGCGGACGTGGTCGGGATCGGTCGTCCCGACGAGCGACGAGGTGACGCCCGGGGCGCTCCGCGCGAAGTTGAGCGCGCGCTGGGCCGGCGTCTCCCCGGCGAGCGTCGCGTCGACGTCGGCGGGGATCGCGCCCTCGACCGCCAGCTCGCCCTGCCCGATACTCGCGCTCGTCACGACGGAGAGTCCGGCCTCGTGGGCGAATTCGAGGGTCGAGACGGGACCGTCGCCGTCCGAACCCGGCGGTGCGGGCTGGTTCCGCCGCGTGAACGCGTCCGCCATCGCGACGTTGAAGGGGAGCTGAATCGCCTCGAACCCGTGGTCGTCGTCGGGGCCGACCGCCTCGCCGGCGGCCTCGGCCCGCGAGAGGACGTCGGCGAGCGAGAGGTAGCCGTCGTCGCCGTCCGGGACGCGGAACGCGCTCCACGTGGCGACGCCGTACGCGCCGACGTCGCCCGCGGCCCGTCGGCGTTCGAGGGCCTCGAAGGCGGCTTCGAGCGCGTCGTACACGTCGTCTCGCGAGCGGGCGGCGAGCTGGGTCTCCGGGTTGTGGACGTAGTAGCAGTCGACGGATTCGAGGCCGAGCCGGTCGAGCGAGCGGTCGAGCGACCACTCCAGGTAGTCCGGCGTCATCGCGTGCGCGCCGTTCGCGAGGTCCTCAGGGCCGACGATCCCGGGCTCGACGAACCGCTCGCGGACGTACGCGCTCGGATCGGCCGGGCGCTCGCCGTCGAACGGGAGGAAGCCGCCCTTCGTCGCGACGACCACTGACTCGCGGTCGACCGGCGCGCCTCGGAGCGCCTCCCCGACCACGCGCTCGGCGCGGCCGCAGCGGTAGTTGACAGCGGTGTCGACGTGGTTCACGCCCGACCGCAGGGCCAGTTCGACCGACTCGCGCGAGGCCTCGTCGACGGCGGGCGTCGGCTCGCCGAGGTAGGTGCCGAGCCCGACGCTGGAGACGACGCCCGCCCCGAACCGCCGGAAGTACGTCCGTCCGAAGGCGTCGCCGAACCGGTTCCGGTACTCCCAGAGGGCCTCGCGAGTCGCCATGTACGCCCGGGTAGTCGACTCGCGGATAAAAGTCGCGCGGGAATCCGGTCCGCGGTGCTCCGTCGGACCTCCGAACGGGCGTCAGACGCCCGCACGACGCAACGACTATACGGACTCCACCTGTCTCCCGTGATAATGGCCTCGCTCACCGACCACCTGGCGGACCTCGTCTCGGACGTGGACGCCGCACTGCTGTTCTCCCCGACGAGTTCCTTCTACGACCGGTTCGCGGACGACGGGGTCGAGGTCGTCGTCGTCGCGCCCGACAACGACGTCGACGCCGAGACGTTCGTCGAGCTCCCGCTCCCGTTCGACAACGTCAAAGACCGGATCCGGTTCGGTATCGAGGGCGCGATGGACGAGGGCCTGCTCGCCGAGGGCGACGAGGTGGCCTGCGTCACCTCGGTGTTCGACGGCGGCTCGGACGCGGTGATCCGCGTCACCGTCGACGAGGGGATCCACACCGGTATCTACGACCTGTTCGCCAACTCCCGGGCGGAGCCGAGCGTCATCCGCGACGTGTTCGAGGTCGCGATCGAACTCGGGCAGAAGGGACAGAAGGGGAAGCCGGTGGGCGCCCTGTTCGTCGTCGGGGACGCGGGGAAGGTGATGAACAAGTCGCGGCCGCTGTCGTACAACCCCTTCGAGAAGAGTCACGTCCACGTCGGCGACCCCATCGTGAACGTGATGTTAAAGGAGTTCTCGCGGCTCGACGGCGCGTTCGTCGTCTCCGATTCCGGGAAGATCGTCTCCGCGTACCGATACCTCGAACCCGCCGCCGAGGGCGTCGACATCCCGAAGGGGCTCGGCGCGCGCCACATGTCCGGCGCGGCGATCACCCGCGACACCAACTCGACTTCGATCGTGCTCTCCGAGTCCGACGGGCTCGTCCGCGCGTTCAAGGCGGGCGAACTCGTCTTGGAGATCGATCCGGAGGAGTACTGACCCATGTCCGCGGCCCAGATCACCGTCCCCGAGTTCCTCGCAAACGTCCCGTACCGGATCTGGCTGGCGCTCGGCGTCCTCCTGTTGGGACTCGTGTTAGCGTACCTCACTGGGGTGATCAACCGCCGACTGCTCCGCCGCGCCGGCGTCCCCGAAGTCATCGAGGGGACCGCCTTCGAGCGGACGGCCCGCGAGTTCGACACCTCGACGGTGCGGATCTTAGCGCAGCTGTCCAGCTACTTCATCCTCGCCGTCACCGTCATCGTCGCTCTGACCGTCGCGGACGTGAACTACCTCGACCGGTTCTGGTCCGGCGTCGCGGCGTTCCTCCCGCGGCTGTTCGTCGCCGTGATCGTCCTCATCGTCGGGATCGTCGTCGGCGATAAGACCGAGCTGCTCGTCGCCGAGCGGCTTCGCGGGATCAAACTCCCGGAACTCGGGGTGCTCCCCACGCTCGTGAAGTACAGCGTGGTGTACGTCGCGGCGCTCGTCGCGCTCGGACAGGTCGGCGTCCAGACGCTCGCGCTCGTCGTGCTGCTCGCGGCGTACGCGTTCGCGGTCGTGCTGTTCACCGCGCTCGCGACGAAGGACCTCGTCGCCTCGGCCGCGGCCGGCGTCTTCCTCCTCCTGCGACAGCCGTACGGTATCGGCGACGAGGTGCGGGTCGCCGGCGAGCGCGGCATCGTTCAGGAGGTCGACCTGTTCGTCACCCACATCGAGACGGACGGCGAGGAACACGTCGTCCCGAACCACGCGGTGTTCCGCGAAGGGATCGTGCTGATCCGAGAGTAGCCGCTCTGTCCCTTCCGGATCGTGGCTCGTCGGAGGCGGTCGTCACCCGTTCTCACTCCGTGAAAGTCGTTGTCTCCCTATAACCCGACGCGCCGCTAACGCGGAGACATGACCTCGGATACCGCCATCGCCGCCTGCGACGGGTGGGACGGCAGCGAGTGCGAGGGGACGCCGCACTGCCCGCCGCGCTGTCCGCGGTTCGTCGACAAGGAGGGCGCGCGCTGGACGATTCGTCCCGCGGTCGAGGGGGACGAACCGTTCCTCGCCGAGATGTACGAGCGGTTCGACCGGACGGACCGCGCGCAGGGGCTCCCGCCCGTGAGCCGGCGGCGCTGCGCCGACTGGATCCGATCGATGCTGACCGAGGGGAACAACGTCGTCGCGGAGCGGGACGGCGAGCTCTTCGGCCACGCCATGTACACGCCGACCGGCGCGGCGGTCCCCGAACTCGCCGTCTTCGTTCATCCGGACGCGCAGGACCGCGGCGTGGGGACGGAGCTGTGCCGCCACGTGATCGCAAACGCCGCCGCTGCCGGCCGCGAGGGGATCGAACTCCACGTCGAGACCGGCAACCGCGTCGCCCGGAACGTCTACCGGACGGTCGGGTTCGAGGTCGTCGAGCGCCGCGGAGACCTCCGGATGCGGCTCGACCTCGACGATCCGATCGCGACCGAGGTCCGCTGGCCGCCGCTCGCCCGCGAGGGACCGACGGAGCCGCTCTCCGGGGCCCTTTCCGTCGACGCCGCGCCGTCACCGTCACCGGCGGACGACTGAGGGTCGGCACCCTCGCACCCGCCGCGTCGCCACCGCAACCGTTAGGCCCCGCCGACCCCAGGGTTCCGTAACCGTGGACGACGCCATCGAGTGGCTGCGGGACCGCCCCTTCTACGAGGGACAGATCGCCGACCACCGGCGGATCCCGGCGCGCGAACCCGATTTCGCGGACGTCGACCTCGAACCGCGGCTCGACGACGCGCTCGCGTCGCGGGGGATCGACCGGCTCTACCGCCACCAGGCGGACGCGATCGAGGCGGTCCGCGACGGCGACGACGTCGTCCTCGCGACCGAGACGGCCAGCGGGAAGTCGCTCGCGTACACCGTTCCCGCCTTCGAGGCGGCGATGGACCGCGGCGGGCGGACGCTGTACGTCGGCCCGCAGAACGCGCTGATCGCCGACCAGGAGGAGTCGCTGTCGGAGCTCGCCGCCGACCTCGGCTTCGGCAGCCGGGTCTCCGTCGACTCGTACACCGGGCGGCTCTCGCGGGCGGAGAAGCGGGACGTGCGCGACCGCCGGCCGACCGTCCTCCTCTCGAACCCGGACATGCTCCACTACGCGCTGCTGCCGTACGCCGGGCGCCTCTGGGACTGGTTCTTCTCGTCGCTGGAGTACGTCGTGATCGACGAGGTCCACAGCTACCGCGGGGTGTTCGGCTCGCAGGTCGCGCTGACCCTGCGCCGGCTCGCGCGGACGTGCGAGCGGTTCGGATCCTCGCCGCAGTTCGTCTGCTGTTCGGCGACGATCAACAACCCCGTCGACCACGTCGCGACCGTCACCGGCCGCGACCCGGACGGGATTACCCTGGTCGACGAGGACGCCTCCGGTCGGGGGCCGCGCGACTGGGTGCTGTGGAACCCGCCGGAGTACGACGACGACTGGCGGGAGCGCGGCAGCGGGCGCCGGAAGTCGAGCCACACGGAGTCGAAGCGGCTGTTCGTCGACCTCGTGACGGCGGGCCAGCAGACGCTTGCGTTCACCCGCGCCCGGCAGACCGCCGAGCAGTACGCCACCGACAGCGCGAGCGACCTCCGCGAGCGGGGCGAGCGCGACCTCGCCGGCAAGGTCGGCGCGTACCAGGCCGCGCTCACGGACGACCGGCGCCGCGAGATCGAGGCGGACCTCCACGCCGGCGACCTGCGCGGCGTCTGGTCGACGAGCGCCCTCGAACTCGGCGTCGACGTGGGCGGGCTCGACGTCGTGATTCTGGACGGCTACCCCGGCACGCGGATGTCCGCCCACCAGCGCGCGGGCCGCGCCGGCCGCGGCGACGACCCCGCCCTCGTGGTGATGGTCGGCGGCGAGGACCAGCTCGACCAGTACCTCATGCGCAACCCGAACGACTTCTTCGACGCGCAGCCGGAGGACGCGATCTGCGACCCGGAGAACGGCCAGCTCATGCCCGGCCACGTCGCCTGCGCGGCCGACGAGAACTGGCTCTCGCCCGAGGACGAGCGCTTCTTCGGCGACTCCTTCCCGGGCGTGGTGGCGGACCTCACCGACGAGGGCGTGCTGAACCGGCGCGAGGCGGCCGCGGGGACGCGGTGGGTCCACGCCGGGGGGTCGAGCCCGCAGCAGTCCGTGAACCTCCGCACCGCCGAGGAGCGCGAGATATCGCTCGTCGAGCGGTCGAGCGGCGACACGGTCGCGACGCTCGGCGTCGCAGACGCGCTCCGGGACGCCCACCCCGGCGCCATCTACCATCAGCAGGGCCGCACCTACGAGGTGACGGAGCTGGACCTCGACCGCGACGTGGCCGAGCTCCAGCGGTCGTGGGCCGACTACTACACGCAGGTGCGCTCCGACAAGGACGTCGTCGTGAACGACGATCTCGACGAGCGCGCGCTCTCGGCGCGCCCGGACGTGCCGGTCCGCTTCGCTGACGTCACGGTGACGGAGCAGATCACCGGGTTCGTCCGGAAGGACGCCGCGACGGGGGAGTCGCTCGGCGAGTCGACGCTCGACCTCCCGGAGACGACGCTGCGGACGAAGGCGCTGTACTTCCCCGTGCCCGAGGACCTCGAACGCGAGATGCGGCGCCTCGGCGACGCGCTCGGGGACGAGGCCGCCGGCGACCCCGAGGTCAGCGCCGACGGCGGCGCGCCCGACCCCGACGCCGGCGGCGAGAGCGACGCAGGCGACGGAGCGGACGCCGGCGGCATCGACGACGGCGAACCGATCCCGGGCGGCGAGTACGCGTTCAACGGCGGCATCCACGCGGCCGAACACGGGATCATCTCGCTGTTCCCGTTCCACCTGCTGTGCGACCGGGCCGACGTAGGCGGGATCTCCACGCCCTACCACCCGCACACCGAGGGGCCGGCGGTGTTCGTCTACGACGGGTACCCGGGCGGCGTCGGGCTCACCCGGCGCGGCCACGGGCGGATCGAGGAGCTGATGATCCGGACGGCGCGGCTCATCGACTCCTGCGACTGCGAGGGCGGGTGCCCGGCCTGCGTCCAGTCGCCCCACTGCGGTAACGGGAACGACCCGCTCGCGAAGGCGCCCGCGGTCCACCTGCTCGAGTCGCTGACGGGCGAGGCCGACGGCTGACGCGACCGGCTCGACCGAGGCCACCAAAACTGACTTCTCCTCGGCTGTCGAGCGTTCCTTCGATGGGTGTCGACCTGGACGACGCGGCGGACCCCGCGGCGCGAGCGATGGAGTGGCTCGTCCTCGGCGCGGCGTACTTCCTCCTCCTCCTGTTCCTCATCGGCGTCTTCGACCTGTTCGTCTCCCTGTACCGCCTGCTCGTCGCGGGCAACTTCACCGATCCCGAGGAGGTCGTCCAGCTGCTCGACAGCGTCCTCCTGCTGCTGATCATCGTCGAGGTCCACCGCACGCTCGTCGCGTACGCCCGGGGGCAGCCGGTCCTCCGGATCGTCGTGAGCGCCGCGATCATCGCGGTCTCCCGCCGCGTGATCAGCTTCCGGCTGGAGGACTACGGCGGGGGAACCGAGGCGCTGTTCGCGGCCGCGGCCCTCGGCGGGTTGACCCTCACGCTCACGGTCGGCTACTTCCTCCTCGACCGCGTGAGCGTTCCGGGACGGCTGGAGCTCTGAACCCGGGGCGAGCCGGAACGCCCCGGTCTTCGCCCGCGCGGAGTCCGCCGCCGGTCCCGGTGGTTTCACGGTGGACGCGTCCGTGGCGATCCCATGGAGCTGTTCTGGCACCGACGGGACCTCAGGGCCGCCGACAACGTCGGGCTCGCGGCCGCGACGGGGGCGGGTGACGACGGCGCGGACGGCGACGCTCCCGACCGCGGGCCCGCCGCCCCCGCCTTCGTCTTCGATCCGAACGTCCTCGACCACGCGAGCGACGTGCGCGTGCGCCGCCTGCTCGACGGGCTCGCCGCGCTCCGCGAGGCGTACCGCGAGCGCGGGAGCGACCTGCTCGTCGCCCGCGGCGACCCCCGGACCGCGATCCCGCGGCTCGCCGACGCGCTCGACGCGGAGCGCGTCGTCTGGAACCGCGACTACTCCGGGCTCGCCCGCGAGCGCGACGCCGGCGTCCGGCGCGCGCTCGACGCGGTCGACGTCGAACGGGAGGCCCACCACGACGCGGTCCTCCACGACCCCGACGCGATCCGGACGAACGCCGGCGACCCGTACTCGGTGTACAGCTACTACTGGAAGAAGTGGACCGACCGCGCGAAGGACGATCCGGCGCCGACGCCGACCGCCGAAGGGCTCGTCTCCGCCGACCGGCTCGCGACGGCCGCCGACGCCCTCGACGCGCCCGGCGCGGACGACGAAACGGTCACCGACGGCGGCGTCGGGGCGCTTCCGACCCCCGGCGACCTCGGCTTCGCGGAGCCGGACGCCGAGGTCGGGCCCGCGGGGACGGCCGCCGCCCGCGAGCGCCTCGACGACTTCCTCGACGAGGCGGTGTTCGGCTACGAGGCCGAGCGCGACTACCCCGCCAAGGAAGCGACCTCCCGGCTCTCGGCGTTCCTGAAGTACGGCGAGATCGGCGTTCGGGAGGCGTACGCGGCGACCGAGGCGGCGATGGCCGAGGCGGAGTCCGACGACCGCCCCGACGACGCACCGGAGCAGGTCGAGGAGTACCAGCAGCAGCTGGCGTGGCGCGAGTTCTACGCGCAGGTCCTCTTCCACAACCCCGAGGTCGTCACCGAGAACTACAAGACGTACGAGGAGGGGATCGAGTGGCGCGACGACCCCGAGGAGATCGCCGCGTGGAAGCGCGGCGAGACGGGCTACCCCATCGTCGACGCCGGGATGCGCCAGCTGCGCGAGGAGGCGTTCATGCACAACCGGGTTCGGATGATCGTCGCCTCCTTCCTGACGAAGGACCTCCTCGCCGACTGGCGCCACGGCTACGACCACTTCCGGGAGCACCTGGCCGACCACGACACCGCCAACGACAACGGCGGGTGGCAGTGGGCGGCCTCGACGGGGACCGACGCGCAGCCGTACTTCCGCATCTTCAACCCGATGACGCAGGGGGAGCGATACGACCCCGACGCGGCGTACATAACGCAGTACGTCCCCGAACTGCGCGGCCTCGACGCCGACCTGATCCACGAGTGGCACGAGCTGTCGCCCACCCAGCGCGCGAACGCGGCGCCCGACTACCCCGCGCCGATCGTCGACCACTCCGAACGGCGCGAGGAGGCGCTCGCGATGTACAAGCGGGCGCGGGGCGAGGACCCGGAGGAGTGAGCGGGGCATCCCACCGCGCTGACGCTCGATCGCCTCCCGGCCGAGTCCCCTGACCGCGCGAGCCGTTCGCAATGTCAAACGACGGTGACGTGGATTCGGCGGAATCGAGGCGTATGGCCGGCGTCGGTCCCGGGGTTAGAACAGCGCCTCGTTCTCGTCGAGGATCCGCGCCGGGCCCCCGACCTCCCAGACGTCGGTGTCGACGCCGATCTCCGCGATCCGGCCTTCGACCTCGTCGACGTGGTCCGCGAGGGTGTTCACGTACACCGACGCGCCGGTGTCCGTCGAGAAGTAGACGGGGACGCCCGATTCCCGGAGCTCTCGGACCGCGTTGAACACGGCGATCGTCTCGGGTTGCCAGTACACCCACCCCGCGGGCCCGGTCATCGTGGTGGCCGTCAGCGACAGCGAGTCGTGTTCGGCCGTCTCGAAGATCCGGTCGAACTCGCCCGCGCGGAGCGCGTCGGTCATCTCCACCAGCTGGTCTTGGACGTGGGCGGTCCGCGCCTGCATCATGTGGCTCGCGGCGGCCTCGCGGTGGGCCTCCTCCGTCTCCTTGTACGCGGGGACGTGCGCGGCGACGATCCGCAGGTCCGCCTCGGGGTCGAACCCGTCCTCGCTCACGCCGGTGTCGAGGCGGTGCGAGCGGCAGTCCTCGTCGTTGAGCCCGGCGTCGAGCCGCGAGTACGCGCCCGTCACCGAGCGGGCGGCCGACGAGGAGCCGCGGCGGGCGACGGTGGAGACCTCCGGGAGCGACATGTCGAGGCCCGCGGCCTCGGTCAGGGCGAGCGCGGCGGCCGCGAAGCCGGACGACGAGGAGCCGAAGCCGATATTCGACGGGAAGGAGTTCTCGCTCTCCAGCCGAACCGCGGCGTCGACCCCGGCCAGCTCGCGGACGTGATCGACGACCATGTCGATTCGCTCGGCGGCGCGCCCGTCGACTTCCTCGCCGCCGATGACGTAGGCGTCCTCGCTCGCGTCGGGCTGCCACTCGACGGTCGTCGTGGTCGCGGTCGGCGCGGTACAGAGGCTGATGCTGTCGTGGTACGGGAGCCGAAGCTCCTCGTCGCGCATCCCGTGGTACTTGACGAGCCCCTGGATCGGGTGGGCTCGCGCGGTGGCCTTGCCGGTCATACCTCGGGAAGCGTCCGGCGGGGGATTAGTCGTTGCGATGGGCGGAGAACCGAGTCGGTGGTCCCCTCAGTTCCGTCCCCGCGACGGCGACGCGATCGAGGGGAACCCTTTTTGACCGGTCGGCGGGTACTCGGCGCCATGACCGAGTACACCGTCGAATTCGTCGGCACCGGCGAGACGATCGAGGTGGCCGACACGGAGACGATCCTCAGCTCCTGTTTCGACGCGGGGATCGCACAGGAGTACTCCTGCCGCGTCGGGATGTGTCTCGCCTGTTCCGCCGAAATCGTCGAGGGCGAGGTGACCCAGCCGGCCGCTCGCGGCCTCACCGACGAGGAGGCCGAGGAGTTCGCGCTCACCTGTATGGCGCGCCCGCAGTCCGACCTCAAGCTCGACCGCGGGAAGTACCCGCCGAGCATCGAGGACGACGCCGCGGTCTCCGCGGCGGACGGCGACGGCGCGGCCGCGGACGACGACTGAGTCGCCTCGTTCCCTCCATTCGCTACTCGTCGCCCAGTTCGCTACTCGTCGACCGGTTCGCTACTCGTCGACCCGCTCGAAGCGGTGTCGCACCACGTCCGCGTCGTCGTCCCAGTCGAAGTTCCCGCCGTGCGCGCGGACCATTCGCTCCTTGTACGCCTCTAGCGACGGCGACCCCTCGCGCTTCGCGTCCTCGTCGGTCATGTCGCCGAGCGTGCGTTCGCTGACCTCGGTGAGTTCGAACGTCACGCCGTCGACCTCGAACGTGTCGCCCTCCTCGCCGTACCGGTTCCCGCGGTGGAGCTGCGTCACGTCGCCGTCGAGGGCCGCCCGCTTCACGCGGTCGTTCGGAAGCAGGTCGGCCGGATCGGTCTCGGACATGGCCGACCTTTCGGCGCGGATCGGTTTATAAGTGCGGACGCGGGCCGGCGCTCCCGAAGCGTGCGAACCACTCCCGCGTACTACGAATCTCGAAACCGGCGGTCGCAGGGATCCACACGGACGTGAACACCCGTTACGACGGCCGAGCCGAGGGATTCAAGATACTGCCGAGTCCCATCTCAGACGATGCGACAGGACCACCTCATCACCGCGACGCAGCTCTCGCGGGATGACATCGAGGCCGTACTCGACCGGGCTCGGGCGGTCGCGGACGACCCCGCCGCCTACGCGGACCGGCACGCCGGCCGCGTGCTCGCGCTCTGTTTCTTCGAGCCGAGCACTCGGACCCGGATGAGCTTCGACAGCGCGGCCAAGCGCCTCGGGATGGACACCATCGACATGGGCGACGTGGACTCCTCGTCGGTGTCGAAGGGGGAGTCGCTTTCCGATACCGTCCGCGTCATCGAGGGGTACGCCGACGCCCTCGTCCTCCGGCACCCGAGCGAGGGCGCCGCGACGCTGGCCGGCGAGCGCGTCGACGTCCCCGTGGTCAACGCGGGCGACGGCGCGGGGCAACACCCCTCTCAGACCCTCCTCGACCTCCACACGATTCGCGAGGACCACGGGCTCGACGACCTCACGATCGGTATCATGGGCGACCTGAAGTACGGGCGGACGGTCCACTCGCTGGCGGCCGCGCTCACGGAGTTCGACGCCAGCCAGCACTTCATCAGCCCGGAGTCGCTGCGACTCCCGCGGTCCGTCCGGTTCGACCTCCACGAAACGGGCGCGCAGATCCGCGAGCACGACGAACTCGAACCGGTCCTCGACGAGCTCGACGTGCTGTACGTCACCCGGATCCAGAAGGAGCGGTTCCCCGACGAGAACGAGTACCACCGCGTCGCCGGCGAGTATCAGATCGACGCCGAGACGCTGGAGACCGCCGCGGACGACCTCACCGTGATGCACCCGCTCCCGCGGGTCGACGAGATCGCGCCCGACGTCGACGAGACCGACCACGCGCGCTACTTCGAGCAGGCACACAACGGGATCCCCGTGCGGATGGCGCTGCTCGACACCCTCTTGGAGAACGCGACTCCCGACGGCGACGGGGGGGCGGAGGTGGACCGATGAGCGAGCACGAGCTCCGCGTCTCGAAGATCCGCGACGGCACCGTCATCGACCACGTCGAGGGCGGGCAGGCGCTGAACGTCCTCGCCATCCTGGGTATCGACGGCTCGGAGGGGTTCGGCGTCTCGGTCGGGATGAACGTCCCCTCCGACCGGCTCGGCCGCAAGGACATCGTGAAGGTCGAGGACCGCGAGCTGTCCCAGTCGGAGGTCGACGTCCTCTCGCTCATCGCCCCCGAGGCGACGATCAACATCGTCCGCGACTTCGAGGTCGTCGAGAAGAACCGCGTCACCCGCCCCGACAGCGTGACGGGCGTGCTCTCCTGTCCGAATCGCAACTGTATCACCAACGCCGACGAGCCGATCGAGACCCGGTTCGACGTCGTCGCCGACGGCGTGCGCTGCGACTACTGCGCGACGATCCTACGGACGGACATCGCCGACCATATCGACGTTTGAACCCTCGACCGGCCCTCGGGGTGCGACTCCCTCTCGCGATCGCCCTCCGGTAAGTTTTAGCGCCCGTACCACGAAACGTCAGATATGAGCAAGAAAGCCAAGCTCGTCCTCGTGCTGTCGCTCGTCGCGCTCGCGTACTTCCTGTTCGCCGGCGACAAGCAGCCCGTCGAAGTCGAGTGACGCCGAGACATCGCGCCCGCGCCCTCCGCGGGCCGAACCGACTACATCTTGTGCCGCTCGGCGAGTCGCATCGCGCGCCGACCACCGCGATACCGTCCGTTTTTACCGGCCAGTCCCGTAGCCGGCCCCATGTACGGGGTCGTCACGCGCAACGCCGACGAGGTCGAGATGGAGCCGTTCGACCTCGGCTTCTACGAGGTCAAAGACGTCACAGGGCGGTCGGCCGAGCCGCTGCCGAACGCCGTGAACATGGTGTCGTGTTTCGGCGACAACGCCGCCGCGAGCGAGAACGACGACCTCGTCCCGGTCGACGAGCGCGGCGAGCCGGCGACCCGCGACCGCGAGTACTTCGACTGGGCGTACATCTGTCCGACGCACCCGGAGTACCGCGAGGGCTTACTGGAGATCATCGCGGACTGCGCGGCCGAAAATGGGGACGTCCGGCTCGACGACGTCGGGTTCCCCCGCGAGGGGTTCTGTCACTGCGACCGCTGCGAGCGCCTGTTCGCCGAGAGCGACCGCGACGACTTCGCCGACTGGCGCGCTGACGTCATCACCGAGTTCGTCGCGGAGGCGGCCGAGCTGGTCCCCGGACGGCTCCTGCTCACGCTGTACCCCGACCCCTACCCCGACCACCTCCGCGAGCGTGCCGGTCTCGACCTCGACCGGCTGGCCGATCACGTCGACGAGTTCGTCGTCCCGCTGTACGACACCGAGTACGCGACGACGTACTGGGTGGAGACGATCGCTCGCGGCTTCCGGTCTCGGCTCGGCGGCGACTACGACCTCCACGGCGCGCCGCCGGAGCCGCCGTTCTCGCTGGAGCTGTACGCGGTCGACATCGACGTCGACGACCTGATCCACGCGACCGAGGTCGCCGAGACGTACGCGAAGGACGTGTTCTTCGGTTACGACGCGAACAACGCGGCCGCCGCGGTCCGCCGGAAGGACGCCGATTCCCGCGACGGCGAGGTCCACCGTCCGGAGTGAGCGTCAATCGGCGGGACATCTTCTCACACCGCGAGCGAGGGGGTTCGGACGACGGGGGCTCGACTGGGTCACCGCGTTCGTGAGTCCCGCTCGACCGATTCAGCACGCGGCTGCCCGGTCGATACGCCGACTCGGCGTGCGTCTCTCTCGCGGCCGTCGACGCCTCCTCCCTCCGAGCCCTCAGCCACCATCCTCGAGGAGCGACACGCCCGCCTGGACGTCCTCGTACTCGCCCACCAGCGTGAGGTGGTCGCCGCCCTCGAGCGTATCGGCGGCCTCCGGCACGAACGTTTCCCCGTCGTGCGTGACGAGAACGACGAGACAGCGTCCCGGGAGTTCGGCCCCTACCTCGCTGAGCGGCCGCCCGACGAACGCCTCGTTCCGGAGTGTCACCTCTTGGACGTCCCCCTCCTCTCCGAGCATATCCACCCACTCCGCCATCGCCGGGCGTTCGATGACGTCGTCGATGGCCTGTGCCACCGTGAACGTCGAGGAGATGGTCGTCACGCCGAGTTCGTCGAACGCCTCGACGTTGTCCGGATCGTTGGCGCGGCAGATCACCTGTTCGACGTCGAAGTTCGTGGCCGCCTGCTGGCCGATGAACAGATTGACCTCGTCGCTCCCGGTCGCGGCGACGACGGTCTTGGCGTTTTCGATGCCCGCCGAGCGAAGCGCGTCCACGTCGGTTCCGTCTCCGATTCGAACGGTTAACCCCTCGCTTCGGGCCCGCTCGACGGCTGTTTCGTCGTTCTCTATCACGACGACGTTCTCTCCTCGACTCTCGAGGCGAGCGGCGACCTCGCGGCCGACCCGCCCGCTGCCGATGATGAGTACACGCATTGGTATCACGTCTAGGTATTCCGCGATCCGGCGAGCCAGTCCGCCTTGTAACGCGACAGTCGAGAATATGACGAGAAAGACGGTCCCCACCAGAAGCGTGGCGGCCTCGGACTCGCCGGCGTTCTGGAGTTCGACCGCGAACAGGGTCGCGACCGACGCCGGGATGATACCGCGCGGACCGACGAAGCTGACGAACAGCCGCTCCGAGGACGTGAAATCGGTCCCTCTGGTCGAGACGAACACGTCAAGCGGTCGGATGACGAGAATGACGGCGGCGGCGACGATCACCCCGCCGACCCCGAGAGAGAGCAGATCGCCGAAATCGAGCAGCGCCGCCAGCGCGATGAAGACGAACGAGAGGACGATGAGCGTGACGTCGCCCTTGAAGTCCGCGATCTGTTCTTCGTACGGGATGTCCGCGTTGCCCAGGATGACTCCCGCCGTCGCCACGGCGGCCACGCCGGCCTCGCTGGCGACGGTGTCGGCGGCGGCGAACGCGACGAGCGCGCCGGCCAGCACGACGAGCCGAGCGTTTCGCGGCGCGTCGCCCGGCGAGAGGTCGATGTATCGGAGCACGATCCAGATGATCACCGCCACGATCACTCCGATTCCGACGCCGGTTCCGATCCGGCCGATGAACAGCTCGAGGAACGCCCCGAGCGTCGGCTCCTCGAGCTGCATGATCTTGAACACGACGACCGCGAGGATGGCCGCCGTCACGTCGTTGACGATCCCCTCGGTCTCTAACGCGGTCGCGACCCGGTCCCGGACCGGGACGACTTGGAGGATGGGCGAGACCACCGTCGGGCCGGTCGCGACCAGCAGCGCGCCGATGAGAAACGCGATGTCCCAGCCGGTACCGAGAGCGAACCGGACGGCGAGCGCCGTCCCGAGAAGCGAGATCGCGGCGCCGATCGAGACGAGCCGGATGCTCACTTTCGTGGCCCGCCGAATGTTCTCGATCCGGAGATGGAACGCCCCCTCGAAGACGATGATCGCGACCGAGAGGCCGACGATGGCGGGAAGCGACGCGAACGTGTTCGGCGTGATGACACCCAGCCCCTCCGGCCCGAGGATGAGTCCCGAGATCAGCAGAAAGACGATGCTCGGGACCGCGAACCGATCGGCGAGAAGCTGTGCGAGCACGCCGATAGCGATAATCGCCGCCACCAACGGAATCAGCTGACTCGTCACAGTTTGGTCTCGACGAACCTTCGGCCAACCGACGAATAAACCTACTGAACATCGCCAACGGCTCGTCGTTCCGGGCGTCGCGTCCGACCGATTCGCGAACGCCCGTTCGGGGGTCGCGGAGGGGCTCTCCGTCGTGAGCCGATTTTCGCGACGTGAACGAGGGTTTATCAGTGGCGACCGCAGAGGGGTATCCGACCGGCCGCCGGCGTGCGACACAACCGGTCGTCTCGCGTTCGCGTGAGGCGGTCGCCTTTCAACGTCCGCGCCGTAGCGGCGGTCGCTTGAAACCGCTGAGCCGTCGGCTCGTCGAGATCGGGCACGACGAGTCCCCGCGGGCGGCGAGCGCCGAGGCGGTCGCAGAGCGCATCGACGCCCCCCGAGCACCGCGTCGGAACACCTCGGGAAGGCGGAATCGACCACGATGACTGCGTTCATGGAGCTGCGCGAGGTGGCGTGAGGACGTCGGTAAGGGGTTCGCGAGGCGTCGCCAGTGCCCTCCTCGCGAGGCGTCGCCAGTGCCCTCCTCGCGAGGCGCCGCTAGTGACCCGCTCGCGAGCCGCCGTTAGTGAACGTCGGACCGTCGCTAGTGGACCGTCCGGTCGTCGCTCGTGTCGATGTCCTCGACCGGCTCGGCGTTGCCGAACGTCGGCGTCGGGCCGTCGCCCGGTTCCGCCCAGTCGACCGCGTTGCGAAGCACCCGCTGAACGTCGTCGTCGTGATAAATCGGGTACGTCTCGTGGCCCGGGCGGAAGTAGAACACCTTCCCGCTCCCGCGGCGGTAACAGCAGCCGGATCGGAACGTCTCGCCGCCCTCGAACCAGGAGGTGAACACGAGCGAGTCGGGCGCGGGGACGTCGAAGCGCTCGCCGTACATCTCCGTCTCCGCTAGTTCGATGGACTCGCCGATCCCGTCGGCGATCGGATGGCTCGGCTCGATCGTCCACAGCCGCTCTCGCTCGGCGGCCTCACGCCACTTCAGTGAGCAGCTGGTGCCCATCAGCCGCTTGAATATCTTCGAGTAGTGCGCGGAGTGGAGGACGATGAGGCCCATCCCGTCGAGGACGCGCTCGCGGACGCGCTCGACGACTTCGTCTCGCACCTCGTCGTGGGCCGCGTGGCCCCACCACGTGAGCACGTCGGTGTCGTCCAAGACGTCCTCGGTAAGTCCGTGATCCGGTCCCTCGTCGAGCGTCGCGGTGCGGACCTCGTGGTCCGCCTGCTCCAGTGCGTCCGCGATAACCGCGTGGATCCCGTCGGGATACACGTCGGCGACGACCTCGCTTCGACGCTCGTGTCGGTACTCGTTCCAGACCGTGACGCGTGCCATACGCGGGGTCGACGCCGAACGGACTTGAGCGATCCTCTCCTCGCCTCGTCTCGTTCTGCCTCGTCTCGCCTCTCCTCTCATCGTCCCGTCCCGACCCGAAGACACTTGTTCCGCCCAAGATGCGAAACCCCATGGCAGGTCCCCGAGGGCTGTACCGCCGGATCGACGGCTGGGCGCGCGGGCTCTCTCGGCTTCGGTACGCCCTCCTCACCGGCGTCGTAGTGACGACGTCGGTCCTCGCGGTCGGCGTCCTCCTCGACGCGTCCACGACGGTTCAGGCGGTCACGATGGGCGTCGTGATGGCCGTCCTCTACTACGCGGGCGACGTGAACTCGGCGGACGACGATTGACCGGCGACGATCCGGTCACGCGGCGGCCTCGGCGTCCGTGAGACGGCCGGCCAGGTACTCCGCGATAGAGACGTCCTCGTCCTCGACGAACCGCGCGACCTCCTCGCCGTCGGGCGACTCGACGACGACGGTGGGGATGAGTTCGACCCCGTACTCGTCGACCAGTTCGCCCTCCTTCCCCTCGGGGCCCTTCGTCACCGGGAACGCCTCGATCCGGTCGTCCGGGACGCCGGCGGCCGCGAGCGCGGCGCCGAACTCGGGGAGCTGGCGCTGGCAGTCGCCGCACCAGTCGCCGCCCCAGACCTTGAACACGTAATCGTCGGCCGAGAGCGCTTCGAGAACGGACTCGTCGAACGCGTCCGCGTCGAGGTCGGCGGCGGGCGCGAGGGTTTCGAGCGTCATGGGCGGTCGTAGGTCGCCGAGGCACGTAAACGGCGCGTCGGTGGCAAGACGAAACCTCGATCGTTCGCGACGGGAACTTTTCGGTGGCGTGTCGCTCGGTCGATCTGACCATTTTCAAGTCGTGACTCGACACGGACCGCCCCTTCGAGTCCCGCCCCACGCCGCACAGCGACCGCACCTCACACCTCCCCAACCTCGTCGCCGGACTACGTCCGGCTGCAAGCGAGAGCTTCGCTCTCGCCCTGTCAGTCGCCGTCGCTTCGCTCCGGCGACTGACTCCCTCGCGCGTGCTCCTCACGCCCTGCGGGCGTTCGGAGGCACGCGCCACCGCGTCAGCGTCCGGCTCCGGCCGTCTATTTATAAATAGACTCGGTCGTCACGGCCGACATCGATTGCCGGAGTCCGCGGGGCCTTTGGGTCGCGGCCGCCTCCGGTCGGGTAATGGACGACGACATCCTGTCGACGCTCGGCTCGCCGCTGGTGCGGGTCGACGCGCCCGCGGGAACCGCGGTGGCGGCGAAAGTCGAGTCCCGGAACCCGGGCGGCTCGGCGAAGGACCGCCCCGCGCTGTACATGATCGAGGCGGCCGAGGCGGCGGGCGACATCGAGCCCGGCGACCGCATCGTCGAACCGACCTCGGGCAACACCGGCATCGGGCTCGCGATGGTCGGCGCGACGCGCGGCTACGACGTCACCCTCGTGATCCCGGAGGGAAAATCGATCGAGCGCCGCCGCCTGATGAAGGCGTACGGCGCCACCGTCGAGCTCGTCGACGGCGACATCTCCGACGCGAAGGACCGCGCGGACGAGCTCGAAGCGGAGCCCAACACCGTCCAGCTCCGGCAGTTCAAGAACCCCGCGAACCCCCGCGCCCACTACGAGACGACGGGTCCGGAGATACTCGATCAGGTCGGCGACCGAACCGTCGACGCCCTCGTCGCCGGCGTCGGCACCGGCGGCACGCTCTCCGGGATCGGCCGCCGCCTGCGCGAGGCGTTCCCCGAGGTCCGGATCGACGCCGTCGAGCCCGCCGACAACGCCGTCCTCTCCGGCGGCCCCGCGGGAACCGACGGCTTCCAGGGGATGGGACCGGGGTTCGTCGCGCCGAACCTCGACGTCGACCTGATAGACGAGGTCCACGCCGTCGAGCTCGAAGCCGCCGAGGCCGAGTGCCGCCGCCTCGCCCGCGAGGAGGGGATCCTGGTGGGACAGTCGTCCGGCGCCTCGAACCTCGCCGCGAAGGACGTCGCGGCCGAACTGCGCGAGACCGGTGCGTTCGCCGGCGAGGAACCCCTCGTCGTCACCGTCTTCTGGGACAGCGGCGAGCGCTACCTGACGGCGGGCACCTTCGACGCGTGACCTCGGAACCGGAACGGGCCGGCACGGTCGAAAGCCTGGTCACGGCGTCCGAGGGCGGCGCCCCGCCCGTGCTCCGCGACGCGGTCGAGGTCCGACCCGACGGCGTCGAGAGCGACCGGTACCGCCGCGGCGACGGGCACTTCCAACTCGACGGCTGCGCGGTCACGCTCGTCGCCGCGGAGGCGCTCGCCGCGGTCCGCGAGGAGACCGGCATCGACGTGCGCGACGGGCGTCACCGGCGGAACGTCGTCGTCGACGGGTTCGGCGCCGAAATGGACGGGCTCCTCGACGCGACCGTCGCGGTCGGTGACGCCCTCCTGCGACCGACACGACGTCGACCCCCCTGCGCGCACGTTGAGGAGCTCGCCGGCGAGGACGGGCTCGCGTCGGCGCTCCGGAACCGCGGCGGACTCTGCTGTGACGTGGTCGAACCCGGCCGTGTCGCCGTCGACGACGCGGTGCGAGTCCGAGAGGCGGACCCGCGGAGCGCCGGCGCGGCCATCGCGGAGCGGCTCGCGGACCGAGAGCGACCCCCGGATCGGGAGTGAACCCCCCGATCGCTCTCCGCGAGAGGACGGTTTATACGGGTCGCGCGCGACGGCGGACACGAGACGTGAACCGCGCAGTCGACGCCACGGGGTCGCGAACGCCGGCGTCGCGGAGTCGAACGGATCCAGCGCCGACGAGTCGAACGGATCCGGCGCCGACGAGTCGAACGGATCCGGCGTCGCGGAGTCGGTGGTCGGCGTGAACTGGGACTACCGGCACACGGTGTTGACGCTGTGTATGCTCGCCTTCTTCGTGACGTACTTCGCCCGCCTGGCTATCAGCCCGGTCGTTCCCCTGATCATCGACGATCTCGGGGTCTCGAACACGGCGATCGGGGTCGCCCTCTCCGGGATGTGGTTCGCCTACGGACTCTCGCAGTTCCCGAGCGGAATCTTAGCGGACCGGTACGGCGAGCGCCGGATCATCCTCGTCGCGGTCGGCGGGACGACGGCGATGAGCCTCGTGTTGGCCGTCGTCCCGGTCTTTCCCGCGTTCGTGTTGGCGGCGGTGCTTCTGGGACTCGCGGCGGGGCTCCACTACGCGGTCGCGACCACGCTGCTCTCGCGGACGTTCGACGACCTCGGGACGGCCGTCGGGCTCCACTCGATGGGCGGGCCGCTGGCGGGGCTCGTCGCGCCCGTCGCCGCGGCCTGGGTCGGGGTCCGCTACGGCTGGCGTCCCGGCGTCGCGCTGGCCGCGCTCGTCGGCGTCCCGATATTCGTCCTGTTCGCGCGGGGGGTCCGTCCCACCGAGCCGCGGCGCCCGGACCAGCCGATGGCCGAGCGACTCCAACTCGGACCGCTGCTGGAACTGGTCGGGCGCCGCGAGATCCTCGTCCCGCTCGCGGTCGCGACCCTCGGCACGTACGTCGCGCAGGGCGTCATCTCCTTTCTCCCGACGTTCCTCGTCGAGTTCCGGGGATACACGCCCGCGTTCGCCGGCGGCGTCTTCTCGGCGTTCTTCGTCGTTCGCGCCGGCGCGCAGGTCGGGCTCGGCCGACTCTCCGACCGCGCCGGCCGCGACGCGAGCATCGCCGCGGCGCTCCTCGGCGGGGCGCTCGGCCTCGCCGGGCTGGTCGCGCTTCCCGACCTCGTCCGCCTGCCGGCCGCCGTCGGGCTGCCGGCGCTCCCGACGGTCGCCGGGCTCGGGGGCGCCGTGTTCCTCGCCGCGCTCGGGTCGAGCTTCTTTTCGGCCATCGACCCGCGGTTCATGGACGCGCTCGACGACGCGGAGCGAGGCGCCGGTTTCGGGCTTATCCGGACCGTCTACACGGTGCTCGGCTCGGCCGGCTCCGTCGGCGTCGGCCTCGTCGCCGACCTGTTCGGCTGGGGCGCGTCGTTCGCCGTCATCGCCGGGATGGCGGGGGTCGCGTTCCTCGTCACCGCGGTGAACGCGATCGCCGGCGAGCGGCGGTGACGCGGTCCGGCCGCGCCGCGCCCGCGACGCGCGAGGCTCTCAGCGGTCAGCCGACGTAGCGTCGCCTCGTTCCCGTCCGGTCGGTCTCGCCGTCGGACCGGCTCCGCATCGCCCCCGCCGGCGGGGTTCCGAACCGTGAACGAGACGTCGTCCACGTCGACGCCGCCATCTGATTCGAGGGTGAACCCCCCCGTCGTCGCCGGTCGTCCAGTAGCCGATCCGGTCCCCGTCGCCGCCCCGCCGCTCGCCGACCACGACCCGGCCCGCCAGCGGCCGATAGTCGCCGTCCACGACGCGACAGTGTCTCTTGGGAGTAGTACTCATGGAATCATACACCAATCATCAGTAGGAAAAAATTCCTAAATGAAGTTTCAACGAGATTCGCGGAGCATGTTGCTGGTTCGATCGCGGCGCGCCGGGGGTTCGATCGCGGCGCGCCGGGACTCGGTCTCCCGTGCGAACGCGTTCCGTGCGACCCGAACCTTCGAGTCGGGCCGGGCCGTACGGCCGCCGTGTACGATTACCACGCCCACACGAACTACTCGGACGGGGCGTTCCTCCGCTGGATGGTCGAGGCCGCCGCCGACGCCGGGCTCGACGGGATCGGGTTCGCAGACCATTGTAACGTCTCGCCGGAGCCGAGCGCGCGGCGCCACAAGCGCGCGTTCGGGTTCAACCTCGACCTGACCTACGAGCGGCGCCGAGAGGCGATCGAGGCGGTCCGCGAGGACGTCGACGTCGAGGTGTTCGACGCCGCCGAGATGGACTACGACCCCGCCCACGAGGAAGCGATCGCGGCGTTCCTCGACGACGCGGGGTTCGACTACGCCGTCGGCAGCGTCCACGACCTCGACGGCGCGAACGTCCACACGCGCTCGCACTTCGCCGACAAGCCCGAGTCGGAACGGCGAGCCCTCGTGGACCGGTACTTCGAGAAGCTGGTCGCCCTGGTCGAGTCGGAGCTGTTCGCGGTCGCCGCGCACCCGGACCTGATCGAGCGCAACCCCCACCTCCGCGGGTTCGCGACCGAGGACCACTACGCCTCGGTCGTCGACGCCTTCCGCGACTCGCGGACCGTCCCAGAGATCAACGCCGGACGGCTGCTCGACGACTACGGGGAGTTCCACCCGGCGCCCGCGTTCCTCGACCGGCTCGTCGACGCCGGCGTCGAGGTGACCGTCGGGACCGACAGCCACGAGCCGGACGCGATCGCGCCCCGCGTGCGAGAGATCGAGGCGGAACTCGACCGGCGGGAACTGGAGGCGGTCCGGCTCGACCACGCGGTGAACCGATCCTGACACGCTCTCTACCGATCTCGACGGCGTTTCGGTTCGCCGGACGACGCGGCTCTGTTGACGCTCACCGACTCACTACCCGTCTCTTATTGGCGAGCGGGCGGCCGAGCCGACGGGAAGGAATCGGGGCCCTCCCGCCGACTGTAGGCGCGTAGTGGTCCGACAGTAGTCACCGTCCCGGGGCGATCCGTGCGACGACCATATAGAATGCGAACGCGGCCACGAGCAGTCCGGCGAACTGCGTCCCGGCGGTGGCGAGAAACCCGACTTCGGTGTACAACAGCGGCGCAGCCATGAACCAGACACCGAAGACGAGCGTGAGTGCCGCCGGCGCGAGTGCGACCGCTCGGTCTCGGCGGAACAGCCGGAGGTTCTGGACGGCGAACAGCGTCCCCAGCAGCCCGCTCGTGACGATACTTCCCGTGAACGCGGCCGATGTCTCCGCAGCGATCGGCGTCGCCGTCGCCAATAAACACCCGAGTGTCGCGGCCACCGCACAGGCCGACAGAAATCGTTCGTCGCGCCGCTCAGCGCTCGTCGACCGTGTCGGCTCTCTCGTGTCGGACATCGAGTACGTGTACGCGGGGGACCGGTATGAAACACCGTGGCGAGCCGCCGGCTCGCCGCTGACTGCGCGCTCTACGCTCCCGGCGGTGGCGATTGACCGACAGTCGATTCGCGCGTCGTCTCCGGCACAGTCCCTCCGAGCTATCGGGGACAGAGGGAAGTAACGGGGTACCGACAGGAGTCGGAGATCCGCTTCCCCGAGGCTCACACCCGATGGCACATCAGCAAACGCGCCGTGCTCGTCAAACACCGATAGGCTCGCTGCGCTCGCCTATCGAGTTCGACTTCGCTTCGCTCAGTCGAACAACGCCTGACAGGGTCAGGCGAGCACGACGAAGCTACGCTTCGTCGAACAACGTCTCGCCATCGACCATGTGTTCCTCGACGGTGTCCATGTCGAGCGTGAGGCCGAGGCCGGGCTCCTCCGGCACCTCGATGTAGCCGTCCTCGATGACGTCCTCCTCGACGAGGTCCTCCCACCAGCCCAGCTCGTAGGAGTGGTACTCGATCGCGAGCGAGTTCGGGATGGAGGTGCCCACGTGGGCCGCCGCCATCGTCGCCACCGGCGAGGCGACGTTGTGCATCGCGACCGGGACGTAGTACTGGTTCGCCACGTCCGCGATCTTACGGGTCTCGCGCATGCCGCCGACCTTCGGGAGGTCGGGCGCGACGATGTCGACCGCCTGGTTCTCGATGAGGCGGCGCAGCTCGGTGACGCGGTAGCGGTTCTCGCCGACCGTGATCGGCGTGGTCGTGCTCTTCGTGACCTCCTCTTGGACCTCGAGGTTCTCCGGGGGCACGGGGTCTTCGAGCCACCAGACGTCGTACTCCTCGATGGCGTCCGCGAGGCGCTTCGCGGAGCCGCCCGAGAACGTCCAGTGGCAGTCGAAGGAGACGTCCGCCTTGTCCTTCACTCGCTCCGTGACCTTCTCGACGATCTCCGCCTTGTGGCGGATCTCGCCGGGGCGGAGGTGGCGGTTCGCGCGGTCCTTCTCGAAGCCCGAAGGAACGTCGAGGTCGAACTTCAGGGCGTCGTAGCCGAGCTCGTCGACGACGCGCTCGGCCTCGTCCGCGCACGCCTCGGGGTCCGCCTCCGACTCGGTGTGGCAGTCGCAGTAGACGCGCATCTTGTCGCGGTACTTCCCGCCGAGCAGCTGGTAGGCGGGCACGTCGAGGATCTTCCCGGCGAGGTCGTGAAGCGCGACCTCGATGCCGGAGATGGCCGTGACGGTGACGCCCTCGACGGAGCCCTCCCCGGACATCTTCTGGATCAGGTGCTCGTAGAGGCGGTCGATGTCGAGCGGGTTCTCGCCGACGACGAACGGCTTCATCCGCTCGATGAGCTCGGGGACGCCGGCGCCCCAGTACGCCTCGCCGGTGCCGACGACGCCCGCGTCGGTGTAGACGCGGACGAGCGTCCACGGGAAGTTCCCGTCGACCATCGTCGTCTGGACGTCCGTGATCTCGACGTCGCGATCGCCGCCGCGCGTCCCCGTCGTGCCCATCGTCTCGGCGGAGAGCTCCCGCATCGTGTACTCCGCGTTCGGGTCGTGGAGCGACTCGTAGTTTCGGCTCATAGGTTCCGATTCATTCGGAACAGGGTAAACGTTTACCTTCGTCAACCGTCCGTCCGAACAGGTGGCTTTTCATCCCCGTACGCGCAATACGACCCATGGTCGAGATCACTGATTCTCTCGCGTGCCTGTACACCGGACGGGTGGAGTCTCGCGGCGACGACTACGTCGTCACCGTCCCGGCCTCGGAGATCGAACACGGCAGCGTCAGCGTCGGGGAGACGTATCGGATCGCCGTCTTGGACCGCGCCGGCCCCGACGACGGGTCGACCGCGACGGTCGACGGCGACGGCGCGTCCGTTCCCGACACGGACGGTGGCTCGGGCGGGGCCCGGTCCGACGACGGACAGCGCCCCTCCTCCCGCGGGGCCGCCGGTGCCGTCCAGCCGGACCCGCCCGTCTCGGAGGGGGAGGTACGGGACGTGACGATCGAGACGCTGGGCGACAAGGGCGACGGGATCGCGAAGATCGAACGCGGCTACGTCGTCATCGTTCCCGACGCCGAACCGGGCGAGGAGCCGACCGTCGAGATCACGAGCGTCCGCGAGAACGTCTCGTTCGCGAACGTCGTCGAGGAGTAGCGCCGCGGCCTCGGAGCTCCCGTCCGCGCCGTCGCGCCGCTTCTCACTCGGGCGGCTTCCCCCGCGAGAACAGCGCCCGGAGGTTCGACGGCGAGAAGAACGACGACGGCTCGTCCATGTGGACGCCGATCTCGCCCGACAGCGCCCGCAGCCCGACCCGCTGAACCGGTTCCGGGAGCGAGTAACACCGTCGGATCGCCTTCCCCAGCCGGATCTCAGCGGCGAGTTCGTCGCGCCACCCGGACTCGTACTCGGCGAGCGTCGCCGGGTCGCGCGGGTCGATCGCCGCCGCGGCGACGTCGGCCGCGCGCGTCCCGTAGAGGATGCCGCCGCCGGTGAACGGCTTCGTCTGCGCGGCGGCGTCGCCGATCAGGAAGCCGCGGTCGCTCGTCGTCCGCGCCGGCGGCCCGATCGGAATCGCGCCCGAGCAGCGCCGGTCCGTCGTCGCGCCGTACGCGTCCGTGAGCCGGTCGAACATCCCCGACACGTCCTCGCTCGGCGGCGCCGCCAGCCCGTACTCGACGCCCGCGTCGCCGCGGGGGATCCGCCACGCGAAGAACGTCGGCGCGGTGAGGTGGACGTCGACGAAGTCGTCGGCGTCCGGCCCCGGGTCGAACCCGAGGACGCCGTGGAGCAGCTCGTCCGGCTCCGGGAGGTCGAGCGCGCGGCGCACCCGCGAGGTCGGCCCGTCGCAGCCGGCGACCATCCGGGCCTCGACGCGCTCCACGTCGCCCGCCGGCGTCCGGACGTCGACGGCGACCCGGTCGGACCGCTCCTCGACGCCGACGACCGTGTGGTCCTCCCGGACGTCGGCGCCGGCCTCGCGCGCGCAGTCCGCCAGCGTCCGGTCGAGTCCGACCCGGTCGATCACGTTCGACACCGGCTCCCGCTTGTAGAACGGATACGCCCGCGATCCCGGACCGCCGACGTGGAAGCGCGCGCCGCACACCAGGTTCTGGAGGAGCTCGTCGCGGGCGTCGTCGGGAACGTACTCCCACACGTCGTCGGAGACGTGGCCGGAGCAGGCGAGCGGCTCGCCGACCGAGCCCTTCTCGAAGGCGACGACGTCGCGACCGTCCTCGGCCGCGCGCCGAGCGAACCGAGAGCCCGGCGGCCCCGCGCCCACGACGACGAAATCGTACATGGGAGAAGCGAGGTGACGGGGATATTTAATTACGATGCGGCTGATCGGCCGCGCCCGGCGGGAAACGAGCAGAGCGGGGACCGGTTAAGCGTCGTCGCTACGACGACGGCTCCCGCGTCTCCAGCCACGTCAGCGCCGCGTCGAGGTCGGTCCGCGGCGGCGAGCAGGTGAAGCCCTCGCAGACGTAGGCGGTCGGCTCGCCGTCGGTCGCGTCGCGGTCCGCCCAGACCGGCGGCGCCTCGGCCATCCCGAGGCGGTCGAGCCACTCGTCGAGTCCGGCCTCCGTCGCCGGCCGCGGCGCGACGAGCGCGCCCGGCAGGTACCGCTCGCCGAGCGTCTCGCGCCACTCGTCCGGGACCTCGTCGGCGGCGACCGTCACCTCGATCCCGCCGGTCTCCACCAGGTCGGCGGCGCGGACGAGCGAGGCGTGTTCCAGCGGGCTCCCGCGGATCCGGTCGGCGTGCGTCGTCACGACGCGCTCGGCTATCTCGCGGAACTCCCCGTCCGTCCGGAAGCCGTCGAGGAGCGCGAGCGTCTCGGCCGCGACGCCGAGGCTCGACGGCGTCGACCGGTCGGTGAACTCCTGCGGCCGCGCGATGAGGGGGCCGGCGTCGTCCGTCTCCGAGCCCTCCGCGTCGAGGTCCCGAGTGAAGTAGATCGTCCCGTCGTCGGCGTCGTAGAACTCGTCGACGAGCGCGTCAGCCAGATCGAGGGCGAAGCCGAGCGGCCCCGGGTCCCCGGTCGCGGCGTAGACGTCGAGCGCGCCGCGAGCGAGGAACGCGTAGTCGTCGAGGTAGCCCGGCCCGCGCACGTCGCCGTCGAGCCAGCGACGGGCGAGCGCGCCGGTCTCCGCGTCGGCGTCGTAGAGCCCCTCGCGGCAGAAGTCGAGCGCCTCGCTCGCGATTTCGGCGTACGGCTCGCCGAGGGCGTCCCCGGCCCGCGCGAACGCGGAGACCGCCCGTCCGTTCCACGACGCCAACACCTTCTCGTCGCGGGCGGGACGCGGCCGCGACTCCCGGGCGTCGAACAGCGCCGTTCGGGCCTCGGTCAGAATCTCTCGGACCTCGTCGGACGAGAGGTCGCGCTCCGCGGCCAGCTCCGCGACCGACGCCGCGATCGTCGGAACCGTCGTGCCGCGCTCGAAGTTGCCGCCGGGCCGAATCCCGTATCGCTCCTTTGCGAGCGACGCGGCGGGCTCGTCGAGGACCGCGTCGACCTCCTCGGGAGTCCAGACGTAGAACGCGCCCTCGACGTCCTCCCCGCCGTCGGCATTGTTCCCGCCGTGCCGACTCGCCGGCGGGCGGCTCCGGGCGTCGAGGGTGCTGAAGAAGCCGCCGTCCGCGTGGCGCAGTTCCCGATCGAGGAAGGCGAGCGACTCGCTCGCGACGCGGGCGTACGCGGGGTCGCCCGCGAGCCGGTAGCCGTCGAGGTAGACCATCGGCAGCTCCGCGTTGTCGTACAGCATCTTCTCGAAGTGCGGGACCGTCCACTCGCGATCGACCGCGTAGCGGTGGAACCCCCCGCCGACCTGGTCGTACATCCCGCCGCGGGCCATCCCGTCGAGGGTCCCCGTCGCGGCCGAGAGGAGCGCGTCGCGGCCGCGGCCGGCGTACGCGCGCATGAGGAGGTCGATCCGTCCCGGCATCGGGAACTTCGCGCCGCCGCTCCCGAAGCCGCCGTACTCCTCGTCGTAGCCGCGCAGCGCCGCCGCGGCGGCCGTGTCGAGCAGGTCGTCCCCGGGCGGGGAGGAGCCGCCGTCCCCGTCCGGGCCCGCCTCGTCCGGCGACGGGACCGACTCCAGCTCGTCGCGCGCGCTCTCGGTCCACTGGTCGGCGCGCCGCTTCATCTCCTCGCGCTGCTCCGGGTCGCTCCAGGAGTCGGCGATGCGCTCACAGAGGTCGCGGAAGCCGGGCTGGTTCCGGCGCGGTTCGGGCGGGAAGTAGGTCCCGACGTAGAACGGCTTCCCCTCGGGCGTACACCACGCCGAGAGCGGCCACCCGCCCCCGCCGGTGACGAGCTGGCAGACGGTCATGAACGTGCTGTCGACGTCCGGGCGCTCCTCGCGGTCGACCTTGATCGGGACGAACGACTCGTTCACGACGCTCGCGACCGACTCGTCCTCGAAGCTCTCCTCCGCCATGACGTGACACCAGTGACACGAGGAGTAGCCGATGGAGACGAACACCGGCACGTCGTGTTCCCGGGCGCGCTCGAACGCCTCGTCGCCCCACGGCTGCCAGTTGACTGGGTTGTCCGCGTGCTGTTGGAGGTAGGGGCTCGCCTCTCCGCCGAGGCGGTTCCGCTCGGTCGGCTGTGGCATACGCCCGATTCGACCCGGCGGGCCAAAAGGCGTCCGGGCCGCGCCGAGCGCCGCCGTCTCTCCCGTCACCACCGCCGCGAATGTCCACGAACGCGCATATATCGGGTCGAACAGAGAGTAAGGTTTACACTACCGTGCGGACACCCGTCGGGCATGACGGAGACCGTACTCCTGGTGGGGGGCGGCGGCCGCGAACACGCGATCGCCCGCGCGGTGGCCGACGACTGCGCGCTGTACGCCTGCGCGAGCGTCCGCAACCCGGGGATCCGACGGCTCGCGGACGGGTTCGAAGCGATCGAGGAGACCGACGCCGCCGCGGTCGCCGACTACGCGACCGCGGTCGGCGCGGACCTCGCAGTCATCGGCCCGGAGTCGGCGCTGGAGGCCGGGGTCGCGGACGCGCTCGACGACGCCGGCGTCTACGCCTTCGGTCCGCGCGCGGCGGAGGCGCGCCTGGAGACGGACAAGGCGTACCAGCGCGAGTTCATGGAGGAGCACGCGATCCCGGGCTGTCCGGACTACGCGGTGTTCGACGACACGGCGGCGGCCTGCGAGTACATCGACGAGTACGACGGCGACCTCGCGGTCAAGCCCGCCGGCCTCACCGGCGGGAAGGGCGTGAAGGTGATCGGCGACCAGGTGACCGCGGACGAAGCAAAGGCGTACCTCCGCGACTCCGACTACGACCGCGTCGTCTTAGAGGAGCGCCTCGTCGGCGAGGAGTTCACGATTCAGGCGTTCGTCGCGAACGGCGACGTCCGGACGACGCCCGCGGTCCAGGACCACAAGCGCGCCTACGAGGGCGACGAGGGCCCGAACACCGGCGGGATGGGGTCGTACACGGACACGGGCCTCTCGCTCCCGTTCATGACCGATGGCGACTACGACGCCGCCGTCGACGTACTGAACGCCGTCGTCGACGCGCTCCCCGACTACAAGGGCGTGCTCTACGGGCAGTTCATGCTCACCGACGACGGGCCGAAGGTCGTCGAGTTCAACGCCCGCTTCGGCGACCCGGAGGCGATGAACACGCTGCCCGTCCTCGAGGCGCCGTTCGTCGACGTGTTGACCGCCGCGCGCGACGGCGAGACGCTCCCCGAACTCGCCTTCTCGGGCGAGGCGACCGTCTGTAAGTACGCGGTGCCCGACGGCTACCCGACCGACCCCGACGCGGGCGCCGAGATCGCGGTCGACGAGGAGAGCGTCGGCGACGCGCTGCTCTACTACGCGAGCGTCGACGAGCGCGACGGCCGCCTGTACACGACCACGTCGCGGGCGTTCGCGGTCGTCGGCCGCGGCGACTCCATCGCGGCCGCCGAGGCGCAGGCGGAGGACGCGCTGGCGGCCGCCGGCGACCGCGTCCGTATCCGCCACGACATCGGCACGGCCGACCTCGTTCGGCGTCGGATCGACCACATGGACGAACTCCGGCGCTGACCCGCTCGCGTTCCCGAGCCCCCGCGACCGCTCGCGCCGCGACCGGGAGCGATCCTTTTACCCTCGCCGTCCGAACGGAGCGACGTGACAAACGACGACGCGGAGGCGACGCGCGACGACGCGGAGGCGACGCGCGACGACGCGGAGGCGGACGCGACACGCGAGGGAGCCGATCCCTCCCGGAGCGACCGCCTCGAACGGGTTCCGACGCCGGGGTCACGAAACTCCCTGTGGTCGTGGCCGGACGCGAAGTCGCCGCTCGCGGTCGTCCGCAACTACGTCGTCATCGTCCTCGCGCGGGTCTGCCCGAGCCTCCGGCTGAAGAACTGGCTGCTGCGCCGGATCGGCGTGACCGTCGGCACCGGCGTCGCGTGGGGGTTGGAGTCGACGCCGGACGTGTTCTGGCCCGAGCGGATCCGCGTCGGCGACGACGCGATAATCGGGTACGACGCCACGCTGCTGTGCCACGAGTTCCTCACCGAGGAGTACCGGTTGGGCGACGTGGTCGTCGGAGACGAGGCGATGATCGGCGCGGGGGCGGTCGTCCTCCCCGGCGTCACCGTCGGCGAGGGCGCGCGCGTCGCCGCCAACTCTCTTGTCGCGGAGGACGTGCCGCCGGGCGCGACGGTCGCGGGCGTCCCCGCCGAGGTCGTCTCGCGGGCGGACCCGACCGCGAGCAGCGATTAAGCCGAGTTCCCGTCGTTCGCACCGCTCTCGTCGGCGGGCGATTCGGCGTCGGCGCCCGTCTCGTCGGCGGCGCCGCTCGCGGCGGCGGCCGTCGCTTCGGCGTCCGTGATGTGCGCCTCGGTGCTCACGCGGTCCAAGTCGACGCCGACCTCCTCGGCGATGGCGTCGAGGACGGCCCGCTGTTCGGCCATCTCGTTTTCGAGCCCCTTGACGCGGTCGGCGGTGTCGACGACGGTTTCCTGCGTCTCGTCGACCTCGTCGCGGAGCTCGCTGATCTTCTTGTAGGTGCGTTCCGCGCGGTCGGCCAGCGTCTGGATCTTCTTGGCGGTGTCCCCGAATCCCATACCGAACGGTCGGCCCGGCGATACGTGTGCTTTTCCGTTCGGTTCGGGCGTCGCGGTCGCTCCGCGCTCGTCCGCCGACGCGCGGCCCGCCCGCCCGACGGTGGACTTTTGCCCGACTCGCCCGTGAACAGGGTATGAGCGTCGACCGGATCCTCTTGACCAACGACGACGGCGTCGACGCCGCCGGGCTGCGCGCGCTGTACGACGCCCTCGCGACCGAGTACGCGGTGACCGTCGTCGCCCCGGCGGAGGACCAGTCGTCCGTCGGCCGCCTGCTCTCCGCCGACATCGCCGTCGACGACCACGAGTTGGGGTACGCGGTCGACGGGACCCCCGTCGACTGCGTCGTCGCGGGGCTGGACGAACTCGTCCCTGACGCGGACCTGGTCGTCGCCGGCTGTAACGAGGGCGCGAACCTCGGAGCGTACACGCTCGGCCGGTCCGGCACCGTCTCGGCGGCGGTCGAGGCGGCGTTCTTCGACGCGCCCGCGGTCGCGACCTCGATGTACGTGCCGGGCGGCGACGACTGGTGGAAACGGGAGTTCGAGGCCGAGGACTTCTCGCACGCGGTCCGCGCGACGCGGTTCCTCGTCGACGAGGCGGTCGAAGCCGGGGTGTTCGACCGCGCGGACTACCTCAACGTCAACGCGCCGATCGCGGACGCCGACCGCGCGCCGCTCAGGGTCACGACGCCCTCGACGTGGTACGGGATGCGCGCCGAGCGCAACGGCGACGGCCGCATCGGGTTCTCGGACCCGATCTGGGGACGGATGAACGACGGCGACGTGCCGGACCCCGTGGGGACCGACCGGCGCGCCGTCGTCGACGGCGAGGTGTCCGTGTCGCCGCTGTCGGTGCCCCACGCGGCCGAGGCGGACGCGGGGCTCGAGGAACTCGTCGACGCCTACGAGACGGCGGTTCGGTCCTGACGCGAGACGGCGGTTCGGTCCTGACGCGAGACGGCGGTTCGCTCGGGGAAGCGCCGCGCTACTCGCCGCCGGTGCTCACGGTCACCTTCGCCTCGCTCAGCACGCGGTCGCCCATCTCGTAGCCGGGCTCGTACACCTCGTGGATCGTTCCCTCCGGGCGGTCGCTGTCGACGCGGAGCATCACCTGGTGGCGCGCGGGGTCGACCTCCTCGCCCGGGTCGGGCTCGATCGCTTCGACGCCCTCGTCGGCGAGCACCTCGTCGAACTTCTCCAACGTCGACTCGACGCCGGGGCGGAGGTCGCTCCCCTCGTCCTGGTCGAGCGCGCGCAGGAGGTCGTTCCGGACGGGCGCGAGCCGTTCGACGAGCGCCTCGGAGGCGCGCTCGCGGATCTCCTCCTGCTTCCGCTTCGCGCGCTCCTTGTAGTTGCTGAAGTCCGCCTTCACGCGGGCGAGCTTGCTCGTCAGCTCATCGACCGCCTCGTCGCGCTCGCGGAGTTCCTCCCGGGTCTCGGCGAGGTCCGCCTCCAGCGCCGCGACCTCGCGGGCGAGCGCCTCGTCGTGCTCGGCGACGGCCGCGGCGAGCGCCTCCTCGCTCCGTCTGGCGTCGCCGTCGCCGGCCGTCCGCTCGCGCCCGTCGGCGTCGCAGTCGGCAGATTCGCCGGTCGATTCCTCGGCGGTCGCCTCCGCCGTGCCGTTCGTTCTCGCCGCGTCGCCCTCGGCGTCGTCGGGAGACTCGACATCGACGGCGTCGTCGTCGCTCATACCCGATCGAAGTCGGTCGGCGGGGATAAGCTTGTAGAACCCGGTCGGCGGCGGGCCGGTCGAGCCCGGCCGCCGCGCGGCGGCGGATTTTTGATCGCGGCGCCCGACGATCGGTCCCGTATGCCACCTCGACCCTCGACCTTCTCGATCGCCGCCCGCGACCCCGAGACGGACGCGGTCGGCGTCGCGGTCCAGTCGAAGTTCGTCGGCGTCGGCGCCGTCGTCCCGTTCGTCAGCGCGGACGCGGGCGCGGTCGCCACGCAGAGCTTCGCGAACGTCGCGTACGGGCCCGACGGGCTCGACCTGCTCCGAGAGGGCCACGCGCCAGCCGAGGCGATCGACCGGCTCACGGCCGACGACGACGAGGCGCCCTCGCGACAGGTCGGGATCGTCGCGGCCGACCCGGAGGACCCGCCGGCGGCGTTCACCGGCGACGAGTGCCACGACCACGCGGGCGACCGGCAGGGCGACCACTACACGGTCCAGGGGAACATCCTGGAGAACGCCGACACCCTCGACGCGATGGCGGAGACGTTCGAGGGGATCGACGGCGGCCTCCCGGAGCGGCTGATCGCCGCGCTCCACGCGGGCAACGAGGCCGGCGGCGACAGGCGCGGCGAGCAGTCCGCGGCGCTGTACGTCGCCAAGCCCGAGGGCGGCTACGACGGGAAGAACGACCGCTGGGTCGACGTGCGCGTCGACGACCACGAGCGCCCGATCGACGAGCTGGAGCGCGTGTTCAAGATCTACGACGTGACGCTCCTCGAACGCGAGGTGCCGGCGGAGACGCGAGAGCTGACCGGCGAGACGGCGACCGCGGTCGGGTCGGCGCTCGCAGACCTCGGCTTCTACGACGGCGAGCCGACGGACGCGTTCGACGACGAGGCGCGCGACGCGCTGGAGACGTTCCGCGGGATGAACAACTTCGAGAACCACTCGCTCGCGGTGCTGGAGGACGCGATAGCGCGCGGGTGGAACGGGACCGACCCCGACGACGACCCCGAGTCCCGACTGGTCGACGCGATCTGGCGCGGGCTCTCGCGGCTCGACCGCGTCTGACCCTTGCGTCGGCTCCCGTCGCAGAGCGCGGTCAGCGTCGCCGCACTCGCAACGCATAACCGTCGGCTGGCGGCTACGAATCGCATGGAACGCTTCCGAAACACGGGACAGCCGGACTGGGACTGGTGGGGCCGCGTGTGGCCGACGCCGGGCGCGACGCTGCGCGATTTGGGCGTCGCGCCGGGCGACCGGGTGGCCGAGGTCGGCTCCGGCAACGGCTACTTCGCGCTCCCGGCCGCGCGGATCGCGGCCCCGGGGACGGTGTACGCCCTCGACGTCGACGCCGACCTGCTCGCCGAGCTCGACGCCCTGACGACCGCACAGGGGATCGAGAACGTCCGGACCGTCGCCGGCGACGCGCGCGACCTCCCGTCGCCGCTCCCCGAGCCCGTCGACGTCGCACTTCTCATGAACGCGTTCCACGGCGTTCCCGAGCCGGAGGCGGTCGTCGCGGGGGTCGCCGACTCGCTGGCCGACGGCGGCTCGCTCGTCGTCGTCAACTGGCGCGACCGCCCCCGCGAGGAGACGCGGATCGGCGGCGAGCCGCGCGGGCCGCCCACGGAGCTCCGCATGTCACCGACCGCGACGCGCGAGGCGGTCGAGGCGGCGGGGACGGACCTCGCCTTCGAGCGCGAGGTCGACCTCCCGCCGTTCCACTACGCGCTCGTGTTCGAGCGGTGACGGCCCGCCGCTCCGGGTTCGCTCCGGGCCGGCGCCCCGCCGGACCGGGCCGGTCGACTTTTGCCCGTTCGCGTCCGAGCGGGGACATGACCATCGAACCCGACGCGGTCGCTGACCTCATCGAGGAGAACCTCCCCGACGCGGTCGCGCGCGTGACGGCGCCCCGGATCCACGACGACGAGGACGAGGACGCCCACTTCGCGGCGGTCGTCGTCTCGCCCGCCTTCGAGGGCGAGTCGCTCGTCGACCAGCACCAGCGCGTGTACGACGCGGTCGGCGACCACATGACGCGGTCGGTCCACGCCCTGGAGATCAAGACGTACACCCCCGAGGCGTACGCGGAACACGGCGACGGCACCCTCGACGAGGACCTCCGCGAGGCCGGGCTGTTCCCGGTCGACGAGGCCTGATCGCCGGTCGCGCACTCGTCGAAAAAACCGCTTCACTCTCCGCACCGCTGCGAACCGCTTCTGCTGCTCGCGCTCTGACTCGACGGCGCGCTCGCGACACCGGCGCTCGGGATAACAGAACGCGTAGGCGACTCGGGATATTCCGCTCAACCGTCGTCGTCGGCCGGGGTCGGCTCGTCCGCGTCGCTGGCTTCGCTGCCGGACGCCTCGCCCGCGACGCGGTCGGCGACCAGTTCGGCCAGCGGGTCGACGGTGACCGTCAGACGGGCAACGAGGAACACCACGGGGACGAGCGCGACGAACAGGAAGGCGGCGTCGTACGCCCAGGCGGCGCCGTTCAGGACGGGGACCGCGACGCCCGCGAGCCCGCGGTACGCGACGAGGACCGCCCCGAAGACGACGAGCCAGTGGACCACGCCGCCCGCATTCTCGACGATCCGGTCCGATCGGGTGTCGCTTTCGGCGTCGGCTCCCCGCCGGCCGAGCGCCAGCCGCGTCAGCAGCGCGAACTTGGGCGCGGCGTACAGGAGGATACCGGCGACCGCGAGCGCGACGACGGCCGTCGCCACCGCGGCGAACGTCACGGGCGCGAACGGGACGAGGCGATCGACGCCGGGCAGCAGCGTGACGACCGCGAGGACACCGACTATCGCCAGCGCACCGATTAGGAGCTTGCTCGTCGACCGGACCGTGTCGCGGTCGAGCGCCGTTCCGATCGCTGAGTCGTTCGGGCTCATGTGCGCCGGGGCGTTGGCGACGGACGATGATATAACGGGTACGCCGTTGAACCGAATTTCGGCTGTTTTACGCGATTTAATCCGGCGGTCGGCTCGCGGTCCGCGACGTCGACCGGAGTGTTACCGATCCGCACGATTTCGATGCGCTGGCGGCTTCCAGTACCTTTTACAGCGTCTCGCGGGAAGGTCGGCACATGGGTGACGACTACCGCACGGAGGAGGACAGCCTCGGCGAGATGCGGGTGCCGGCGGACGCCTACTGGGGCGCACAGACCCAGCGCGCCGTCGAGAACTTCCCCGTCTCGGGGATTCCGATGAGCCGACGGTTCGTCCGCGCGCTCGGCGTCGTGAAGAAGGCGGCCGCGCAGGCGAACCGCGATCTGGACCTCGTCGACGACGACACCGCGGAGGCGATCGTCGCCGCCGCGGACGAGGTGATCGCCGGCGAGCACGACGACCAGTTCCCGGTCGACGTGTTCCAGACCGGCTCCGGCACCTCCTCGAACATGAACGCCAACGAGGTGATCGCCAACCGTGCCGCCGAGATCGCGGGCGCGGAGATCGGCGACCGCGTCGTCCACCCCAACGACCACGTCAACTACGGCCAGTCGTCGAACGACGTGATCCCCACGGCGATGCACGTCGCCGCGCTCGAGGCGGTCGAGAAGGACCTCGTGCCGGCGCTGGAGACGCTCCACGCCGAGCTGGAGGCCAAGGAAGCGGAGTTCGACGGCGTCGTCAAGACCGGCCGCACGCACCTCCAGGACGCCACCCCCATCCGGCTCGGCCAGGAGTTCGGCGGCTACCGGACGCAGGTCGCGAAGGGGATCGAGCGCGCCGAGGGCGTCCAGTCGAACCTCCGCGAGCTCGCGCTCGGCGGCACCGCGGTCGGGACCGGGCTCAACACCCACCCCGAGTTCCCGGAGCTCGCCGCGGAGTACATCTCCGACGAGACCGGGACCGAGTTCCGCGAGGCGGCGAACCACTTCGAGGCACAGGCCGCCCACGACGCGATGGCGGAGGGCCACGGCGCGCTCAAGACGATCGCCGGCAGCCTCAACAAGATCGCCAACGACCTCCGACTGCTCGCGTCCGGCCCGCGGAACGGCCTCGGGGAGGTCGAGCAGCCGGAGAACCAGCCCGGCTCCTCGATCATGCCCGGGAAGATCAACCCGGTCGTCGCGGAGTCGGTCAACCAGGTCCACAAGCAGGTCGTCGGCAACGACGCCGCCGTCTCCGCGGGCGCGGCCCGCGGCGAGATCGACTTGAACCTCTACAAGCCGGTCATCGCGCACAACTTCCTCGAGTCGGCGGACCTGCTCTCGAACGTCGCGGCGACGTTCGGAGAGCGCTTCGTGGCGAAACTCGAGGCCAACGAGGAGTTCGCCCGCGAGCGCGTCGAGCAGTCGATGGCGCTCGCGACCGCGCTGAACCCCGCGATCGGCTACGACAAGGCGAGCAAGGTCGCGAAGAAGGCGCTCGCCGAGGGGAAAAGCGTCCGCGAGGTCGCCGTGAGCGAGGGGTACCTCACCGAGGCCGAAGCGGACGAAGTCCTCGACCCCGAGGCGATGACGCACCGCGTCATCCTCGGCGACGACGACTGAGCGAGCCGATCGCTTCCCGACCGGTTTCCGTTGCGACGCGGCGCTTCGCGCCGAATCGGAACCATTTAAGCCGGTGTCGGTTCCGATCCAACACGGATGAAACTTCACGAGTATCAAGCGAAGTCGCTCTTCGCGGACGCCGGGATCCCGGTTCCGGACTCCCGGCTCGCGACGAGCGTCGACGAGGCGCTCGACGCGGTCGACGAGATCGGCTACCCGGCCGCGATCAAGGCGCAGGTCCACGTGGGCGGCCGCGGCAAGGCCGGCGGGATCAAGATCGCGACCGACCGCGAAGAGGCGGCGCGGTACGCCGACGAGATCCTCGGCATGGACCTCAAGGGGTACACGGTCGACCGGGTCCTCGTCGAGGCCGGCGTCGACTTCGTCGACGAGCTGTACGTCGGCGTCACGATGGATCGCGGCGAGGGGAAGCCGGTCCTGATGGTGTCGACCGAGGGCGGCGTCGACATCGAGGAGGTCGCCGAGGAGAACCCCGACGCCATCGCCCGCGAACACGTCGACCCCGCGTTCGGGCTCCACCCGTACCAGGCCCGCAAGGTCGTCTACGAGGCCGGCGTCGACGCCGACGTCGCGCTCGACGTCGCCTCGATCCTCTCGACGCTGTACGACCTCTACGAGTCCAACGACGCCTCCGAGATCGAGGTCAACCCCGTGATGATCACGAGCGACCGCGACGTGGTCGCCGCGGACGGCGTGATGAACATCGACGAGGACGCGCTGTTCCGCCAGCCCGAACTCGAGGCGATGGCCGAGGCCTCCTACGAGGACGACCTCGAGCGCAAGGCCGGCGAGTACGGCTTCGACTACGTCCGCCTCTCGGGCAACGTCGGCATTATCGGCAACGGCGCCGGCCTCGTGATGACGACGCTCGACCTGGTCGACTACTACGGCGGCGCGCCCGCCAACTTCCTCGACATCGGCGGCGGCGCGAAGGCCGAGCGCGTCACGCAGGCGCTCGACATGGTGTTCTCCGACGACAACGTCGACGCCGTCGTCTTCAACATCTTCGGCGGGATCACCCGCGGCGACGAGGTCGCCAAGGGGATCAACGAGGCCCTAGCCCAGTTCGACGAGATCCCGAAGAAGGTGGTCGTCCGGCTCGCCGGCACGAACGCCGAGGAGGGGATGGAGATTCTGAACACCGACCTCGTCGAGGTCGAGAAGACGCTGGAGGACGCGGTCCAGCGCGCGGTGAAGAACGCGGATGAGGTGACCCAATGAGTTCTATCGTACGTTCACTCGCTCCCGACGGTCGCTCGTTCACGAACGATAACCTCACGTTCACCACGGGGTGGTTCGCGTGAGCATTTTCGTCGACGACGACACCAGGGTGGTTGTCCAGGGGATCACCGGCGGGGAGGGGAAGTTCCACGCCGGCCAGATGATCGAGTACGGCACCAACGTCGTCGCCGGCGCGGTGCCCGGCAAGGGCGGGCAGGAGGTCCACGGCGTCCCCGTCTACGACACCGTCGACGAGGCCGTCGAGGCCGAGGACGCGGACGCCTCCGTGGTGTTCGTGCCGCCGGCGTTCGCCGCGGACGCCGTCTTCGAGTCGCTCGACACGGACCTCGACCTCGCGGTCGCGATCACCGAGGGGATTCCGACCCAGGACATGGCGAAAGTGAACAAGCGCCTGGGCGAGACCGACACGCGCCTGCTCGGCCCGAACTGTCCCGGGATCATCACGCCCGGCGAGGCGAAGCTCGGCATCCTCCCCGGGAACATCTTCTCCGAGGGGAACGTCGGGCTCGTCTCCCGCTCCGGCACGCTCACCTACCAGGTCGTCGACAACCTCACCGAGCGCGGCATCGGGCAGACGACCGCCATCGGTATCGGCGGCGACCCGATCATCGGGACCTCCTTCGTCGACGCCCTCGAGGCGTTCGAGGCCGATCCCGACACCGACGCAGTCGTGATGTGCGGCGAGATCGGCGGGGAAGACGAGGAGCAGGCCGCGAGGTTCATCGGGGAGTACATGGACACGCCGGTCGCCGGCTTCATCGCCGGGCGAACGGCCCCGCCGGGCAAGCGCATGGGTCACGCGGGCGCCATCGTCTCCGGCTCCGGCACGGGGACCGCGCAGTCGAAGATCGACGCGCTCAACGACGCGGGCGTTCCGGTCGGCGACACCCCCGAAGAGGTCGCAGACCACGTCGAGGAGTTCCTGTAGCCGCCCCGCGCGGTCGGCGTCGCCGCGGTTCGACCGTCAGTTTCGCCCCGGTTTCGGTTTTCAATATCGGTAGCCGGAGCGAAAGCTAAACTTACCGGTAGGGTAACACACGCACATGAACTCAGGTCCCGACGACCCGCCGCCGGACGCCGGCGCGGCCGCAGGCGACGTGACGGGACCGACCGACGGCGCCGCGAGTCGCGTCCTGTTCGTCGACGACGAGCCGGGCGCGGCCGATCTCGCCGCGACCCACGTCGAACGGCTCGTGGACGGCATCGAGACGGTCACGCGGCTGTCGCCGGACGAGGCGCTCGACGTGGTCCGCGAGGGGCGCGTCGACTGCGTCGTCAGCGACTTCGACATGCCGGGGGCCGACGGGCTCGAACTACTCGAATCGGTCCGCGAGATCGACTCCGGACTCCCCTTCGTACTGTTCACCGGAAAGGGGAGCGAAGAGATCGCGAGCGAGGCCATCTCCGCCGGCGTCACCGACTACCTCCAGAAGGGCGCCGGGCGTGACCGCTACGAGATGCTCGCGAACAGCGTCGCGAACGCGCTCGGCCGCCGCCGGGCCGAGCGCGACCTCCGCGAAGTGAACGCGAAGGTCACGGCGATCCACGAGTTCGCGACGGAACTGGCGTCCGCGACCGACATCGCGACCGTGCTCGAACGCACCGTCGACGCGACCGAGGAGATACTCGAGTTCGACCGCTGCGTCACCGCGCGTCGACGCGGCGACCGCGTCGTTCCCGCGGTCCTCTCAGAGAGCGTCACCGAGGAGGAGGTCCGCGCGTTCGATGTCGGTGAGGGCGTCGTCGGGACCACGGTCGCCGAGGGGGAGACGATGGTGGTCGACAACCTCAGCGTCGACCCCGCGGACCCGGACGAGCTGGAGGACCCCTCGTCTCCGGGTCGGCCAACTGCCGGGGCCGACCGGCGACGGGGATCGGAGGTGGCGGACCCTGTCGCCGACGACATCCGGTCGGCGATCAGCGTCCCGATCGGCTCGCACGGCGTGTTACAGGCCGTCTCGAACGGCTACGCCGCGTTCGACGAGCGGGACGTCGAGTTCGCGGAGCTGCTGGCGGCCCACGCGGCCAACGCCGTCGAGCAGATCGAGACGGAGAACGCGCTCCGCCGGGAGCGCGACCGGCTGACCGCCCTGTTCCACGACCTCCCGCTTCCGGCGGTGCGTACCGTCGCGCTCGGCGGCGGCGAGCGCCGCCTCGACGCCACCAACGAGGCGTTCGAGGACACGTTCGGCTACGGCGCCGACAGCGGGTACGAGGAGGTCCGCAGCGAGGTGGTCCCGGAGGGCGCCGACCGGCTCGACCCGGAGGCGGTACTCGAACGCGACGAACCCTCGCGGCTCGAGGTGCGTCGCCGGACCGCCGACGGAATGCGCGACTTCATCCTCCACGTCATCCCGGTCAAGCAGCCGGACGAGACGGTTATTTACAGCGTCTACGCCGACATCGAAGACCAGAAGCGCGTCGAGCGGACGCTGCGTCGGCTCCACGCGACGACCCGCGAGATGTTCGGCGGCGAGGACCGCGAGGAGATCGCGGGGCTGGCCGCCCGCGCGGCGATCGACATCCTCGAGTTCCCGAGCAGCGGGGTCCGGCTGTACGACCCCGAGGCGAACGTCCTCTGCCCCACGGCGATAAGCGCGGAGGCGACGGCGGCCTTCGGCGACCGGCCGGCGTTCGGTCCGGGCGACGGGCGCGTCTGGGAGGCGTTCGAGACCGGCCAGCCGGTCGCCGTCGACGACCTCGACGCGGTCGACACCGCGGTCGGGTACGGCGACCTCCGGAGCCTCCTCGCCGTCCCGCTCGCCGACCACGGCGTCATGCCGCTCAGCTCGGAGGAGCCGGGGTTCTTCGACGAGACCGACGTTCAGTTGGCTCGCGTCCTCGCCGCGAACGTCACCGTCGCGCTCGATCACGCGGAGCGGACCGAACAGCTCCGCGACCGCGACGCGGCGCTCCAACGGGAGATCGACCGCCTGGAGAAGTTCGCGGGGCTCGTCTCTCACGACCTCCGGAACCCGCTCAACGTCGCGTCCGGCCGGACCGACCTCGCCCGATCGCTGACCGACGACGCGGCCGTCGTCGACGAACTCGAACGGGTCGGGGACGCCCACGATCGGATGGCACAGCTGATAGACGACCTCCTCGCCCTGGCGCGGCAGGGACGGACGGTCGACGAGATCGAGTCGGTCCCGCTCGACGAGGCCGCCGAGCGCGCGTGGCGAACCGTCGACACCGCGGAGGCGACCCTCGACGTCTCGGCGGCGACGGCCGCGGTCGACGCCGACCCGGAGCGACTCCGGACGCTGCTCGAGAACCTGTTCACGAACAGCGTGGAACACGGTTCCACGAGCAGCCGGACGGAGTCCGGCGACAGCGTCGAGCACAACTCGGAGCCCGAGGCCGGGGGCGACGAGGGACTCACGGTCTCCGTCGGGTCGCTCCCGGACGGATTTTACGTCGCCGACGACGGGGTCGGCTTCGACATCGACCCGGAGGAGGCGACGGAGTACGGCCGTTCGAGCACGGCGAGGGGAACGGGGTTCGGCCTCGCCATCGTGCGGGAGATAGCGGCCGCGCACGGCTGGGAGCTCTCGATCGACGGCGACGACGGCGCTCGGTTCGAGTTCGGGATTTAAGACGCTATATAAAAACCCGGGTGGCGTGTGTTCCGAGCGCACAGGCGGGCCACGGTTATGCGCGATTCGCCCGTGTAACTCACGTATGGACGAAGGAACTCGCGAGCTGCTCGAACCGCTCCCGCCGAGCGCCAAGCTGGTCTACTACGTGCTCGACGCGGAGGGCCGGTTCGACCAGACCGGCCTCGCCGAGGAGACGCGCCTCTCGACCCGAACGGTCCGGTTCGCGGTCGAGAAGCTCACCGAGGTCGGGCTCGTCGAGGAGGGGCTGTGTCCCCGCGACGCCCGCCGCTCCGTCTACCAGGCCGTTCCGCCCGCGGAGCGCGACGGCGCCGGCGAGCCGGAGGCGACCGCCGAGTCGGCCTCCGACGCCGAGGCCGACGCGCCGACCGCCGCGGTCGCCGAGGACTGACGCAGGCGGTCCCGGTCCGCCCCGCTGCCCCGCCGCCCCCCGCCGACGCCCCGATCCGTCGCGCTTTTGCCCCCGGGACCGGTAGTGGAGGCACTCCGATGGCGACGTACCACATCGAAACCTACGGCTGTAGCTCGAACCGGGGCGAGAGCCGGGAGATCGAGCGCGCCCTCCGCGACGGGGGACACCGCCCGGCCGACGGCCCGGACGACGCGGACGTCGCCATCCTCAACACCTGTACCGTCGTCGAAAAGACGGAGCGGAACATGCTCCGTCGCGCCGAGGAGCTGTCGGAGACGACCGCCGAACTCGTCGTCACCGGCTGTATGGCGCTCGCGCAGGGCGACCTGTTCGAAGGGGCCGACGTCGACGCCGAGATCCTCCACTGGGACGAGGTCCCCGCTTACGTGCTCAACGGCGAGTGCCCGACGGTCACCCCCGACGCCGAACCGGTGTTAGACGGCGTCGTCGGGATCCTCCCGATCGCGCGCGGCTGTATGAGCAACTGCTCGTACTGTATCACCAAGTTCGCCACCGGCCGGGTCGACTCCCCGCCGATCGAGGAGAACGTCGAGAAGGCTCGGGCGCTCGTCCACGCCGGCGCGAAGGAGATCCGGGTCACCGGCCAGGACACCGGGGTCTACGGCTGGGACGACGGCGACCGAAAGCTCCCGGAGCTCCTCGACCGGATCTGCGACATCGACGGCGAGTTCCGGGTCCGGTTGGGGATGGCGAACCCCGGCGGCATCCACGGGATCCACGAGGAGCTGGCCGACGTGTTCGCCGAGAACGAGGAGCTGTACGACTTCGTTCACGCTCCCGTCCAATCCGGCTCCGACGACGTGCTCGCGGACATGCGCCGGCAGCACCGGGTCGAGAAGTTCCGCGAGGTCGTCGAGACGTTCGACGACCGGCTCGACCACTGGACGCTCTCGACCGACTTCATCGTCGGCTTCCCCACCGAGGACGAGGTCGACCACGAGCTGTCGATGGAGCTCCTCGCGGAGGTCCGCCCCGAGAAGATCAACGTCACCCGCTTCTCGAAGCGCCCGGGCACCGACGCCGCCGACATGAAGGGGCTCGGCGGGACCGTCAAGAAGGAGCGCTCGAAGGCGATGTCGGAGCTGAAGATGGAGGTCGTCGGCGAGGCGTACGAGTCGATGGTCGACGATCGGTTCGAGGTCCTCGTCGTCGAGGAGGGAACCGGTGACTCCGTGAAGTGCCGCGACGGCGCGTACCGACAGATCATCGTCCAGAACGCGACGGAGCGCGGGGTCGACGTGGGGGACTTCCTGGAGGTGGCGGTGACCGGCCACAACACCGTCTACGCGTTCGGAGAGCCGGTCGACGGGACGCCGGCCGAGGCCGCCGGGGCCGACGACGCGGGTCGGGTACCGGGCGACGACTGACGGGTCTGACCGAGTGACGGCCGACCGGTCGGGTCACTCCTCGTAGATCATCTCGACCTCGTCCCCGAACCGGTCCAAGATGTTGCGCCGCTTCTTTTTCATCGTCGGCGTGAGCAGGTCGTTCTCCTCGCTGAACTCCTCCTCGACGAGCCGGAACTGCTTGATCTGCTCGTAGGGCTCGAACGCCTCGTTCACGCGGTCGACCTCCGCCTGAATCCGCTCGCGGACGCGGTCGTCGCGGCAGATCGCCGCCCGCTCCGCCGGGAGGTCGATCCCGTTGGCGTCGGCCCACGCGTCGATCCGCTCGACGTTCGGGACGAGGAGCGCGGAGACGAACTTCCGGCCGTCGCCGATCACGACGCACTGCTCGACGAACTCGTTGGCGGCGAACCGGTCTTCGATCGGGCCGGGGGCGACGTTCTTTCCGGTCGAGAGCACGAGCAGCTGCTTGGCGCGCTCTCGGAAGGCGACGTAGCCGTCGGGGCGGAGCTGGACGATGTCGCCGGTGCGGAACCACGGCTCGGTGGCCGCGGCTTCGGCGTCCGGGTCGACGTCGCCGGATCCGACGCGCTCGTCGGGCGGCGTGCCGGCGGTCACGGCGTCGTCGGGGAGATCGTCCGCATCGACGAACGCCTCCGCGGTCGCGTCCGGACGGTTCCAGTAGCCGTCGGTCACCTGCGGACCGCGGACGAGCAGTTCGCCGACGTCCCCGGCCAGGTCCGCGACCTCCTCGCCGACGACCGTGCCGTCGATCGCGATCTCCGTGTCGACGACCGGCGGACCGATGGTGCCGACCTTCGGATCCTCGGGCGGGTTGACGCTGACGACCGGAGACGTCTCCGTCAGGCCGTACCCCTCCAGAATGGGCAGGTCCATCGCGTGATACAGCGCGCAGAGCTCGGCCGACAGCGACCCGCCTCCGGAGATGAAGAAGTCGACGTTGCCGCCGATCGCCTCCCGGACCGACGAGAAAACCAGTCTGTCCGCGACGGCGCGCTTGGCGTCGAGCAGCGTGCCGGGGTCGTCGGCCTCGTGATGGGCGCGGCCGACGCCGACCGCCCACTCGAAGACGCGTTCTCTGACCGGCGACTCGGCCGCCTGCTCGCGGATCGCGTCGTACAGCTTCTCGTAGACGCGCGGGACGCTCGTCGTCGTCGTCGGGCGCACCAGTCCGAAGTCCTCGCGGAGCGTGTCGGGGCTCTCCGCGTACGCGACCGTCGCCCCCGCGGCGAACATCATGTAGTGGCCGGCCATCCGCTCGAAGACGTGCGCGAGCGGGAGGAAGGAGAGGGTGGTCGTCTCCGCGGAGATCCCCGGCACGTCCGGGTCGCGGTCCGGTCGGTCCGCGAACCGCCGGTAACACTGCGAGACGTTGTCGCGGAAGTTCGCGTGGGTGAGCCGGACGCCCTTCGGTTTCCCGGTGGTCCCGGAGGTGTAGATCAGGCTGGCGAGGTCGTCGACCTCGGCGGCGTCGATCCACCCCTCGTAGGCCGCCTCGTCGAACGCCGCGGCGCCGCGACCGTGGACCTCGCCGAGGGTGTACACGTCGTCGAGTGCGCCCTCGCCGTCGGCGGCCTCGGCGGCGCGACCGTCGGTGTCGACGTCGTCGAGGGTCACGATCGCGTTCAGCCCGTGGTCGAGGTCACCGCGCACCGCGAGCACGTCCTCGAGCATCTCCCGATCCTCCGCGACGACGACGGTCGCCTCCGGGTCCGCCAACAGGTACCGCAGCTGACTCGGCGACGACGAGGCGTACACCGTCGTCACGACGGCGCCGGCGGCAAGCGCCGCGAAGTCGGTCTGGGCCCACTCCATGCGAGTCTGCGAGTACATCGCCACTCTCGTGTCGCCGTCGACGCCCAGGTCACGGAGCCCCGCGGCGAGGTTCCGAACGACATCTCGCATCTCGGCGTACGTCAGATCGGCGTACTCGCCCGCTGGCGCCTGCGGAACGACCCCGTCGGTAACCAGCGATCGGTCGTGGATCCCCCCTTTGTATCGCTGTGCGATCCGGTCCGCGTGCCGCTCCGCGGTGCGTTCGAAGGTGCGCGGGAGCGTCTCTCGGGCGATGGCGTCGTCGGTGAACGCCCGTTCCGCCGCTTGCCAACTCATACCGCCTAGTCCCGCCCGACCGTCATAAACAATCCGGTAGTTTTGAGTTTCTCTCCGATCGGTCCCTCGATCGGATCCCGAGCGCCGTCGCCGCGGTGCGCCCGCCCGCCACGACGAGCGCGAGCGCAGGAGCGATACCGCTCGTGACGGGAGTATCGGGAAAACGTGCCGTTCGTGCTCCAGTCGGGGGAGGGCTAGCGGCCGTCTGCGATCCGCGCCTCGACCCCGTCTTTGTCCGCGCGGATCCGGTCGGCGAGCTCCGCGATCTGCGCTAACACCGGGTAGTGTGGGCCGTCGGTGGGACCGTAGAGGTACTCGTAGAACGTTCGGTCGGGATCGGCGTCGAAACGCGGGGTCATCGGCGGCTCGTCGAGCGACCGCTGCCGGTCGGCCGCGAGCTCGTCGCACTCGCCTTCGAGCTCCGTCAGTCGGTTCCAGACGTCGATCGCCGCGTCGATCTCGCTGTCGGATCGGACTCCGTCCAGGTGGTCGATCAGCCGCCCGCGACGGCGGTCGATCGACGACAGCGTCGTCTCCCGGTCGGCCAGTTCGTCGGTCTCCTCCTCGATGGCGTCGGCCAGTCGGTCCCGCGCGTCGACGGCGCGCCGACTCCGGTCGACGAGCGCGGACTGCGCGCCGCTCGACAGCCCGCCGTCGGTCGCCAGCGCGGTCGCCGTGTCCGGGCCGAGTTCGGCCGCGAGACTCTCCGCGGCCGTCTCGTCGTACTCGGTCCGGTAGTGCGGCAGCGACAGCACGGTGTCCTCGTACGCGGCCATCACCCGCCGGAGCGTCGCGTCCCGGCCCCCGCCCGGGCCGCCGCCCGGAGGGCTCCCGTTTCGGGCCGAGCCGAGGCCGCGGAGGGCGCCGGCGGGCACGCCGGTGGGACCCGGCTCGGTCGCGACCGAGACGGTGTCCATCTCAGCCACCCGGTCGGCGAACGCCTCGAACGCGTCTCGCTCGTCGAGGACGCGGCGTCGCTCGCGGCGGCAGGCCGCCTCGGCGTCGCGGACGTACGCGAACGCGAGGAGGGCGAGAACGCCGGCGAGCGCGACCGCCGTTACGACTCCCGGCTCGGTCGCGACCGCCCACAGCTCGCACCACGTGCTCGCACATCCCGCTACCGTCACCCCCTGATCGGGGATCTGAAAGACCGCCGTCGAACCCGTGTGAACGCTCATTAGGTCTGTTAACACGGTACACACACAAAGCGTTTTCGTCCGGGCTCGGTTCGGCGCCGGTTCGCTGCTCGTTTCCCGCTGGTTCGCTACGCTTCGTCCGAGTAGGGGGATTCGTTCCGGCTTTCGCGTCAGTTTCGGACGCCGTCGTCGGTGATCACGGTGTCGATCATCCCGATCGGGGTGGCGTCGTAGCTGGGATTTTCGATCTCGACGTCCTCGACCGGCTCGCGCATCACCTCGACGGCGTCGCGGAACTCGTTTTCGAAGCGGAACTCCTCGATGGTCTTCGCCCCCGAGCCGACCGCGGTGACGGGGACGCCGAGTTCGCGGGCGGTGACGACGAGCGGGAACGTGCCGATCCGGTTGTAGTAGGTGCCGCCGGTGATACAGGTGATGCCGAGCAGAACGCGGTCGCAGTCGCGAAGCGCGTACCCCATCGCGCTGTCGACGACCATCCGCGTCTCGACGCGGGACACGCCGGCGAGGACGCGCGCGGTCTTCCGACCGAGGGTCCGCGGGCGCGCCTCGGTGACGTAGACGGTGAGGTGCGCGCCGTCGCGGGCCGCGTTCTCGACGGCCTCCAACACCGTCGTCGAGTAGTCGTGGACGAGCAGCGTGTCGCCGTCCTCGATGTGTTCGGCCGCGTTGGCGGCCGCCTCGCCCTTCGCCGTCTCGATGTCGTCGACGACGCGGGCGATGACGTCCTCGAGCAGTTGTTTCGCGCCCTCGACGCTCGTCGCCTCGCCGACGATGGAGCGCTCGACGTCGCGCATCGCGTTGTGGAGCGCGGCGTGGGAGGGGTTCGACCGGCGCAACACCCCCGCGTTGTGTTCGAGGTCGCGCTCGAACTCGTCGACGGTCACGTACTCGCGGTCGAGCAGGTCCGCGAGCGACCGCGTCGCCTTCACGGCCACCGCCGACGTGCTGTGGGTCCGCATCGCCCGGATCTCGGCGACGGTCTCGTCGATCATGCCCGAATGGTCGACCGCGCCGGTAAAAGGGGTTCCGGGGGAGAACCGGCGGCGAGGCGCCGTGGCGATCCGCCGCGCCGGCTGACTAGTCGAACCCGAGCCGGCCGACCGCGCGCGGCAGACATCCCTCCTCCGGCTCGACGTACGAGTAGTGGTCCGCGACCAGATCGGTGACGTCGACGTCGGCGTAGCCGTCGGGCGCGGTCGCCCCGTCCGGGAGTCCGCCGTGCCCGACTGCGCGGGTCCGGTCGGAGGCGCGGTACACCCACCCGAGGACGCGGTCGTTCCGGCTGTGGAAGTTGCGGACGGGCGCGTCCAGCGTCGCGATCGCGGACCCGTACCGACCGCCGACGCCGGCGCTCTCGTCGGGGATCGCGCCGCCGAACAGCGAGACCGACGCGAGGACGTCCGTCCGCCCGCGGTCCGCGAGTTCCCGGAGCGCGGCGCCCGTTACGCGAGCGCCCAGCGAGTGCGCGAACAGGTGGACGGGTCGCCCGTCCTCGTCGGCCCACGCCGCCAGCCAGTCGGCCAGCGGGACGGCGTTGGCGTCCGCGGTCTCCTTGGCCAGCCCCCAGTCGACGTTCGACGCCCACGAGTAGCCGACCACGGGGCGGGCGCTCTCCGTGGTACCGTCGTCCGTCGCCGCCGCCTCGCCCGCCGCCGCCTCGCCCGTCGCCGCGGCGAGTCCCAGCCGCGCGGTGTAGGCCTGATTCCGAGCCGACTCGGCGTCCGCGCCGAGCCCGTGAACGAACAGGACCACGGAGTCGGCCCCGCCGAACGCCCACGAGCCCGACCGCTCCGTCGGATCGCCGTCGTCGAGGCGCCCGCGGGTCGATACCATCGGCTGCGTCTCGGGCGCCTCGTACCCGCCGAAGTCGCCGTCGAGCGCGTTCGCGACGTAGAGGCCGCCGCCGCCGAGGAGCCCGACGCCGCCCGCGACGCCGTAGAGGACCCGTCGTCGGGTGACGAGTTCGGCGGGGCCGTCCGATCCGTCTGAGCCGTCTCCAGAGGTGTCCGGTGAGATATCGGATCGTCGCCTCGGACGATCAAATACCTGACGCGGCGGCGACGGCTGTTTATCGATCGATCTCCTACGAGGGGTATGAGCTACCCGGTCACGTACTACTGTCCGCACTGCGGGACGCTCGTCGCGCTCGAACGCGAGGGGTACCTCGCGGACAAGTCGGTGACGCCGTACCCGCTGGAGGGATGGACGTACGTCGCGCCGACGGAGCCGTTCGACGCCGAGGAGGGCGGTGGGAGTGAGGACGGCGGCGAAGGCGGCGACGCGGTCGAGCCGGACGGCGTCCGGTTCGTCTGCGGGGAGAGCGACGGCGTCGACTGGGACCCGCACGACGGCGTCCGCGGCACCGACGTGGGCGGCGACGAGCCGTACCGGGAACCGGACGCGGACGGCGTCGGCTGCGGCGAGCCGTTCTACCTCTCGTTCGTCCGCTACGCGGAGGGGCGCGAGATCGATCCGAAAGCGGAGTCGGAACCGGTCGAGATCAACCCCGACCCGCGGCCGAGCGGGCCGCGCGGTCCGACCGGTCCGGGCGAGGCCGGCGGTCCGAGCGACTCCGACGGCGGCTTCTGGTGACTGCGCGGTGGGCGATTTACGAATCGAGTCCGACACCGGGAACGCCCCGGACGCTCGCTGATACCTGATTGACCGGCGGTCGACGGTGAACTCCTCCAAAGCCCCGGTCGCCGCCGTCGAGGGCGGCCGCTCGCAGGCACGCGCCACCGCGTCTCCCGTGACTGATCGGGTTCGGCTGATTCCCGAGCGTCCCTGAGCCGAACAGCCAAACCCCTTAAACGGGGAGCGAGTAGGCCCGGACATGGAGAGCATCAACCGGACCGCGATCGAGCTGGTCGACGAGGCGCTCGACTTCGCCGGCGAGCTGGACGTCGTCGGCTACGAGCTGGACAACGGCGCCACCGTCGTCGACTTCGGGGTCGACGCGGCCGGCGGGGTCGAAGCTGGCCTGCTGCTCGCGGAGATCCAGACGGCCGGGCTGGCGAACCTCCAGACCCGGATGGGCGAGCTCGCCGGCGCGCCGCGCCAGCACGTCGAGCTGTCGACCGACCACCCCGCGATCGCGTTACTCTGCTCGCAGAAGGCCGGCTGGGAGCTGACGACCGAGGGCGGCTTCGAGGGGCTCGGCTCCGGGCCGGCCCGCGCGCTCGTCGGCCGCGAAACCGAGTTCGAGCGCGTCGGCTACTACGACTCCTCCGAGTTCGCCACGCTGGCCGTCGAGTCGACGACGCTGCCCGACGAGGCGGTGGCCGAGCAGGTCGCGGAGATGGCCGAGGTCGACGCCGACGGCGTGTTCCTCCCGACGTTCGCCACCGGCTCGACCGCCGGCTCCGTCACCACCGCGGCCCGCGCCGCCGAACTCGCCGTCTTCCGCCTGCTGGAGGTCGGCTACGAGCCCACCGACGTGCTCCACGCCTCCGGGTCCGCACCGCTCGCGCCCGCGACCCGAGACGAGGCCGAGGCGATGGGGCGGACGAACGACGCGCTGGCGTACGGCGGCGAGGTCCACCTCCAGGTCGCCCGCGACGACGACCGCTTCGACGAGATAGTCTCGACCGCGGACGAGGAGTACGGGACCCCCTTCGTCGAGGTGTTCGAGGACGCCGACTGGGACTTCTACGACGTGCCCGAGAGCGTGTTCGCCCCGGCGCAAGTCACCGTCGATGTCGTCGACGGCCCCGTCTACACGGTGGGCGAGACGAACGAGGAACTGCTCGCGGAGTCGTTCGGCTACCGCTGAGCCGACCGCTCGACCTCTCACTCCACCGGCTACGCCCCGAATCCCGTGCGACTCAAACCAGTCCCCGAACCGCCGTCGGACCTCGACGCGCTCCGCGAGTACCAGCGCGCGGTCCCGCTCGTCCCCGGCGACACAGACGACTGTTGCGCTCGACTCCGTCGGCGCTGTGACCTCCCCGACCGCCGGACCGCAAACGACTGGCTCGCGTTCCTGCGCGCGCTCGGCCTCGTCGAGGAGACCTCCCGGGGGTTCGTCCGGGCCGACGCCGAGCCGACCCGGGAGCGCGTCCGCGCGGGACTCGAGGAAGGGGTCCTGTTCGTCCCGGAGGCGCTCGCGGCGCTCGACGAGGCCTCGCCCGGCGACCCCCTGACCGCCGCCGACCTCTTCGCGGCCACTCGCGACGCGGTCCCCCGTCACGACAGAGCTCGGAACCCCGACTGGGAGACCGCGTGGCGTGAGCGCGCGTCTCGGCTGCTCGGCTGGCTCGCGCTCGTCGGCCTCGCGGCGCCCGTCGACGGCGACCCGGAAGCGTCGGGGAGCGACCCCGGCTACGTCGCGGGCGACGCGCTCTGACTCGGCCCGCTCGCCCGCGCGCCGTTCTCGCAACAAACCCCGCTCGCCCGCGCGCCGTCCCCGCAACAAGCCTTTTACTCGGTGCCGGAGACGGAGTCACATGGGACGCTTCGACGGGCGCACGGTCCGCTACGAGCCGACGAGCGTCAAGGACCTGCTCGTCGAGATGAAGGACACGGCGGAGCTGCTGATCGACCTGTCGTACTCGGCGGTCCTCCACGGGAGCCCGACGGTCGCGCACGAGGTCGTCGAGCTGGAACACCGGATGGACGCGCTCCAGATGCGCGCCCGGATGAGCCTGATGCTCGCGGCGCGGAACCCCGGCGAGGCGGAGACGCTCGCCCCCGTCCTCGGCGTCATCGCCGCCGCGGAGAAGGTCGCGGACGCCGCGGGCGACATCGCCAAGATCGTCACCGAGGAGATCGGGATCCCGAGCGCGATGCGGAGCGCGCTCTCCGAGGGCGTCGAGACGCTCGTCCGGGGGACGGTCGCGGACGAGTCCGCGTACGCCGGTCGGACGCTGAAGGCGATCGACCTCGAATCGAAGACTGGCGTCCGCGTCATCGCGGTCCGCCGCGACGAGGACTGGATCCTCAACCCCGGACCGACGACCCGGCTGGAGGCGGGCGACGTGACGCTGTTGCGCGGGCCCGAAGGGGGCGTGGCCGACGTGTACCCCGAACTGAGCGGCGAGCCGTTCGAGCCGGCGCCGTCGCCCGAGCCCGCGATCGACGACCTCGAACGCGCGGTCGACTCGATCGTGTTGATGAAGAACCTCTCGGAGCTCGCCGTCGACCTGGCGTACGGCTCGGTCCTCTTCGACAACGAGGAGCTGGCCGAGGAAGTGAGCAACCTGGAGATCGAGGTCGACGCGCTCCAGTCGCGCTTCGAGGCGTGGACGCTCCGGGCGGCGGCCGAGGCCGACGACCCGGTGTCGCTGCGCGGACTCATCCACCTCGGCGTCGCGACCGAGGAGATCTCCGACGCCGCGCTCGCGATCACCGAGGGGGTCCGCCGCGACCTCGACGTCCACCCGGTCGTGGAGATGGCGGTCCAGGAGTCCGACGAAATAATCACCCGCACCGAGGTCGCCGCGGGGAGCGACCTCGACGGGACCGCGGTCGTCGACGGCGTGCCCGCGACCGACATCTCGACGAGCGTCCTCGCGATCCGGCGCTCGGACGACGAGTGGCTGGTCGGGCCCGACATCGACACCACGCTCCGGGGCGGCGACGTGATCATCTCAAAGGGGACCCGGACCTCCGCCGAGGAGTTCGATGCCCTCGCGGCGTGAGGGCGGAGAGGAGGAAGCGGCGCCGCTCGCGGATTCCGACCCCACCGCCCTCGCCCGGGCCTACTACGACGCGCTCGACGCGGGCGAGTACGATCGGCTGCGATCGCTGCTCGACCCGGATTTCGTTCAGCGACGCCCCGACCGAACGTTCGAGGGACGCGACCGCTTCGTCGCGTTCATGCGCGACGAGCGGCCGAACACCGACACCACGCACGTCGTCGACCGCGTCTACCCGTCCGGTCCCGGCGTGGCGGTCCGCGGCCGACTGCTCGACGCCGACGGCGAGGAGCTGTTCGCGTTCGTCGACGCGTTCGATTCGGACGGCGAGACGCTGACCGCGCTGGAGACGTACGCCGCCGAGTCGTAGGGCGGCGCGCGGGCGGTGTCGCCCGCCGGATCGGCGCCTACCAAGCCGCGCGCAACACGCCGAGGATCCCCTCCGGGGTCGCGTCGAGGTCGGCCGGCGCGCGCTCCATCGGCGGGTCCTCGGCGACGAACTCGGCGACCGCCGGCAGGTCGGCCTCGTCGGTCTCGGGGAGGTCCCGGAGCCGGCTCGGCACGTCGAGCGCGTCGCGGACCTCCGCGACCGCCTCGACGACGTCCTCGGCGATCGCGTCGTCGTCGCGGCCGTCGGTCCGGACACCGAGGCCGGCCGCGAGCGCCCGGCGGCTCGCGTCGACCTCGTCGAAGAGGTACGCCAGCGCGTGGGGCGCGACGACCGCGTGGATCGCGCCCTGCTGAACGTCGTAGCGCCGGGCGAATCCGTGGCCGAACGCGTGGATCACCGATATCTTCCGGTCGAGCTGGACCAGCAACGCCCCCACGACCGCGCGGTCTGTCGCCGCCTCGCCGCCCGGCCGGTCGCCGGCCACGCGCGGGAGCGCGTCGGAGAGGAGCCGGAGCCCGTGGACAGCGGCCGCGTCGCTCATCGGGTCGGCGTCGCGGGCGTAGGGCGTCTCGATCCCCTTGTCGAAGCCGTTCATCGCCGATCCGGCCAGCACCGAGGTCGGCGTCGTCTCGAACAGCGCCGGGTCCGCCACGTCCGCGAGCGGCCACGCGCCGCTCCCGCTGACGTTCACCGGCTGGCCGGTCGGGGACTCGTCGGCCGAGAAGACCTCCAGCGACCCGCCGGTGGAGACGTCCGCGCCCGCGAACGTCGTCGGCACGACGACGGACGGGAGCGCCGGGTCGCTCCCGGGGGCGAGGTCGCCGAGCGCGTCCGGCCCGTCCTCCGCGTCGGCGCGGAGCTCGCCGAGGTCGCGGCCGTCGGCCGCGAGCAGCGTCGCCTGCCGCGCGATGTCGAGGCTGGCGCCGCCGCCGACCGCGACGAGGACGTCCGCGCCGACCTCGGCTCTCGCGTCGAGCAGGTCGTACGCGGTCTCGATCCGCTTGTCGGGGGAGGTCCCGTCGAAGACGCCGGCGAGCCGGTCGCCGAGGCCCTCTCGAACCGGGTCCATCAGCGCGTCGTTCGCGCCCGTGTTCGAACCGCAGACGACGAGCGCGTCGTCGAGGCCGCGGTCGCCGAGCCAGCCGCCGAGGTCGGCGATCCGGCCTCGACCGTACCGGATCTCGCAGCCGCGGTGAACGTGTTCGAAGGAGTCCGCGATCGGTAGCATCGGAGGGCGATACGCGCGGCGTCGGTTTGTAGCTGTGGGACGTGCCGTCACACCGCCGTCGTGGTCCGGACCGGGGCCGGACCGCGTGGCGAATCTGCGTCGCTGGCGTCTCTCTCACGCCCGCGCGCGTGCGCCGGCTTTATAACCCGACGGCGATTAGCGACGGTAAGTTCCTATGTCAGAGCAGAGCGAATACGGAGCCGGCCAAATACAGGTCCTCGAAGGCCTACAGGCCGTCCGTAAGCGACCGGCGATGTACATCGGGTCCACGGACGGTCGAGGGCTCCACCACCTCGTCTACGAGGTCGTCGACAACTCCATCGACGAGGCCCTCGCGGGCCACTGCGAGGAGATCGAGGTGCGGATCCGCGACGACGGTTCCGTCTCCGTCAGCGACGACGGGCGGGGAATTCCGGTCGACACCCACGAGGAGTACGACCGGCCCGCGCTGGAGGTCATCCTGACCGTCCTCCACGCCGGCGGGAAGTTCGACTCCAAGTCGTACCAGGTCTCCGGCGGCCTCCACGGCGTCGGCGTCAGCGTCGTCAACGCGCTCTCCGAGCGGCTGGAGGTCGAGGTCAGACGCGACGGCGGCGTCTTCCGTCACGAGTTCGCACGGGGCGAACCGGCCGAGGACGGATTCGAGCGCGTCCGCGATATGGGACCGGACGAGTCGACCGGGACGGAGATCCGTTTCTGGCCCGACGAGGAGATATTCGAGACGACCGAGTTCCAGACCTCGACGCTCGCGAACCGGCTCCGCGAGCTGGCGTTCCTCAACTCCGGCGTCGAGATCCGCCTTGTCGACGACCGCGACGACACCGAGGAGACGTTCAAGTACGACGGCGGCATCCGGGAGTTCGTCGCGTACCTCAACGAGACGCGCTCGCCGATCCACGAGGAGGTCATCTACTTCGAGGACGAGACCGACGGCGTCCACGTCGAGGTCGCGATGCAGGCGACCGAGGAGCTCCAGGGCTCCGTCCACGCGTTCGCGAACAACATCAACACCCGGGAGGGCGGCACCCACCTCACCGGGTTCAAGACCGCCCTCACCCGGACGGTCAACGACTACGCCAACGAGCACGGACTCGTCGACGACCTCGACGCCAACCTCAAGGGCGAGGACGTCCGTGAGGGGCTCACGGCCGTCGTCTCGGTGAAACACCCCGACCCGCAGTTCGAGGGGCAGACGAAGACGAAGCTCGGCAACAGCGAGGTCCGCGGCGTGGTCGAGTCCGCCACCCACGAGAAGCTCGGCACCTTCTTCGAGGAGAATCCGGACACCGCCGAGAAGGTCGTCCATAAGGCCGCCGAGGCCGCCAGAGCGCGGAAGGCCGCGAAGAAGGCCGAGGAGCTCACCCGCCGGAAGTCGGCGCTGGAGTCGACCGCGCTCCCCGGCAAGCTGGCGGACTGCCAGACCCGCGACCCCACCGAGGCGGAGCTGTTCGTCGTCGAGGGCGACTCCGCGGGCGGCTCGGCAAAACAGGGCCGCAACCGCGAGAATCAGGCGATCCTCCCGCTGAAGGGGAAGATCCTCAACGTCGAGAAACACCGCCTCGACCGCATCTTGGAGAACGACGAGATCCGCGCGCTGATCACCGCGATCGGTGCGGGGATCGGAGAAGAATTCGACATCGAAGATGTCAGATATAATAAAATAATTCTCATGACGGATGCGGATGTCGACGGAGCCCACATCAGAACGCTCCTTCTCACGCTCCTCTACCGCCACATGAAGCCCCTCTTGGAGGCCGGCTACGTGTACGCGGCCCAGCCGCCCCTCTATCGCGTCCGCTACCGCGGCGAGACGTACGACGCGATGACCGAGGAAGAACGCGACCGCATCGTCGAGGAGGAGTGCGACGGTAACCCCACCCAGGTCCAGCGGTTCAAGGGCCTCGGCGAGATGAACCCCGAGCAGCTGTGGGACACCACGATGGACCCGGAGAACCGCCGCCTCAAGCGGATCAACATCGACGACGCGGCCGCCGCCGACCGGATGTTCAACGTGCTGATGGGTGACGCGGTCGAGCCGCGGAAACAGTTCATCAAGGAGCACGCGACCGACGCGGAGTGGGTGGACATATGAGCTCGGAGACGCCGGACGCCGACCCGGGCGACGTGCGCGCCGCGCAGGTGACGAACGCCCGCATCGAGGACGAGATGGAGCAGTCGTACATCGACTACGCGATGTCGGTCATCGCGGGCCGCGCGCTCCCGGACGTGCGAGACGGGCTCAAACCCGTCCACCGCCGCATCCTCTTCGCGATGAACGAGGCGGGCGTGACGAGCAACTCCGCGCACCGCAAGTCCTCGTCAGTCGTCGGCGAGACGATGGGTGACTACCACCCGCACGGCGACAGCGCCATCTACGACACGCTCGCGCGGATGGCGCAGGACTTCTCGATGCGCTACCCGCTCGTCGACGGGCAGGGGAACTTCGGTTCCGTCGACGGCGACCCGCCGGCCGCGATGCGGTACACGGAGGCCCGGATGGCCCCCATCGCGGAGGAGCTCATGGCCGACATCGAGCGCGACACCGTCGACTTCCAGGCGAACTACGACGATCGCCTGGAGGAGCCGGAGGTGTTGCCCGCGGCGTTCCCCAACCTGCTCGTCAACGGTTCGTCGGGCATCGCCGTCGGGATGTCGACGAACGTCCCGCCGCACAACCTCGGCGAGGTGATAGACGCCACCGTCGAGCTCATTCAGACCCCGGACGCGACCGTCGAAGACCTGATGGAACACGTCAAGGGGCCGGACTTCCCGACCGGCGCGAACATCGTCGGCCGGAACGCGGTCCACAAGGCGTACAAAACGGGTCGCGGACGGGTTCGCGTCCGCGCCGAGTTCGAAGTGATGGAGGAGGAGGGCCGGATCGTCATCTCGGAACTCCCCTTCCAGCAGAACAAGTCGCGGCTCGTCGAGCGGATCGCGGAGGACGTCAACGAGGGCGCGATCGAGGGGATCCGCGACCTCCGCGACGAGTCCGACCGCGACGGGATCCGGATCGTCGTCGAGCTCAAGCGCGACGCGATGGCCGAGGTCGTCAAGAACCAGCTGCTCGAGAGCCACCTCGAGCGGACGTTCGGCGTCATCAACCTCGCCTTAGTCGACGGCTCGCCGCAGGTGTTAGACCTCAAGCAGACGCTCGAACACTACGTCGACCACCGCCGCGAAGTGGTCCGGCGGCGCTCCGAGCACGAGCTCGCGGAGCGCGAGGACCGAGCGCACATCCTCGAAGGGCGCCTGAAGGCGCTCGACAACGTCGACAGCGTCGTCGAGACGATCCAGGACTCCGACGACCGCGACGCCGCGAAGGCCGCGCTGGAGTCGACGTTCGACTTCACCGAGGCGCAGGCGGCCCACATCGTCCGGATGCAGCTCGGCTCGCTCACCTCGATGGAGACGGCCGAGATCGAGGAGGAGTACGAGGAGGTGAACGCGCGGATCGAGCGGCTGGAGACCATCCTCTCTGACCCCGACGAGCTCGACCAGGTGATCGTCGACGAGCTCCGAGAAATCAAAGCGGAGTACGACGACGAGCGCCGCACGAGCTTCATCGAGGACGTCGGGGACGTGACCCACGAGGACCTCATCCCCGAGGAGGAGTGCGTCGTCGTGATGAGCGAGGACGACTACATCAAGCGGATGCCGCTCGACGAGTTCCGCGCGCAGAACCGCGGCGGCAAGGGGATCATCGGCACCGGACTCAAGGAGGGCGACCGCGTCTCCTCCGTGTTCGCGGCCAACTCCCACGACTACCTCCTCGTGTTCACGAACCACGGGCAGATCTACGAGCTGAAGACCTACGAGATCCCGGAGATGTCACGCACGGCGCGCGGGAAGTCCGCGGTCAACCTCCTCGACCTCGACGACGGCGAGGAGATCGAGTCGGTGGTCAACACCGATGACCTCGACGACGACGAGTTCCTCACCATGGTCACCCGCGACGGCTACGTCAAGCGGACCGCGGTCGACGAGTTCGGCAACATCCGGTCGACCGGGATCCGCGCGATCCGGCTGGAGGACGGCGACGAGCTCGTCGACGTGGAAGTGACCGACGGCGACCGCGACATCGTCATCGGCAGCCGGCACGGGATGGCGATCCGCTTCGACGAGTCGGACGCCCGCGCGATGGGTCGCACGGCCCGCGGCGTGATCGGGATCGACCTCCGCGAGGACGACGCCGTCGCCGGCGTCGCCGCCATCGACGACGCGTACCACAACTGGGTGCTCACGGTCACCGAGAACGGCTACGGGAAGCGCTCGGACCTCGACGAGTACCGCCCGCAGTCGCGGAACGGGAAGGGGCTCGTCGACATCAAGACCGGCGACCGCAACGGCGAGGCCGTCGCCATCGAGGCGGTCACCCACGGCGACCACCTCGTCGCGATGAGCGCCGACGGCCAGATCATGCGGACCCGCGTCGAGGAGATATCCACGGTGAGCCGCAACACGAAGGGTGTCATCGTGATGAACCTCGAACCCGACGACGAGGTCGCCTCCGTCGACATCGTCCCCGAGTCGGTCCACGCCGCCCCGGACGGAGACGAGGCCGCCGAGACGGACGACTCGGCGTAGCCGTCCCCGACGGCCCGATCCTCGACGGCGTCGACGACCGCGAGTCGCGTGTGCGGGGTTGAAGTTCCGACGCGACGAGCGACCGGCATGAAACGACGCACGCTCCTCACCGCGAGCGCCGGAACGGTCGCCGTCGCGGCCGCCGGCTGTCTCGGCTCCGACCCCGACCCGAGCCGCCTCGACCTGACGGTCCGCAACGACGGCGACGCCCCCGTCGACGTGGAGGTGACCGTCACGGGCGACGACGGAACGACGTACGAGGAGACGTCCGACCGCGTCGACGCCGGCGTCGCCCGGGCGTTCGAGGTCACCGTCGGCGCGACGGGGCGCCACGAGGTCGCGGTGACGGGCGCCGACTGGGAGGGACGGCTCGCGTGGGACGCGGGCACCTGCGCGTTGTACGACGGGCGGGTGACGGTCGACGCCGAGACCGTCGCGGTCGCGGGCGAGTGCGTCGACCCCCGGTAGGTCTCTCAGGAAAATTACTTACTGTCGCCGCGAAAATCACCGGCCGAGATGGACGAGTACGAGGGGATAGACGAGGTCGTACACGAACCGAGCGAGGCGTTCGCCGAGTCGACGAACGTCGCCGCGTTCATGCGCGAGTACGGGATCGACGACTACGAGGAACTGATCGAGCGCACCACATCGACGGTCGACGGCGAGCCCGCGTCCGGCGTCGACTGGTTCTGGGACGAGATCGTCGACTACCTCGACATCGAGTTTTACACGGACTACGAGGCGGTCCGGGACAGCGCGGAGCGACGCTCCGCGGGCAACCGGACGCAGTCCGGTGACGACGCCGACGGCCCGCAGTTCTCCGACTGGTACCCGGGCGGCGAGATCAACGTCGCGCACAACGTCGTCGACCGCCACGCAGCCGTCGACTCGCCGAACCGGAACCGGGTCGCGCTGATCTGGGAGGGCGAACCGGGCGACGTCCGCGAGGTCACCTTCCACGAGCTCCGACGACAGACAGATCGCGTCGCCAACTACCTGACGGAGGCCGGGATCGAGACCGGCGACACGGTCGGGCTGTACATGCCGATGGTGCCGGAGGTCGTCGCGATCCTCTACGGCTGCCTGAAGGTCGGCGCGATCGCGGTGCCGATCTTCTCCGGGTTCGGCCGCGAGGCGACCGCGACGCGGATCGACGACGCGGAGCCCTCGGTACTCTTCACCGGCGACGGCTTCTACCGCCGGGGGGACGAGGTCCGGCTGAAGGCGACCGCGGACGAGGCGATCGCGGACGCCGGCCACGTCGAGGAGGTGGTCGTGTACGACCGGCTCGGGGCGACGCCCGCCGGGGGCGGCGACGACGGCGGCGGCGAGGCCGACCCGAGCGACGGCGCCGACGCAGACCCCGTCCCCTGGGACGGCGATCGCGACCGGACGTGGGACGAGGCGGTCGGCTCGCAGCCGGCCGACTACGAGACCAAACACCTGCCGAGCGACCAGGAGTCCATGCTGCTGTACTCCTCGGGGACCACCGGCGAGCCCAAGGGGATCGTCCACACCCACGCGGGCGTCCTCACGCAGTGCGCGAAGGAGATCCACTTCGGCTTCGACCAGAAGCCCGCCGACCGGTTCTTCTGGGTCTCCGACATCGGCTGGATGATGGGTCCGTGGACGCTGATCGGCAACCACGCGTTCGGCGGGACGGTGGTGATGTACGAGGGCGCGCCGGACCACCCCGAGCCGGACCGCTTCTGGGAGCTGATCGACCGGCACGGAATCACGCAGTTCGGCATCTCCCCGACCGCGATCCGCGCGCTCCGCAAGCAAGGAGATGAGTGGGTCGAAGACCACGACCTCTCCTCGCTCCGGATCCTCGGCTCGACGGGCGAGCCGTGGGACCCCGAGTCGTGGCGCTGGTTCTACGACGCGGTCGGCGGCGGCGACTGCCCGATCATCAACATCTCCGGCGGGACGGAGATCTGCGGCTGCTTCCTGATGCCGATGCCGAACCAGCCGCTGAAGCCCTGTACGCTCGGCGGCCCCGGGCTCGGGATGGACGTCGACATCGTCGACGAGACGGGCGAGTCGGTGACGGAGTCGGGCGAGCGCGGCTACCTCGTCGCGCGCGACTCCTGCCCGTCGATGACGAAGTCGCTCTGGTCGGGCGACGAGCGCTACCTCGACGAGTACTGGTCGACGTGGGACGACCTGTGGGACCACGGCGACTTCGCGCAGAAGGACGAGGACGGCTTCTGGTTCCTCCACGGCCGCGCCGACGACGCCCTCAACGTCGCGGGCCGGAAGGTCGGGCCGGCGGAGATCGAGGGCGTCCTCATCGACCACGACGCCGTCAACCAGGCGGCCGCGGTCGGCGTCCCCGACGACACCACCGGGACCGCGGTCGTCGCGTACGTCGTCCTCGAACCGGGCGTCGAGCCGGGCGACGACCTTCGCGAGGAGCTGCGGGCCCTGGTCGGCGAGGAACACGGCAAGCCCTTCCGGCCGCGCGAGCTGCTGTTCGTCGACGCGTTCCCCAAGACGCAGTCCGGGAAGATCATCCGGCGCGCGATCGAGTCGGTGTACGTCGGCGAGGATCCGGGGGACCTCTCGTCGATGGAGAACCCAGAGGCCCTCGACGCGCTCCGCGACCCGGCCTGAGCGCGACCGGTCCCACGGCGATCCGTCCGGCGAGCGCCTCAGGCGGTCGCGTCCGCGACCGCCTCCTCGACCGCGTCGTAGTCCGGCTCCTGCCCGGCGTCGTCCGCGAGCCAGCGGTAGGTCACGACGCCGTCGGCGTCGATCACGAAGACGGCGCGCTGCGCGACCGTCTCCACGCCGTAGTGTTCGAACTCCTCGATCACGTCGTACGCCTCGATCGCGCGGTGGTCGGGGTCGCCGACCAAGGCGAACGGGAGGTCGTACTGCGCGCGGTACGCCCCGAGCGCGTGTGGCAGATCGGTGCTCACGCCGAACAGGGTACAGTCGTCGCGGTCGAACTCGTCGCGCAGCGCCTCCATCTCGTCGGTACAGGTGTTCGAGAAGGCGGCGGGGAAGAAGGCGAGCACGACCGGCTCGTCGCCGAGGCGGTCGGAGAGGTCGAACGGCGCGATGTCGCCGTCCACGAGCGATCCGGTGAAGCCGGGCGCGTCGTCGCCGATGTCTGGCATATCGGATCGTCGTCGGCCGAGCGTATCACCGTTTCGGCGGCGGAGCCCGGCCGGAACCCCGATCCTCCGAACCGCGTCACCGAACGACGGACGGCGGCGCGGTCGGCGTTGGGGGGAATCAAGTGCGCCGCCGACGAACGCTCGCGCATGTCAGGCCCTCCACGCCGCCCGACCCGCCGACGGATGGCACTGTTCGCGGCGACCGCCTCGCTGACGGCGCTGTCCGGGTGTCTCGCGGACGACTCCGGAGACGGCGCCCGCCAGGAGACGGCGCTTCGGCTCGACGAGGCGTCGCCCGTGGGCGTCTCGAACGAGTTCAGCACCCCTGTCGACGCCGTCGACCACGCCGGACGGGCGGCCGTCCGGACCGCGGTCGACGGCGGTGAGGCGACCGTCAGCGGCTACTACGCGCCGGGCGTCTCGGCGCCGTACGTCGTCACCGACGACGCCGAGTACTACCGCGTCCGGACCGAGACGGTCCACTCCGTCCCGGCGACGGGCTACGCGTACACGGTCGCCGTCGACTCCGTCGACTCCTTCCTCCTCGGTCCGCCGTCGAGCGTCCCCTTCGCGGACCTCCCGGAGCACGACCGCGACGCCGTCCGCGACGCGATCGGGAACGCGTCGCTCGTCCACGCACCGCATTATCCGCCGTTCGAGGTCACCTTCGCGTACGCGTCCGCCGAGCGACGGGAGCGCTCGCGGTTCGTCCCGGGGAACGACGGGCAGCGGGTCGAGTGGGACGGCGAACTGCTCCGGTTCGCGTTCGACGGAGAGCGGTCGGCCGAGATCCCGACCGTCGCCGTTCGCGCCGACCGCGTCGCCTCGTCGCAGGGGGGCTTCCGCCGCGCAGTCGGGGAGGCGCGCGGCCGATCCGTCGAGGGCCTGACCCCGGACCAGCGTGCGATCCTCGACGCGACGATCGAGTCGGAGTACGCGGAGGTCGCGCCGCACTCGGACGCGTTCGCGGCCGTCATCGACGCGCTCTCGACGGACGAGGGCGTCGCCCCGCTCGTCCGCTACGACGGTGAGTGGTACTTCGCACACCTCGATCGACCGGACTGACTCGGTCGGCTCGCGCGCCGACCGCGGCGATCCGGCGAGGCAAAAAGACTATAATCGCCACAGGGTTACTGCGAGACAGACATGGTAACTGCGACACCACTGATCGGCGGCATTCCGGCGGGGCCGGAGCTCCTCATCATCCTGCTCGTGTTGGTCCTGCTGTTCGGGGCGAACAAGATTCCGAAGCTCGCTCGGTCGACCGGCCAGGCGATGGGAGAGTTCAAGAAGGGCCGCGAACAGGTCGAAGAGGAACTGAAAGACATGCAGGAGAGCGAGACGGCGGACTCGACGCTCGACGACGAGGACGACGACCTCGACGACCTCGAGACCGAGACCGACAAGGAAACCAGCGCGTAAGCCGCCCCGCCGCCGACCGATCTCCGCCGTCCCGTTTTCTTCACCCCTTCTGGGCGCGTGGCCTAGCGGACAGGGCGAGAGGTTCCTAACCTCTCGATCGCGGGTTCGAATCCCGCCGTGCCCGCTACCTGCGAACGAAGTGAGCAGTAGCGGGCCGAGGATTCGAACCACGCGAGACGAACAAAGTGAGTCTCGCCACCGGGTTCGAATCCCGTCGCGCCCGTGACCGAACGTAGTGAGGGAACGGGCGCGACTGGCTCCACGCTCGCTTCGCTCGCTCACGTGGATCCCGCCGCGCCCGCTATCTGCGAGCGGAGTGACTGAGGTTCGAAGCCAGTCGCGCCCGTCGGCGGCGAAACCAGTTCGGGGAGGTTACTCCGTAACCCGTTCGAGAACGATCCGGTCGTCGAATCGTCCGCGTCGCTCGGCCTTCTCGGACCGGAGTTCCTCCAGTTGCTCGGCCGTGAGCCCGTCGAGTTCGCGGAGCGCGTGGACGACCTCCAACACGTCGGCCAGTTCCTCCGGGTCGCGGCTCTCCCGGTACTCCGCCGTCTCCTCGGCTAACTTCTCGGCGAGGCGATCCGCGAACTCGTCCTCGTCGGCGACGTGCGTCCGCGGCCGCTCCCCGTCCGCCTCGATGATCCCCGGGATCTCGTCTCGTACCAGCTTGTCGTATTCGCCGGCCATGTCGGTCGATCGGCGCCAACCCATTTGGCTTCAGGGGGCGTTCGAACCTCTCAGTCCGTGTCCTCTCCCAGCCGCCGGAACGAGCGCGACGCGAGCGCGACGGAGCCGACCGCGATGGCGAGCGTCGCGCCCGCGAGCAGCGCGCCCGGCTCGTACAACAGCGGCGGGTGGTAGCCGAACCCGTAGTCGACGACGACGTTGACGACGCCGAGCGCCAGCGCCGCCGCGAGCGCCCCGCGCGTCGTGCGGCCGAACGCGGGGAACAGCAGCGCGAGCCCGACGAACAACAGGTGCGTGCCGATCACGCCCCAGTAGTAGATCCAGGCGTCGGGCGCGGCGACGTACCGGCCGAACGCGAGGTTGAGCGAGACCAACGGCCAGACGCCGAACTGGATCAGCCAGACGAACGCGAGCGTGTGGAGGTACGCCAGTCCCAGCGACGCGGGAGCGTCCGCGGAGACGTCGCCGCCGCGCCGAACGGTCGCCACGAGGGTCGCGAGGACGGCGCCGCCGAGCGCGACCGCGACCGCCGAGTCCGCGTACAGCGGCCAGAGGAATCGCGGCACCGCGCCGGCGGTCGGCGCGTAGTACCCGACCCCCACCGCGAGCATGAAGACCGTGAATCCGCAGACCGCGGCGAGGCTCCGAGGCGTCCCGAGCAGCTCCTCGGCGATCGCCGCCCGGACCCGCTTCCTGACTACGGGCCGTCGGAGCTGCCGAACTCGTCGGAACCGTTCGGAACGTGACACGGCCGCCGGTCGGAGCGCGAGGACCTAAAATCCGCCTGTCCCGGTCGATTATCAATCGCGGTGTTTTGCGAGACACCTTTTTCAACGGATGAGGAGTCATCACGACTATGACCGACGAGGACGCCGAGCGTTCCGCCCCCCGATCCGAACCCGCGGGGGAGCGCTCGCCGTCCGATGCGTCCGCCGAGGAGAGGGCGGCGGACTCCGGCGGAGCGGAAGACGAGATAGAAGCGGAAGGCGAGACAGAAGCGGAAGACGGGACAGAGGCGGAAGGCGAGACAGAGGCGGAGGACGGAGAGGGGATACCAGGCGAGACGCGGAGGGAGGAAGCGGACGCGACGGACGAAGAGACGCCGGTGACGGCGGAGGCGGAAGCGGATGCGGAGGCGGAAGCGGATGCGGAGGCGGAACCGGTAGATCAGACGGGGTCCGGCGATTCGGACGAGCCGACGTTCGAACCCTCGGAGTTCGGCGCGAGAGACGGACCGACCGAGGGCGGACCGGTCGTCACCGACAGATACAGTTGGCGGTCGCTGCTCGCGGAGTACGGCCGAGCGGACGCCGCGGAGCGCGTGTACGCCGACGTACCGGACGTGCCGGTGGTTCCGGCCGACGCGGTCGCCCGCCACCTCCCGAACGGCGTCGACGAGGTGGTCCGGGCCGCCGGCGTCGACGAACCCTTCGAGGCCGACGGGGAGACCGCCGTTCCCGGTCACGGCACTCCCGATCGGGGCACGCTCGTCGTCGGTCCCGACGCCGTCGTTCTCGACGGCGCCGCCGTCGTGCCGACCGGCGAGCGACGGGCGTCGCCGCCGGCACCCGTCGCCGCCGGAGACGCCGACGGCAGTGAAGTCGACGACGGAGCGGGCGCCGACGTCGAGGGCGACTCCTCGGCGGCAGAACCCGACGAGGCAGGGGCGGCCCCCGACGATGACGACGGGCCGAGAGACGCCGGCGATTCCGCCGATTCCGCCGATTCCGCCGACAGCGTGGATTCCGCCGACGCCGCGGATCTCCGTCCGGATACCGTTTTCACCGGTCCGGTCGGTCGCGGCGGCGTCTCCGGGGTCGTCGTCGCTCCCGGGGACGGCGTCGAGTCGGTGCCGTCGCGCGCGCCGACCCCGGAGGAGTGGGACCGAGTCGACTTCGATCCGGCGGCACTCCTCGGGTTCGACCCGGACGAGATCGGCTACCGGTTCCGCGCCGCCGCCGCGGTCGGCGACGTCCTCTGGGACCGGTGCGCGGCCCGGTACGACCCCTACTCGGTCCCGGTGTTGAAGGGGTACTACACGTGGGACGACTACCGCGAGGAGTTCTTCCTCGACGAGGACGGGAATCCGCCGACCGAGGAGAACGAAGAGGGGGAGGCGGTGCCGCTCGAGTTCACCCACGAGGACAAGACGGAGGCGCTCGGATTCGATCCGGACCGGACCGAGGAGCTGCTCGGGGCGGGCGGGGGCGCCGCGGCCGACCTCGCCGACCTCGTCGAGGAGCGAACCGTGAACGTCAATCCCGAGGTCGACGAGGACGCGTTCTTCTCGACCGGGGAGGGTCGGACCACCCTGACGAACCGGTACGACCTCGAGAAGGCGGTGCCGATGCCGAAGAAGACGCACTTCCGCGAGGAGGAGCGCTACTGGGTGAACAAGCCGTACGCGTTCGTCATCGTCTTCCGGTCGACGAAGGAGAACGAGGCGAAGTACTACGCCGTCCAGCCGTACCGCACGGAGATCGAAACGGACCTGACGGAGTTCCTCACCGGGAAGCTCCGCACGTCGATCAAGTACGCCGACGAGTCGATCGCGGGCGGCGACGAGGCGTTCCGCGAGGAGGTGATCGTCGAGGAGACGCGCTCGCTGCTCGACCGCTACGGGCTCTACGAGGACGACGGCGACGATCGCGGGCTCGCGGACACGCTGGTCGACCGGTTCGGCATCGACCCGACGGAGGGCATCGCGGGACGGATCGCGGAGTCGCTGGGGTACGAACCACCGATCGAGTCGCCGTCCGACCCGCCGTCGATCAGCGCCCGCCCGGAGCCGGCCGTCCTCGCGGAGGACGCCCGGACGCTCTCCGCACACCAGGTCGAGAAGCTGCTGTACTACCTCAAGCGCGACTTCATCGGCTACGAGCGGATCGACCCGATCAAGTACGACATCAACGTCGAGGACATCTCTTGTGACGGGTACAACTCCCCCGTCTTCGTCTACCACTCGGAGTACGAGCAGATCATCACGAACATCCACCACGGCACCGACGAGCTCGACGACTTCGTCGTGAAGCTCGCCCAGCGCTCCGGGAAGGGGATCTCGAAGCGCAGACCGCAGGTGGACGCCACGCTCCCGGACGGCTCGCGCGCCCAGCTCACGCTCGGCCGCGAGGTGTCCGACCACGGGACCAACTACACGATCCGGCAGTTCAACGACGTCCCGTTCACCCCCATCGACCTGATCAACTGGAAGACGTTCTCGCTCGACGAGATGGCCTTCCTGTGGCTCTCGATCGAGAACCACAAGAGCCTGATCTTCGCGGGGGGCACCGCCTCCGGGAAGACGACGAGCCTGAACGCCGTCTCCCTGTTTATCCCCTCGAACGCGAAGATCGTTTCCATCGAGGACACCCGCGAGGTGGAGCTCCCGCAGCGCAACTGGATCGCCTCCGTCACGCGCCCCTCGTTCTCCGACGACGACAAGGGCGACATCGACGAGTTCGACCTGCTTGAGGCCGCGCTCCGCCAGCGTCCCGACTACATCGTGATGGGCGAGATCCGCGGCGAGGAAGGGCGGACCGCCTTCCAGGTGATGTCGACGGGCCACACCACCTACACGACGTTCCACGCCGACTCGGTCGGCGAGGTGCTCAAGCGGTTCACCACCGACCCGATCAACGTCTCGAAGACGATGTTCACGGCGCTCGATTTAGTCTCCATCCAGACGTCGACCCGCGTTCAGGGGAAGAAGGTGCGCCGGAACAAGTCGATCACCGAGATCAACCACTACGACGCCGAGAACGACGAGATCAACGTTCAAGACGTGTTCCAGTGGCAGGCGGAGACGGACGAGTTCCTCCAGATGGGCGACTCGAACACCCTCGAGGACATCATGTTCGACCGCGGCTGGAGTCGGGCCATCCTCGACGAGGAGCTCCGCAAGCGTCGGGTGGTGTTGGCGTACCTCATCGACCGCGGGTTCAACAGCTACGCGCAGGTGGCGGCGACGTTCCAGGCGTTCATCAACGACCCGGAGACGGTGCTGGCGCTGATGGCCAACGACGAACTGGAGCGGTCGCTTGAGGACCTCCGCGAGATGGAGTCGGTGCTGATCAACGTCGACCGCGAGAAGGAGGCGCTGGTCCCCCGTCCGAAGCCGGACGAGGAGGGCAAAAGAGAGGCGAAGGAGATACTCGAATCCGCCGACGACCTCTTCGAGACGTACCGCGGCGAAGTGCCGGACTCCGTCGCGAACGCCCTCCTCGAGATGGACCGCGTCCCCGATGTCGAAGCCCGTCCGACGGACGACCGCGAGGCCCTCGCCGAGACGGCGCGGGAGGCGGACGCCGCCGAGCCGGACGCGATCGACGCGGACGCGGGCGACGCGGACGCCGCCGAGTCGGACGCGGCCGAAGCGGACGCGATCGACGCGGGTGAGACCGACTCCGGCCCTTCGGCCGCCCCGTCGCCCGGTCCCGCGCACGGTGATTTCGAGGGGGTTTCCGAGGCGGTCCCGGCGGGCGACGGCTCCGGCGAGGGCATCGACTTCGACGAATCGTTCGACGAGGGGGTCGACGTCCTCTCGTCGCCCGCGGGACCGCCCGATCGGAGCGCGACGCCGGACGTGAGCGAGGGGTTCAGCGCCGGCGGCCCCGTCGCGAGCGACGCGCCCGACGAAACCGACGGCGACGAGTCGAGCGCCATCGACGACGGGGAGAGAGACCGCGTCGACGACGCGGGCGCTGACGGAGATGGAGACACGGAGGCCGACGACGAGGACACGGGCGCGAGCGACGGCGGTTTCGACGACGAATCGAGCGACGACATCGACGACTGGGGGTTCGACGCCGTCGAACCCGAGGAGGACGACTGACGCGATGTCGGTCGCGAGGGCCGAGCCGTGAGCCTCGACCTGGACGCGGGCGAGAGCGGCGTCGACGCGAACGTCCTCGCCGGGCTCTGTTACCCGGTGTTCGAGCGACTGTTCGACGCCGACGGCGACTTCGTCGGAGACGTCGAGCGCAAACTCGTAGAAGCGCGGATGCCCGATCAGGTCGAGATGTACGTCTCGCTGGCGCTCGCCGTCGGACTCTCGGTCGGCGGCGCGCTGTGGGCGCTCGGGACGGCGGTCGGCTACGGGGTGTTCTCGCTCGGGCTGATCGACCCGTCGACGCTCTCGCTCGGCGTGCCGGCGCCGACGCCTGCGGTCCAGGAGCTGCTCCGCTCGCTCGTCGTCCCGACAGCGGTGCTTCTCAGCGGGCTCGTCTTCGGATCGATCGGGTTCGCGGTCGGGTTCGGCGGGGTCGTCGCGGTCCCGTACTCGCGGGCCTCGGCGCGGAAACGGGAGATCAACCTCCTGCTCGCGGACTCCGTCTCGTTCATGTACGCGCTCTCCGTCGGCGGGCTCAACCAGCTCGAAATCCTTCGCGCGATGGCGACCGCGGAGGACACCTACGGCGAGGTGTCCCGCGAGTTCCAGAGCATCGTCAACGAGACGGAGTACTTCGGCACCGACTACCGCAACGCGATCCGCCAGCAGTCGATGGAGACGCCCTCGGACGAGCTTTCCCAGTTCCTCTCCGACATGCTCTCTATCGTTAACTCCGGCGGCGACATGGAGGGCTTCCTGAAGGACAAAAAGGAGAAACACCTCCGCACGTCGAAACAGGAGCGCGAGATGACCTTGGAGACGCTGGAGCTGTTCGGCGAGATGTACATGACGCTCTCCTTGTTCCCCTTGCTTCTCATCATCATCCTCGTCATCATGGGAATGATGGGCGAGGCCGACGACCGGCTGTTGTACGCGACGGTGTACGTCCTCATCCCGCTGGTCGGCGTCGGCTTCCTCGTGTTGGTCTCGACCGTGAAACAGGACGACCCGGGCGACGGCTTCCTCCAGCCCGACGGCGGGAGCGAGCGGCTCCGACAGACGAGCAAAGAGGGGCTGCTCCACTTCGGGCTCGTCGAGGCGTTCGTCGGGACGTCCGGCGTCTTCGACCGCATCCGCGACCGCGAAGGGACCCACAAGACGGTGGAGATCCTCTCCGCGCCGCACCTCTTCCTCCGCGAGAACCCTCCGTACACGCTCGCGTTGACCGTTCCCGCGTCGCTCGCGATCGTCGGCGTCGCGGTCGCGTCCGGCTCGGCGCCGACGACGTTCGAGGGGTGGGTCGCCCGTCCGGTGTGGTCGGCGTTCGTGTGGGTGTACGTCCCGGTGTACGTCGTACTGATCCCCCTCGGGTTCTTCTACGAATGGCACCAGCGCTCGCGTCGGGCGGTGACCGGGAAGCTCTCCGATACGCTTCGGAAGCTCTCGTCCGCGAACGACACCGGGCAGACGCTGCTCGAGTCCGTGCGCACGGTCTCGGAGACGTCGACCGGGAAGCTCGCCGAGGAGTTCGAGGTTATCCACGCGAAGGTGAACTACGGGATGAGTCTTCGCGACGCCCTCGTGGAGTTCAACAACGCCTACGCGGTCCCGCGGCTCGCCCGGACCGTGAAGCTGATCACCGAGGCGCAGGAGGCGTCCTCGCAGATCACGGACGTGTTGACGACCGCCGCACAGGCCTCGGAGAACCAGGACGACATCGAGCGCGAGCGCAAGTCCCGGACCCGGATGCAGGTGGCGATCATCGTGATGACGTACGTCACGCTGCTCGGCGTGATGGCCATCCTCCAGACGCAGTTCATCGCCGTGATGGGCGACCTGGTGAGCCAGAGCGACGGCGGGGGCGGGGCGGGCTTCGGTGGCGGCGGCGGCGTCGACCCGGACGTCCTCTCGATGCTGTTCTTCCACGCGGTGACGATTCAGGCGATCCTCTCGGGCTTCATCAGCGGCTACATCCGCGACGCGGAGCTGATCTCCGGCGTCAAGTTCGCCGTGATCCTGATGACGCTGGCGCTGGGGGTGTGGATCTATGTCGGGTGACCGCGGGCAGACGGTCCTCGACTTCGTCGTCGGGATGTCCGTGTTCCTCGTCGCGGTCGGGTTCACCTTCTCGTTCGTCCCGTCGCTGTTGGAGCCGTACGCCGTCGGCGAGGGAGCGACCGTCATCGTGGCCGAGCGCGGCGCCGCGCGGCTGGCGGAGTCGTCGCTCGCCGGCGGCGGGTCGGCCGCGACGCTGTCGCACGCCTGTACGCTCGCGTTCTTCGACGGGACCGATCCGGAGACGGCCGCCGACGAGTCGGACTGTACCTGGACGGCGAACGCGAACGACCTGCACGCCGAACTCGGCGTCGACGACCGCCGGGGACTCAACCTCACCGTCACGCGACGCGGGGCCGTCGGGACGCTCGACCCCGACGGCGCCGCGGTCGCGATGCGCGCCGGGCCGGCGCCGCCGCGGAGCGAGAGCGTCTCGTCCGCCAGTCGCATCGTCACGATCGACGACCCCGAGGACCGGCGGGGGCCCGAGACCTACCGGCTCACGCTGCGGGTGTGGTGAGATGTTCGTCGAACACTTCCCCGACGACCGGGGGCAGGCGCACACGCTGGAAGCGTTCACCGCATCGTTGCTGTTGGTCACCGGGCTCATCTTCGCGACGCAGGCGACGGCCGTGACGCCGCTCTCGGCCAGCACGTCGAACCAGCACGTCGAGAACCAGGCGGCGATCGCGGCCCAGGACCTGCTTTCGACGGCAGACGCGAGCGGCGACCTCGAGGCGGCGCTGTTGTACTACGAAGACGGGAGCGGGTTCGTCGGCGCGGACGACGGGGGCACCTACGCGGGCGTGCCGCCCGACTCGCACCCGCTCCACGACCCGCTGACGGAGGCGTTCGGCGACCGACAGATCGCGTTCGACATCGACGTGTACTACCCGGAGGAGGGGGGCAACGAGACGGGCGACACCGCGATGGTCGACATGGGGTCGCCCAGCGACAACGCGGCCACCGCGAGCGTCCGCGTGGCCCTGTACGGCGACGATCGGTTCGGCGTCGACGACGGGTACACGCTCGCGGAGAACGGCTCCGCGTCGTACTTCGCGCCCCCGGTCACCGGGGGGTCGCCGGAGGTCCTGTACACGGTCGTGGAGGTGAGGATCACCGCATGGCAGATGTGAACTCTCCCCGCGGTCGCGGCCGAGCGAGCGAGGACGAGGACCGCGCCCAGATCATCCTGATCACCGGGCTGACGCTCGCCGTCCTCTTCGTCGCGGTCGTGCTCCTGTTGAACACCGTCATCTACACGCAGAACCTCGCGACGCGCGGCGCCGACGCCGGCGGGGCGGAGGCGATCGAGTTCCGCGAGGGCGTGGTCGACGATCTCGCCGGGATCATGTATCGCGAACACCGGAACCGGAGCAGCCCCGACGGCGTGGTCGACGACTTCGCCGCGAGCGCGGCGACGTACGCCCGGACGGTCGGGGACTTGCGCGCGCGAGACGGGGTGATAGCGGACGTATCGGTGAATCGCTCGACCGTCGAGACGGGCTACTTCGTCGCCCAGAACGAGAGCGACACCGGGTTCCGAAACATGACGTCACCCGGCGGCTCGGCCACCGACTGGACGGTCGTGAGCGGCGTCAACCGCACGCGAAACTATCGGTTGACAGTTGACTCCGCGACCCTCTCCGACGACGCGGGCGACGCGTTCACGATCGTGGCCGACGGCGCGGGTGAGAACTGGTCGGTAACGCTGTCGAACGGCTCGGCCGACGCAATCGACGTGCGAGTACGGAACGCGACAAGCGACCCTCCCCCGAAGACGTTCTCTCACGAGGGCGGGAACGTCACGATCGACCTGACCGCCGGCACGGTCGCCGGTCAGCAGCTTCCGGGACCCGTCTGGGCCGGGGGCGTCCAGAGCGACGACGAACCGTACGACGCGTACGACATTCGCTACGAGAACGGCGACAACGCGACTGGAACGTACAGCTTCGTGGTCGATAGCGGGACCTCCACTCTCGACGGCTCCTCGCGGCCGTACGTCGTCGAGGGGATCTACAGCGTCGAGGTCGAGGTCCTCCACCGGACACCGGAACTGACCTACCGCGACGTGGTCCGGCTCGCGCCGGGTGAGCGCGATGCGTGACGGGTCGGAGGGTTCCGACCGCGCCGTGTCGGTCACCGTCGGCTACGTCATGACGCTCGCGATCTCGACGCTCTTGCTCTCGGGGCTGTTCGTCGCGGGCGGGTCGTTCGTCGAGACGCAGCGCGAACGCGCGGCGCAGGGTGAGCTCACGGTCGTCGGCGAGCGGATCGCCGCCGACGTCGGCACCGTCGACCGGCTCGCAGCGAGCGCGTCGTCGCGGGAGGAACTCACGGTCAACCGGTCGCTGACGCTTCCGAACAGGGCGGCCGGAACCGGCTATCGGATCCGCGTGACCGCGAGCGGCACCGAGGGGACGATCGCGCTCGAAAGCGGGCAGACCGACGCGAGCGTCGCGGTCCCGTTCCGCACGAGCGAGGGCGTCGCGGTCCGCAACGTGACCGTCGACGGCGGCGACCTCCTGATATTCTGGGACCCGGACGCCGGCCCGAACGGCTCCGTGGTGGTGAGCGAGCGATGACGCCGCTCGACCGCGGCGACGGGTTCCGCTCGGCCGACCGCGGCGTCAGCGAGACCGTCGGGTTCGTGCTGGTGTTCGCGCTGATCACGTCCACCATCGCCGTGACGTTCACCGTCGGGCTCGGCGGGCTGGAGGACGCCCGGCTCGCCGAGCGCGACGACAACGTCGAGCGCGCGTTCGACGTCCTCCACGACAATCTTAACGACCTCAGCCAGGACGGCGTCCCGAGCCGGGCGACGGAACTCCGACTCGGCGGTGGCGAGCTCGCGTTCGAATCGGCGTCCGAGTTCCGACTCAACGGCAGCGGCATGGAGGGCCCGGTCACCGAACGGGGATCGCTCACGTATCGCGGCGCCGGCGACACCCGCATCGTCTACGAGAACGGCGCGGTGTTCCGGATGCAAGGCGACAACGGCGTCATGATCAGAGAGCCCGACCTGCTCGTCGGCGAGACGATCGTCTACTCACTGTACGGGCTCTCCGGTCCGCCGCAGACGGCGAGCGGCGAGCGAACGGTTCTCGTCGTCGGGGAGCGCACGGCCCGAGCGGTCGCCGTCGACGACCGGACCGCCGCCGCGAACGTCACGCTGACTATTAACTCCACGCAGGCGACCGTCTGGGAGCGTTACTACCGCGACCTCGCGGCCGACCACGACCGGATCTCGGTGACGACGAACGGACCGTCGGACCTCGCCGTAACGTTTGTCGCCGACCGCTACGACCGGTTCGTCCTCCATCGGACCGTCGCGCGCGTCGAGTTCTCCGACTGAGCCGATGAAGCCGAGCGAGACGGGTTCCGAACTCAGTCCGACTCCACGACCACGCCGTGCGTGGAGACGTGGAGGTAGCTCACGACGGGGACCGTCTCGCCGTCGAACGGTTGGTGCGTGCGCAGCGCCTCGTCGTAGTGGATCTCGATGTCGCCGTCGTCGAACGAGAACCGCCGGAAGGTGAACGACCCCTTGATCGTCATCCCGTCTTCCAGTTCCACGTCGCTTTGCGGGGCGTAGAACACTCCGGTGAACCGGATCCGGTCGCCGTCGTCTTCCCCGCCGGCCATCTCCACTTCGTCGCCGCTCGAATACAGCCAGAGGTTGCTCGCCACGTCGCCGTCGGCAGCGACCGTCACCGGTCCGTTCAGGTCGATATCGCCGGTGTTGTAGATGTCGAGCCGGGTGTTCTCAGCCGTCGCTATCGAGGCCGTGCCCTGAACGGTGATCGAGTCGTCGACGTACAGTTCCGCACGCCCGCCGCCGGAGGCCCTGACCGAGGCGCTACCGCTCAGATCGAGCCCCTCGTCGACCAGCACCGTGACGTTCCCGCTCCCGGTCTCGACGTCGAGCGTCGCCGTCTCGTCGCCCTCGACCGTCACCGAGCCGGCGACGTGAATCGTCGCTCCGTCGGTGACCCGGAGCGTCGCGCGCTCGGAGACGGAGACGTCGCCGTCGACGTACGTGTTCTCGTCGATCGTCAGCGTCTCGTCGCCCGACAGATCGATGCCCGTCGACTGATTCGGCGCGTTGTCCGCGAGGTTCCGCTCTCTCACGCCGTCGATCCGCTGTCTGATCCCGCCCTCGACCGGTGCGAGCTGGTCGAACGCGGTCTCGATACGGCGCTCGCCGCTGACGTTCAGCTTGGCCGACTGTCCGGGCGGAATGTTGTACGACTCGGCCGTCAGGTTTCCGCGAATTCTGACCGTCTCGGTGTTTCCGCCGCCGCCCTTAGTGAGCGCGAAGTCGCCCCGGGTCTGGATGCTCGCGCCGTCGCCGGGCGTCTGGGAGCCGTAGGTCCCGTTACTCGAGTTGTAGCTGTCGGCGTACAGCCAGTCGACGTCCCCCATCTGGAGCTCGGAGCGCCCCGTCGCCGAGACGCTCGCGCTGAGCGTCGGGTGGACGGTCGCGGTGCGGAGCAGAATCCGCACCCGGTCGTCGTCGAGTTCGGCCACCGCCGCGTTCGTCCGCGACTCGAAGAACCGCCCCCACGCGTCGGCGTACTCGCTTTGAACCGTAATCTCGACGGTCACGTTGCTGTCGGAGAGCGGGTTCCCGTAGTCCGCGTTCGGGAACACCGACGCGGCGCCGGACGCGCTCTCGGTGATCCGAACGGTGTCGCCCAGCCGCCCCGACCCGTTCTCGATCGTCACCAGCGGGAGCGTGAGCGTCTCGGGCCCGTCGGTCCCGCGGTAGTGGAACTCCGGCGGCGACACCATCTCCGAGCCGCCGTCGCCGTTCGAGCGCCACACGCCGCCGCCCTGATACGCGACGGTGCTGCCGCCGCGCTCGTAAACGATCGCGCCGAGCGCGATCCGGTTCGCGTACGTCCCGTTCTCGCCGCCGCTCACCTCGATCCGCAGCCAGCCGGCGCCCTCGTCGACGCGGAGGCCGGCGCTCCGGCCGACGTCCACCCGGACCCGCTGCGACGGCGACCCCCCGTGCGCGACGAGGCTGGCCTTCGAGTCCAGCTGCGTCATCGCCCCCTCGACGCGCTGGAGGTCCGCGGTCCGCTGGGCGTCGTCGAGCGCGGCGCCGCCGAGCGCGACCGTGGTGCCGACGACCGCGACCGTCAACCCCAACAGCAGCACCGTGCCGAGCACCTCGCTCTGCGCGCGCTCGGTCGGCGCTCCCCGCTCTCCTCGTTCCATGCCCCTCCGTAGGTCCGAGCCGCTCATAAACGTGGACACCCGGCTATCAGTCGCGATAGCCCGAGACGGGACCTTCGGCGGTCGACGACCGCCCGACGGCTCCGCACGGCGATCGGCCCCTCGTGGAACCGTACATATTTCTCGCCGGCGACCGTTCCCGCACCCGTGACCGAGCGACTCTACCTCGCGGACGACGCGGTGACGACGTTCGAGGCGACCGTCGAGCGCGTCCTCTCGAATCCGGACCGGCTCGTCCTCGACCGGACCCACTTCTATCCGACCGGCGGCGGCCAGCCCCACGACACCGGGGCGATTCGGGCGGTCGACGGAGGCGGCGACTTCCGGGTCGTCGACGTCGAAATGGCGGACACGGTCCACCACGAGGTCGAGCCGCTGTCCGAGGGCGACGACGCGGGCGACGCGGGCGAAGCGCCCGCGCTCCCGGAGCCCGGAACCGACGTGACCTGCGAGATCGACGCCGACCGCCGCGAGGCGCACTCGCGATACCACACCGCACAACACCTGCTGTCGGCGCTGCTGCTCGACGAGTTCGACGCGCCGACGACCGGCAACCAGCTGTATCACGATCGAGCGCGCATCGACGTCGCCTACGACCGGTTCACCGACGACGACCTCGACCGCGTCGAGGCGCGACTCAACGACCTCGTCGACGACGGGCGCGGGGTGTCCAGCTACACGATGGACCGCGAGACGGCGGAGGCGACGCTCGACACCGACCGGACGCGGATCGACCTCCTCCCGGACTCGATCGAGGAACTCCGGATCGTCGAGATCGCGGGGGCCGACGGCGACGACGACCCCTACGACCGAACCGCCTGCGCCGGGACGCACGTCGCGAACACGGCCGACATCGGCGAGGTCGTCGTCACCGGCCGGGAGACGAAGGGCCCGGACGAAGAGCGCGTCCGCTTCGCGCTCGCCGAGCACGTCGACGGCGGCGAGTGAGGGTCTCGGGGACGCTCTCGGTCGTCCGCGATCCCGCCGCTTATATACGATCCGCGGTAGGTTCGGGCATGAAGTTCTGCGACGAGTGCGGCTCCATGATGAAATCCGGCGAGGGCGAGGACCACTGGGTGTGCGGCTCCTGCGGCTCCGAGATCGGGCGCGACGACGGCGACGACGAGTGGACGACCCAGTCGCAGGTCGAGTCCGAGATCGTCGACGTGAGCGACGCCGAGGACAAGGGGCTCCCGACGACGACGGCCCGGTGTCCCGAGTGCGACAACGACCAGGCGTACTGGTACATGCAGCAGATCCGCGCGGCCGACGAGTCCGAGACCCGCTTTTTCGTCTGTACCGAGTGCGAACACAAGTGGCGCGAAGACGACCACTGAACGGCCCGCCTTCGTCCGAGCACCGCGCCACCCGTCGCCGTCCGTTTTATCTCCGTCCGGAGAGAGGTGCGTCCATGGAGCCACCGGTCGTCCCGCGCGACCGCCTCGACGGGTGGACGCTCGTCGCGGAGACCACGGAGCGTCCCTTCGAGGCGGGCCCGGTGTCGGTCACGGCGGGAACGACCCGGTACGAGCGCGAGACGCCGCCGCCGCGCCCGTTCTTCTTCGCGAGCCGACTCCGTATCTCGCCGGGCGCCGGACCGAACCCCGCCCTGACCCGACTCGTCGAGTCGCGGGCCCGAGAGGGGTTCCGCGACCGACTCGCAGACCGGCGTATCACGGGCCTCGAACACCGAGACGACAGGCCGCTCGACGTCGACGACCCGAACGCGTCGCGCGCGACGCTTTCCGTGTTCCGCGGGCGCTGCGCGGTCGACGGCGAGCGGGTGCCGGTGGAGGCGCCGCTCGCGGTGTGGACGTCGGGAGAGTACCTGCTCGCCGGCGGTGCGTATCCGACCGGCGACGGGTCCGAGGCGACGCGGCGGGAGTTGCTGGCGCTGGTGCGCGGCGTCCGGCCGCGATCCGACGCCGGCGACGGCTCGGAACGCTCGGACTGACCGATCAGCAGGCGACCGCGCCCGCGCTCGACCCGATCGGCGACCCGTCGTCCTCGTACTCCGCGTCGCCGACGGCGCCCTCGAACATCGGCAGTCGCAGCTCGTAGGTGTACAACACGTCGAACGCCGCGAACGGGTCGACCCCGTTCGCGAACGCCTCCCGGGCGGTCAGCCTGACGCCCGCGGCGAGCGTCACGATCGATTCGTCGCCGAGCCGACCGGCGGTTTCGAGACCGAACTCGTTGCCTGCGGCGGGATCGGTCAGCACGGAGAGGTGGATCACCGCCGCCATCGTCGCGCCTCCCTTGCCGCCGCCGATCGAAATCGGATACCCCTCGCCGCTGAAACACCGCGTGATCGGGGTGATCCCCTCGTTCGCGTCGACGCCCGGCCCGACGGTCGCGGGACCGCCCGAGGAATCCGCGGCCGACGGCTGAGCGAGCGACTCCACTCCCGCGGTCTGCCCCGCGGCCGCGCCGACGCCGGCGGTCGCTACGACGACCAGTAGCGACAGCGCGACGGCCCGAGACCCCGGGCGATCCATTATCACTCCCTCCTTCGCCGGACTCACTTAAATCGTCGCCGGCGCCGGTATCAGTCGAGAGAATCGGAGCCAAGCAGCCCTTCGACCAGCAGCTCCGCGGACGCGACGTTCGTCGCCAGCGGCACGTCCTTCACGTCGCAGACGCGCAGCAGCGCCGAGATGTCCGGCTCGTGGGCCTGTGCGGTCAGCGGGTCGCGGAGGAACACGACCCCGTCGATCCGGTCGCTCGCGATCATCGCACCGATCTGGAGGTCGCCGCCGAAGGGCCCCGAGGCCTGGCGGTTCACCGAGAGGCCGGTCGCCTCCGAAATCCGCTTGCCCGTCGTGCCGGTCGTCACCAGTTCACACTCGTCGAGGGCCTCGGCGTGCGTCTCGACGAACGCGACCATCTCGTCTTTCAGCTCGTCGTGTGCGATGAGCGCGACGCGCATACGGTGCGCTCATCGCGGGGTCGCTTAAACGCTCGCCTCGACGCGGTCCTCGAAACGCTCGCCTCGACGCGGTCCTCGTCCCGGCTCACGCGTCGCGGCCGCGACCGACTCGCTTAGCCGTCGCTCGCGTCCGCACCGGCGACCGCACCGCGCGGGGCGAACCGCCCGAGCGCGACGCGGACCAGCGTGCCGGGGCTGTGGCGGCGGATCACCGAGAGCGCGTTGACCGCGAAGACGACGACGCCGAGCGTCACCAGCGACATCCCGGCGAGCGCCGGTCCTCGGGCCCCGCCCCCGAGCGTCGTCCCGGACGCGCCCGCGAGGAGGTCGGCGGCGACGACGAGCGCGGTCCCGGCGAACAGCAGCGTCCCGTCTGCGGCCGCGAGCCGGTCGTCGTAGAGGTCGTCGACCATCGGCACCGCCTCGAAGCCGAGCCGGTCGCTGTACCGGCGGACCCAGACGACGAACGGGACGACGTGGTACAGCGTTCCGAGGATCACGAACCCGATCACGCCGAGGAGCAGCAGCGGCGCGCTGCCGGGGCCGCCGAGGACGTGATCGGGGGCGGTCGGCGACCGGAGCCACGCGGGCGCGGCGGTCGCGGCCCACGCCGCGAGCGCGAGCGCGACGACCGCGTACCGCGCGTGCATCGGCGTGCGCTCGACGCGCATCTCGTAGAGCCGACGGACGAGGACGACCGCGAACGCCAGCGCGGCGAGCAGGATCAGGGCCGCGCCGACGCGAGCGAGCGCGACGACGCCGACCAGCCGACCCGCCGCGAGCGCGACGACGCCGACCGGGTGGCCGACCTCCTCGACCGCGCGGAGCCCGCCGTCGATCCCGTGGAGCTCGGTCTGCGTGAACATCGTGCCGAGCTGGTAGAGGGCGCCGTAGATGGTCGTGAGCACCGCGCCGAAGACGGCGAGGGTGACGTGCGCGCCGCGGATGCCGGCGTGCGAGACCCCGACCCCGGCGAGGAACCCGGACCCGAGGTCCGCCGCGAGGAGGACGCCGAGCCCGGTCAGGCCGACGAAGAAGGCGAGCGCGACGGCGAAGTGGCGCTCGGTCACGTCGAACTCCTCGACCGTCGCGAGCGTCCGCCCGACGTTGTAGACGAACGCCCAGAAGCCGACGAGCATGACGGCCCCGAACCCCGCGAGCCACGGGAGTCGGCCCAGCGCGAGCGCGGCCGCGAACCCGACCAGCCCGCCGACGACGAGCGCGAGCTGGACGCTCGCGAGCCGCCGCGAGCGGAGCGTCGTCCCCGACCACACCGGGACGAACTGCGTCATCGCGCCCATGATCGTCACGCACACCCACCCGACCAGCAGGAGGTGGACGTGGACGAGGCCGCCGAGCCCCGGCACGCTCTCGACGACGAGCCCGATCCCGACGAGCAGGGCGCCGACGAGGAGGGCGAGCCCGACGAGGAAATGCCGAAGCGGCACCGTCATCGGCGGCCCCTTCGCCGCGTCGATTCCGCCCGGAACTGCGCCCATGTTCGGATCACGAACCGCCGCCGCCCTCCGACTGTTCCCGAAGATGTTCGCGGGCTCGTCGGAGCGCGGGAGTACCCCGTCGCCGGACGCGACGCGCGTTGTCGCCGGTTCCCCGTCACCGGGTCCCCGTCGACGGGGAAGATGTTCGGCACAACGCGGGTACCGGCGGGACGCGGACGGTGGGGCATGACCGCGACCAGCGTCGAGGCCGAGCGCGAGTACGACGACCAGCGCTTCACCGCCCGCGAGGTGTCTCGCACGGAGCGATCGAAGACGGTCTGCGGCTACTTCGAACCGGACCAGTTCATTCCCGTCCACGCGCCCGACAGCGACGTGACCGTCGTCGTCCGGTCCGGCGAGGGAGTCGTCCGCGACGGCGACGAGGAGCATGCCGTTTCCCCCGGGTCGGTGGTCACGGTCCCCGCCGGCGAAGACCGGGGCGTCCGGGCCGACGGGACGCGACTGGAGGCGGTCCTCGTCACCGCGCCGCCTCCGACGGACCAGGAGCACGAGCCGGTCCGACGGGGGCTGAGGACCGGGACGTTCGACCCCGACGGGTGAGCGGAGCGCGCGCGACGGCACGCGCTTAAGTCCGTCCGGTAACGAGGGGGCTCCATGCCACGCGACCGAGACACCGCGCCGCTCGGCGTCCGGAGCCCCCGAGGCGCCGTCGGGGTGTCGTAGATGGGCGGACGATCGACGGACGACCGGGCGACCGGTGGACGATCGACGGGCGACCGGGCGACCGGTGGACGATCGACGGGCGACCGGGCGACCGACGGACGACAGACGGACGGTCGAGCGATCGGCGTCGACGTCGGCGGGACGTTCACCGACGTGGCGCTCTCGCTCGGCGGCGACCTCGTCACCGCGAAGGTGCCGAGCACCGCGGACCAGAGCGAGGGCGTCGCGGCCGGCATCGAGACGGCCTGCGAGGCGGCTGGGATCGACCCCGAGAGCGTGACGGAGTTCTCCCACGCGATGACCGTCTCCGTCAACGCGCTGTTGGAGGGCGACGGCGCGCGGACCGCCCTCGTGACGACCGAGGGGTTCCGCGACGTGCTGGAGATCGGCCGGCAGACCCGACCGTCCCTGTACGACCTCGACGCCGAGAAGCCGGCGCCGCTCGTCCCTCGACGCCGCCGGTTCGAGGTCTCCGAGCGGTCGACCGTCGACGGGGTCGAGCGTCCGGTCGACGACGCGGCGATCGAGTCGGTCGTCGCCGACCTCCGCGACGCCGAGGTCGAGTCCGTCGCGGTCTGCCTGCTCCACGCCTACGCGCATCCCGACAGCGAGGAACGCGTCGCGGACGCGCTGCGCGACGCGCTCGACGTCCCGGTGTCCGCCTCCCACGAGGTGCTCCCGGAGTTCCGCGAGTACGAGCGCACCTCGACGACGGTCGTCGACGCCTACGTGCGCCCGGCGATCGACGGCTACGTCGGTCGCCTCACCGAGCGAGCGCGGGACCTGGGTCTCCCGCAGCCGCGGATCATGCAGGCCAACGGCGGCGTCACCGACGCCGACACGGTCAGGCGAAACGCCGTGACGACCGTCCTCTCGGGCCCCGCCGCGGGCGTCGTGGGCGCGAGCGCGACGGCGGCGACCGCCGACGACCGCGACGGGCTGATCACCTTCGACATGGGCGGCACCTCCAGCGACGTCAGCCTCGTCCGCGACGGCGAGGTCGAGCGGACGACGGAGGCGACCATCGCCGACCGACCGATCGGCACGCCGATGGTCGACGTCGAGACGGTGGGCGCGGGCGGCGGCTCGATCGCGTGGGTCGATTCCGGGGGCGCGCTCCGGATCGGCCCGCGCTCGGCCGGCGCGGATCCCGGGCCCGCCTGCTACGGCAAGGGCGGTACCGAGCCGACCGTCACGGACGCGGACCTCGTGTTGGGGTACGTCGGGGCGGACACCGACCTCGGCGGCGACCTGTCGCTCGACGCGGCGGCCGCCCGCGACGCCCTCGCCCGCCTCGCGGACGAGGCCGGGATGGAGGGCCCGGTCGCGGCCGCGCTGGGCGTCCACCGCGTCGCGAACGCGGACATGACCCGGGCGATCCGATCAGTCACCGTTGAGCGCGGTCACGACCCGCGTGAGTTCGGGCTCGTCGCGTTCGGCGGCGCGGGGCCGATGCACGCGGTCTCGATCGCCGACGGCCTCGACGTCGAGCGCGTCGTCGTCCCGCACGCGTCCGGCGTTCTGTCGGCCTACGGGCTGCTCGCGGCCGACGAGACCCGAGACGCGGTGCGGACGCACCAGGGACCGCTCGCCGAGGTCGACCCGGACGCGGTCGACGCCGTCTACGGGGAACTGCTCGACCGGCTGCTGAGCGAGGTGAGCGACCCGGACGCGGCGCGGCTGGAGTACGCCGCGGACTGCCGGTACGCCGGGCAGAGCTTCGAGCTCACCGTCGACGTCGAGCGACCGTTCGACCCCGCGGCGGTCGGCGAGCGGTTCGCGGCGGCCCACGAGTCGGCGTACGGCTACCGGGCCGACGAGCCCGTCGAGCTCGTGAACTGTCGCGCGACGGCGACCGTCCCCCGGAGTGCGCCGGCGATCGAGTCGGTCGGCGGCGACGACGCCGCCCCCCGGACGACGCGCGAGGCGGTGTTCCCGGACGGGCGCCGCGAGACGCCGGTCTACGACCGAGAGCGGTTCCCGGCCGCCGAACCGATCGAGGGGCCAGTCGTGGTCGAGGGGCCGGAGAGCACGGTCGTCGTCCCGCCCGCGTGGCGCGTGCGACTCCGCGACGACGGCGCGCTGGTGGCGGAGGTGAGCGACGCGTGAGCGACGCGGAGACCGGCCCGGACGTCGACCCGGTCACGCTGGAGATCCTCCGCAACCAGCTGGAGAGCGTCGCGGCCGAGATGGGACACGTGCTGATCCGCGGCGCGTACTCGCCGAACATCAAGGAGCGACAGGACTGCTCGACGGCGCTGTTCGACGCCGACGGCCGGATGGTGGCACAGGCCGAACACATCCCCGTACACCTCGGCGCGATGCCGGACGCGGTCGAGGTCGTCCTCGAGAAGGACCCGAAACCGGGGGACGTGTTCGTCGTCAACGACCCGTTCGCCGGGGGGACGCACCTCCCGGACGTCACGCTGGTCTCGACGGTCGCGCCCGACGACGAGATCGTCGGGTACGCGGTGTCTCGCGCGCACCACGCCGACGTCGGCGGGAGCGCGCCGGGGAGCATGCCGCCCGGCGCGCGCGAGATATACGAGGAGGGGCTCCGGCTCCCGGCGGTCCGGCTCGTCGACGGCGGCGAGCCGAACGAGGCCGTCCGCGACCTGATCCTCGCTAACGTCCGCACGCCGGACGAGCGCGAGGCGGACCTCCGGGCGCAGCGCGCCGCGAACGCGCGCGCCGAGGAGCGCGTCGGGGAACTGCTCGACGAACACGGCGACGCGCTCCTTGACGCCTTCGACGCCGTCATCGACTACTCCCGCGAGCGTGTCGAAGGCGAGCTCCGGGAACTCCCGGACGGCACCTATCGGGCGCGCGACGTCCTCGAAGGCGACGGCGTGACCGACGCGGAGATTCCGGTCGCGGTGACCGTCACCGTCGACGGCGCCGCGATCGACGTCGACTTCGCCGGCACCGCCGACCAGGTCGACGGCAACCTGAACGCCCCCTTCTCGGTCGCGAAGAGCGCGGTCTACTTCGTCGTCCGCGCGGTCACCGACCCGGAGATCCCGCCGAACCACGGCTGTTACGAACCGGTCTCCATCTCGGCCCCCGAGGGATCGCTGCTCGACCCCTCCTCCCCGGCCGCGGTCGTCGGCGGGAACGTCGAGACGAGCCAGCGCGTCACGGACGTGACGCTGGCCGCGCTCGCCGAGGCGGTACCGGACGCGATCCCCGCCGGCGGACAGGGGACGATGAACAACCTGATCGTCGGCGACCGCGGGGGCGAGTTCACCTACTACGAGACCATCGGCGGGGGCTTCGGTGCCCGTCCGAGCAGAGACGGAATGGACGGGGTTCAGGTCGGGATGACCAACACGCTCAACACCCCGGTCGAGGCGCTGGAGGCGGCGTACCCGCTCCGGGTCGAGCGGTACGCGCTGCGCCCGTCGAGCGGCGGCGACGGGCGGTACCGCGGCGGTCTCGGCCTCGAACGGACCGTCACCGTCGAGACCGACGCGACCGTCTCGCTGCTGACCGAGCGTCGCCGAACCGCCCCGCGGGGGCTCGACGGCGGCGAGGACGGCGCGACCGGTCGGAACCTGATCGACGGCGAGGCGGTCCCGGCGAAGACGGCCGTCGACGTCGCGGCCGGGACGACGGTGTCCGTTCTGACGCCGGGCGGCGGCGGGCACGGCGACCCGACCGAGCGCGACCCGGAGGCTCGCGAGCGCGACCGGCGAGACGGGAAAGTCGAGGACTGACGGCTGGCGGGGTCGAACTCGCCGGTCGGCCTACTTGAACCGGAACGTCTCCAGGTTCTTCGGCGAGAACGTCCGCATGTTGTAATCGTGGTACAGCGCCGAGGAGAGGTCCTGAACGGAGCTCTCGTCGCCGTGGACGCACAGCACCTTCTCCGGACGCGGGTTCATGGTCTTCACGAAGTTCTCTAACCCCTGTCGGTCGGCGTGGCCGGAGAAGCCGTCGACGACCTCGACGCCCATCTCCAGAGTGAGCGTGTCGCCGCGGCTCCCGCCGCCCCAGCCGTCGACCGGGATCTCGTCCCAGCCGTTCTGGATCCGGCGGCCGAGCGTCCCCTGCGCCTGGTAGCCGACGAACACGAGGTTCGAGTCCGGGTCGGGGCCGATGTGGCGGAGCCACGACATGATCGGCCCGCCCTCGATCATCCCCGAGGTGGAGATGATGATACACTCGTCGCCGTCGGTGACCTCCTGCCGCTCGTCCTCGCCGGCGTCGATGTGGTTGAACTGCTCGGCGAGGAACGGGTTCTCGTCCTCGTGGAAGATGCGGTCGCGGAGGTCGTCGCGGAGGTACTCGGGGTAGGTGGTGTGGATCGCGGTCGCCTCCCAGATCATCCCGTCGAGGTGCACCGGCATCTCCGGGATCTCGCCCTCGCGCATCGCCTCCTCCAAGACGAGCATGATCTCCTGGGAGCGCCCGACGGCGAAGGCGGGGATGACGACCTTCCCGCCCTGCTCGTACGTCTCGTTGATGACCTCCTTGAGCGCCGCCTCGGAGTCCTCCTGGTCGGTCTGGTAGTCGTTGCGGCCGCCGTAGGTGGACTCCAAGACGAGCGTCTCGACGCGCGGGAAGTCGTTGACGGCGCCGTTGAACAGCCGGGTGTCCTCGTAGTGGATGTCGCCGGAGAAGGCGACGTTGTAGAGGCCGTCGCCGATGTGGAAGTGGGTGACCGCGCTGCCGAGGATGTGGCCCGCGTTGTGGAAGGTGAGCTTCACGTCCGGGGCGACGTCGGTCACGTCCCCGTACTCGAGCGGGATGGTGTGTTTGATCGCGTCGCGGACCTGCGCGGACTCATACGGCGGCGTCCGGCCGTCCTTCGCGGCGACGTCGAGGTAGTCGAGCGTGAGGAGGCCCATCAGGTCGCGCGTCGGCTCCGTCGTGTAGATGGGGCCGTCGTACCCGTACTTGAACAGCAGCGGCACGAGCGCCGAGTGATCGAGGTGAGCGTGAGTCAGGACGACCGCGTCGAGCGTCGCCGCGCCCGCGCCGAGCGCCTCGGGCACCTGGAGGTACGGCACCTCGCCCTCCGCGCCGGGCTTGTCGCCGCAGTCGATGAGGATCCGGGTCTCGGGCGTCGAGAGGATGAAGGCCGCGCGGCCGACCTCGCGACAGCAGCCGAGCGTCGTGATCCGGACCCACTCGTCGTCGGACATCTCCTCGCGGTGGATCTGTCGGCCGACGCGCTCGAGGATGTCGCGGCGCTCCTCGCGCTCGTTCTTCAGGAAGCCGCGGACGTTCGAGACGGTGGAGGACTCTATCGGCGGCGTCCGAACGACCTCGGGCGTCCAGCCGACCTCCTGGGTGATGTCCCGTAACGTCGAGCCCCGGCGGCCGATCACCATCCCGGGCTTTTCGGCCTCGATGACGACCTCTCCGGTGTCCTCGTGGAAGTCGAGGTCAGTCACGCCGGCCTCCTCCGGGATCACCTCGCGAACCGCCTCCTCGGCGCGCGCCGGCGGGGAGAGGGCGCTGGGGTCGGGGCGGACCGTGATTCGTTTCCGGAGCTTGGAGGCGAGCCGGCGGATGAGGTCGCCGTCGCCGGCGAACTGCTTCGGGTCGCGCGTGTAGACGACCAGTTCCGGGCCCTCGTATTTCACGTCGGTGACCGTGATGCCGTTCGGGATCTCCTGTTCGATCTCTGATTTCAGGGTATCGAGCTGCTTGTCGACTTGACTCATATCTTACCGCGGGTAGTTGGGGTCGCCGCCGCCGTCGAACGCGTCCGCGCGCCGGTCCGTGGCTCGTCGCCGAACGGTCGACCGTGACGGGGTAGGCATAGTGGAAGTACTGTCCGTACTGGTTCCGTGCGCGGGAACAGCCAGCGAAAACCCGCTTGGATCACGCTACTGCCCCGCCGTTATAAAAGCCTTCGCAAAGGGCAAGCCTCGGCCGGCCCAAGACGGGCCATGCGCGTCACGCCGCAGACGGTCCGCGACGAACACGCCTGGGTCCGCGACCGCGCCGACGTGATCGTCCCGGTCATCAACGACACCCGCGACCGACTCGGCCGACTGTTCGAGACCGACGTGGACGCGGTCGCGCCCGACGGCTACCGTCGCGAGGTCGACGCCGTCTTCGCCGACGGCGAGGTCGCGGTCAACGTCGCCGGCTGCGTCGCCCTCCTCCGCGACCTCGACGTGGCGGGCGACTACCCCGGGTTCGTCGTCGACGAGGTCCTCGGCCGGGAGCTGGCCGCGACGATAGCCGGCGGGCGTCCGCTCTCGCTGCTCGCGCAGGCGACGTTCCACGTCGCGGACCCCTACGTGGATCGGGATGTCACGGCCGAGGTCGACCGGGACGCGGCGGCCGACGCGGACCGGGCCGGCGCCGGCACCGCCGGCGCGGACGACCTCGACGCCGCGCTCGCGGCGGGGTTCCAGACGCGGCTCCCCGGCTGGGACTGGCGAGAGGGAGAGAGCCCGTTCGCGGTCGACGACGAGGCCGGGGAAGGGAGTCCGTGAGAGCGGCGACCGACTACGACGTGACGTTCCTGACGAGCCCGTACGCCTTGTCGAGCAGCGCGTCGGGCAGGAACCGCGCCAGGACGCCCACGCGGGCGACCGTTCCCGGCTGAACTCGGGCCGGCGGTCGGGTCGCGCTCGCGGCGTCGTAGATGGCGTTCGCGACGAGCTCAGGCTCCACGGCGCCGGGGCCGTCGCCGCCGATCAGCTGTGCGTCCTCGAACAGCTCGTAGAACCCCTCGTACGCGGCGGTCCGGTCGATACCGTCGCGCTCCCCGGCGTCGGCCTCGCGCTCCCGGTCGTCACCCTCCGGATCGACGCCCGCCTCCGCCTGTGCGCGCTTCGAGAAGTTCGTCTTCACCGGGCCGGGCTCGACGACGACCACGTCGACGCCGAGGTCCGAGACCTCGTTGCGGAGCGCGTCGGACATCGCCTCCACGGCGAACTTCGATCCGCTGTACACGCCGCCGCCGGGCATCGATACCCGGCCCGCGACCGACGAGACGTTGACGATCGTCCCGTCGCGCTCGCGACGCATCCCGGGGAGGACCGCCCGGATCAGCCGATGCGGGCCGTACACGTTCACGTCGAACTGCTCGTGGACCCGCTCCGTCGAAACGTCCTCGATCGGCCCGAACTGGCCGTAGCCGGCGTTGTTGATCAGCGCGTCGATCGCGCCCGCCTCGTCTAGGATCCGCTCGACGACGCGGTCGACGTCGTCCTGATCGGTGACGTCGAGCGTGGCGAGCTCACAGCCCGCCTCGCCGAGCGCTTCGATGTCCGCGGGGTTCCGCGCGGTGGCGTACACGGTCCATCCCTCGTCGACGAAGGTGTGTGCCGCGGCGCGACCGATGCCCGAGGAACAGCCGGTGATGAGTACCGTCTTCTGCACGCCTCTCCGGTCTGTCTCCGACGGCATAACTCTCCCGACCGGCGGCGGGACGCCCGCCGGCGATCGGGGGAAAAGAAGCGCTACTCCCCGTCGCTTTCGCCGTCCGCCTCGTCCTCGTCGGCCGGGAGCAGGTCGCGCTCCTCGAGGACCGCCTCGATCTCGTCGGTCGGCCGCTCGGCGTACTCGGGGTCGTCGACGGTGATCGTGGCGACGCCGACGCCCTCCGGGGACAGTTCCCCGTCGTTCGACCGCGCGAGGGTATCGAGCGCGAGCCCGACCGCCTCGTCCGTGGTGAGGCCCTCCTCGTACGTCTCCTCCAGGTACTCCCGGAGGTCGCTGCGGTCCGAGCCGATCGACAGCGCCTGCCACTCGTAGGGGGTGCCAGAGGGGTCCGTCTCGAACAGGTGCGGTTCGCCGTTCTCGATCCCGCCGACGATGAGCGCGACGCCGAACGGGCGCGCGCCGCCGACCTGCGTGTACTGCTGGATGTGGTCGGTGATGCTCTTCGTCAGCGTCTCGATGCCGACAGGCTCCCCGTAGCGGAGCCGGTTCACCTGCGCCTGGCGGCGCGCGAAGTCGATGAGCTGGCGGGCGTCGGCGACGTGGCCCGCGCTCGCGACGCCGACGTGGTCGTCGGCCTTGTGGAGCTTCTCGACGCTCTCCGGTTCCATCAGCGGGGAGCGGGCGCGCTTGTCGGCCGCGAGGACGACCCCGTCCTCGGCGCGGATCCCGACGCTCGCCGTCCCCCGTTTCACCGCCTCCCGGGCGTACTCGACCTGATAGAGTCGGCCGTCCGGAGAGAAGATGGTGATGCCGCGGTCGTACGCCTGTTGTTGAGATTGGCCCTGCATGATATCACTCGGTGTCGAACGTCGTCGCGCCGACACGACCCGACTCGACCCGCAGGTCGCACGCGTCACCGCGCACGGTCGCGGACCGTTCGGCGCCTTCGAACGCGACGTCTCGCTGTGTCGAACTGGCGGTCGCGCGACGCATATATCTTTCTTCACAGGCACGCACCGTCCCCGAAATCCCCCTGACGAGGATTCCGACGGGCTCGCCGTCGACCTCGCTCACGCAGGCGACGGCGGCGCGCGCGTCGTCGACGTGGCCGTGTCTGACGCGGACGACGGCCTCGCCGGTCCCGTCCGCGTGCGCGAACGACAGCAGCGTGAGGTCGGCGTCGGCGCTGCCGGCGTCCCCGAGGAGGTTGCCGGCGCTGTACCATAGCGCGCGCTGGAACGCGCGCCGGCCGACCTCGGCGTCCGTCCACGTCTCGATCCCGACCGCGAGGTACCGCCACCGCGGGCGAAGGTGTTTCGGGAGGTGTTTCATCTCGGCACCCTCACGCCGGGAGTTCGCGGAGCCGCTCCGCGACGATCACCGCCACCTGGTCGTGGACGCGCTCGACGGCGGTCACCGCGAACCCCTCCTCGGTGAACGCCTCGACCAGCGTGCCGACGGTCGCGGGGTCGTCGACCTCGGGGCTGTAGAACGGCGCGTCCGGGTCCGGCCCCTCGAAGAAGGCGACGTCGCCGAGGGCGATCCGCCGCGCGCCGGTCTCGCTCATCACCCGGATCGCCTCGCGCTTCTCGTCGTCAGCGAGGTGGTGAAGCGCGAAGTTCGAGGTGACGACGTCGACCCGCTGGTCCGGGTCGAGGTCGGGGTCGCGGAACTCGCCGTACGCGAACTCCACGTTGTCGAGGCCGCGGTCGGCGGCCTTCCGACGACCCTCCTCCATCATCCCCTCGCTGATATCGCGCGCCAGGACGCGCTCGGCGTCCGCCGCGACCGCGAGCGCGATGGCGCCGGTCCCGGCGCCCAGATCGAGGACGACGTCGTCCGACTCGGGCGCGGCGTGGTCGATCACGAGGCTCGCGCAGGCGTGGTACTCGTCGCTCTTCGAGTCGTCGTACGCGGCCGCCTTCTCGGAGAACCGCTCGGCGTGTTCCTCAACCGTCTTCTTCATACCTGCCACGTCGGACCCCCGGCTCTATGAAGCTCTCGGAGCGGCGCTCCCGATTGCGCTCGACGATGTCACCCCACGCTCGGAGCCCCTCGCGGACCGCCTCGGCGTCGAACCCGACCGCCTCTCCCACCGAGACCAGCTCCCGCGGAGCGCGCAGTTGGAGGTGCGAGCGGGCGTTCGCGCTCACGACGTACGGCGCGTCGTAGTGATCGACGATCTCGCGGAGCTTCCGGAGGTCGGAGAGCGCCCGAACGCGCTTCCCGCCCGTCTCGCGGAGCGCCGGGCCGAAGTCGAACTCGACGTGAACGGCGTTCTCCCGCGCCGCCTTCGCGAGCACGTGGTTGAAGTCGCCGCCCCCCGCCGTCGGACGGACGAGGGCGTCGACGCGCGCCTGCTCGACGGCGAACCGGTTCAGGGCGTCGTCCCCACCGACGACGCAGACCACGGTCCGGTCGGAGCGGTAGTTCCCGACCGCGCCGGATGCGCTCGTCGGGTCGTCGGCGTCGATCTCGACCGCGTCGACGACGTCGATCCCGTACTCCTCGGCGAGGGCGTTCGGGTCTCGGACGGGGCTCTCGCCGCGGTCGCCGGCGGCCGACCCGCCGTCGCCGCCCGATCGCCCCCCGCCGGTGGCCGGATCCAGCGCGTCGCGCGAGCGGACCACGATCCCGTCGTAGCCCTGTCGTGCGGCGGTCGCGGCGTGGCGCGCGACGGTCGCCTCGCCGTCCGGGTGGGCGTGAACGGCCTCGTACATGGACCCCCGTTTCGCGGCCGAGCGTATCGGCGTTGCGCTTTCGGGACCGGGAGCGGTACAGCGCCCCCGGTCCGACCCGGCCGCTTTTGTCCGCCCGTCGGAACACTCGGGTATGCCCGCCGATCTGGAGGAGAAAACGGACCGCTACGAGCGGATGCTCGCGGACGCGCTCTCCGTCGCAGAGCCCCGTCCGCCGGCCGACACGCCGCTGGGCGAGGCCGCCGCGGACGTGACGGAGATGGCCGAGTCGTACCTCGACGACGGCCGGCACTTCCGCGAGGACGGCGACCCGGTGAACGCGCTCGCCTCGTACTCGTACGGGTACGGCTGGCTCGACGCCGGGGTCAGGCTCGGACTCTTCGCGGTGCCAGACGACACGGAGCTGTTCACGACCTGAGGCCGGCTCGGGCGCGCCGCGTCGCTCGCCCCGCGTCGCTCGCGTCGCGGCCCCTCGCGGCTCACGTCAGGGCGCCCTCGCCCCGAGGGACGCCCTTATGCGGTGCGGCGTTTCAGAGGGCGCATGGACGAACTCGGGGCCCTGACCGAGCGGCTCGTCTCGATCCCCTCCCACGAGGACGAGACGGCCGCGGGCGACGCGATCGAGGAGTGGCTGCGCGCGGAGACGGACGCGACCGTCGAGCGCGACGACGCCGGCAACGTCCTCGCGTTTGCCGGCGCGACCGACGACCCGGACGCCGACTCGCTCGCCCTCGTCGGCCACCACGACGTGGTGCCGCCCGCGCCCGAGCAGACGACCGGCGACGGCCTCGACGGCGAGTACGTCGTCGAGCGTCGCGACGGCCGGATCTACGGGCGCGGGACCGCCGACATGAAGGGGTCGGTCGCGGCCGCGATGCTCGCCTTCCGCGACGCGACGCCGCCCGCCGACCGCGAGCTGATACTCGCCTCGTTCGTCGGTGAGGAGGTCGGCGGCGAGGGGGCGCGCCACGCCATCGACGCCGGGTTCGCCCCCGACCGCGCGGTCGTCGCGGAGGGGTCGACGAACTACTCGAAGCCGGGCGTCACGGACGTGGTCGTCGCCCACCGCGGCCGGCGCGGGTCGCGGCTCGTCGCGCACGGGGCGGCCGCGCACGCCTCGGAGCCGGAGGCGGGCGAGAACGCGATCTACCGCGCCTGCGACGCGATCGACGGGGTCCGCGACCTCGACGCGCCGCGGGCGACGGTCCTCGGCAACGACGTCTCCGGGTCGCTCGCGGTCACGATCGTCGACGGCGGCGACACGTGGAACGTCATCCCGGAGCGCTGCGAGGCGACGGTCGACGAGCGCACGGTTCCCGGCGGTCGCGCGGACGTGGCGGGCGTCGCCGACGCGACGCCGGGCGTCGAGCTCGTCGTCGATCAGGACCTCCCGCCGATGGCCTGCGGGGACGCGGCCTTCGCCGACGCCGCACTCGACGTGGCCCGCGCGGTCCACGAGGAGCGCGGCCTCGACGCGCCCGAACACGTCACGAAGCCGCACGCGACCGACGCCGGATGGCTCGCCGAGGCCGGGACCGACTGTCTGGTCTGTGGCGCCTCCGAGCCGGGGCAGGCGCACACCGACACCGAGAGCGCGAGCCTGGACGTCCTCGACCGCTGCTACCGGATCTACGCGGATATCGCCGAGCGGGAACTGTAGCGGTCGCGACGGCGGCCTCGGTCGGGGTTCGGCGGCCCGGTGGCGACCCGTATGGAAGGGGTTTTATGCGCCCCGCGGAAAGTGTGCGCCACTATGGGAGACAAGTCGAAGGCTCAAAAGAAGCGTCTGGCGAAGGCGGAGCGCCAGAACACCCGCGTCCCCGCGTGGGTCATGATGAAGACGGACATGAACGTGACGCGAAACCCCAAGCGGCGCAACTGGCGCCGGAACGACCTGGACGAGTAAATGTCGACGAACGACTTCGAGGAGCGCGTCGTCACCGTCCCGCTCCGCGACGCGAAGGAGAAGCCCGTCCAGCAGCGCGCCGACTACGCGATGAAGATCACGCGACAGCACCTCGCGCAGCACTTCTCCGTCGACGAGGACGACGTGATCATCGACGGCTCGGTCAACGAGGCCGTCTGGACGAACGGGCGACAGAACCCGCCCAGCACGGTGCGGGTCCGCGCGGCTCGGTTCGTCGAGGACGGCGAGCCGGTCGTCGAGGCCGAACACGCCGAGTAACGTGTTACGGGCGACCTTCACCGGATCGTCGTACGTGGGCGTGTTCGCCCGCGCGGTCGACGACCTCCTCCTGGTTCGGCCGGACGTCGACGAGGGCCTCGCCGAGGACCTCGCGGCGGAACTCGGCGCCGAGCCGCTGCTGACGACCGTCGGACGGTCGAACACGGTCGGGGCGCTCGCGACGGGTAACGAGCACGGCGTGCTCGTCTCCTCGCGCGCGACCGAACGCGAGAAGGACCGGATCGCGGACGTCGCCGGCGTCCCGGCCGCCGAACTCCCGGGCGAGATCAACGCCGCCGGCAACGTCGTCCTCGCGAACGACTACGGCGCGTACGTCCACCCGGACCTCTCGCGCGAGGCGGTCCAGACGGTCGAGGACGCCCTCGACGTCCCCGTCACCCGCGGCGACCTCGGCGGGGTCAGGACGGTCGGCACCGCGGCGGTCGCCAACGACACGGGCGTGCTCTGTCACCCCCAGTCGACCGAGTCGGAGCTTCAGGCGGTCGAAGAGGCGCTCGACGTCCGCGCCGACCTCGGCACCGTCAACTACGGCGCGCCGCTCGTCGGCTCCGGCCTCGTCGCCACCGACGAGGGGTACGTCGTCGGCGAGGACACGACCGGCCCCGAACTCGGCCGGATCGAAGAGACGCTCGGCTTCATCGATTGAACCAGTCCTCCGTTCCCCCGTTTTCAGTTCGTCGCCGGCTCCCACATTTATAAGCCCCAGCGGAGTTGCGTGCGGCATGCCCGCTATCGAGTGCCGAGACCTGAGCAAGTACTACGGCGACGTCCGCGGGGTCGAAGACGTCTCGTTCACCGTCGAGGAGGGCGAGGTGTTCGGTTTCCTCGGGCCGAACGGCGCGGGGAAGACGACCGCGATCCGCACGCTCCTGGGATTCCTGTCCCCGACGAGCGGCGGCGGAACGCTCCTGGGACACGACGTCACCGACCCCGTCGAGTCGCGCCGCGCCCGGGAGCGGATCGGGTACCTCCCCGGCGACCCGGGGCTCGACCGCGACCGCACCGCGGCGGCGTTCCTCGACCACCAGGCGGCGCTCCGCGGCGAGTCGAGCCGCGACGGCCTCGTCGACCGGTTCGACCTGGACGAGTCGCGTCGGATCGCAGACCTCTCGCGGGGCAACCGGCAGAAGGTGGCGCTGGTGGCCGCGTTCATGCACGACCCGGATCTCCTGTTGCTCGACGAGCCGACCTCCGGGCTCGACCCGCTGCTCCAAGAGGAGTTCGCCGCCCTGGTGCGCGAACGCGTGGACGACGGGGCGAGCGTCCTCCTCTCCTCGCACGTCCTCGGCGAGGTGGCGGCGCTGTGCGACCGCGTCGGCGTCCTCAGGGATGGTCATCTCGCCGCGGTCGAGTCCGTCTCGGACCTCCGGTCTCGCGGCGGCAAACAGGTCCGCGTCCGCGTCGCGGAGGACGTCGACCGGGACGACTTCGAGGTCCGCGGCGCGATGAACCTCCGCGTCGGCGAGACCGTCTCGTTCACGTGGACCGGGGAGTACGACGCGCTGATCGACCTGCTCTCGGGGTACACCGTGCTGGACCTCGACGTCGTCGACGCCCCGCTCGAGGAGGCGTTCATGACCTTCTACGACGGCGACGTGCCGGGGCCGAGCGGGGGCGGCGGACCGAGACCGACCGGCAGCGGCGGGAGCGACGCGTCGAGGGACGCGACCGCGGGATCGGGGGGTGACGCCCGATGAGCGACCGCCCGGCGCCGTGGCTCGCGATCGCGCGCTACGACGCCGCCGGCCGGGCCCGCGGGTCGCTCGCGGTGGCGGGGCTGCTCTCGGCGGCGCTACTCCTCTTTTTGGCCTTCTACCCGTCGCTGTCGACATCCGGAGTCGACCTCGACGCCTACGTCGAGGCGTTTCCGCCGGCGGTCCGGGAGGCGTTCGGGATCATCGCCATCTCCTCCGTCGAGGGGTTCCTCGCGGTGGAGTTCTACCAGTTCGCGTGGCTGCTCTTGGTCGGCCTCTACCTCGCGTACCTCGCCGGGGGGACAATCGCCGGCGACGTCGCCTCCGGCCGGATGGACCTCACGCTGTCGGCGCCGGTCGCGCGCCGCGACGTCGTGATCGGGCGGTTCCTCGGACTGGTGCCGCTCGTCGCCCTACTGAACCTCGTGGTACCGGTCGTCGCGTACGTCGGCGTCCTCGCGGTCGGGGAGACGATCGCGGTCGAGCGGCTCGTCGCGGTCCACGCGCTCGCGGTCCCGTACCACCTGACGTGCGTCGCGTTCGGCATCGCCGTGTCGACGCTCGTCTCGCGGCCGGGGATCGCTCAGCGGGTCGCGCTCGGCGCGCTGTTCGCGCTGTTCATGCTCGAGTCGGTCGCGGCGAGCACCGACTACGCGGCGGTCGGGGATCTCAGTCCGACGGCGCACTACGACCCGTCCGCCGTCCTCGTATCGGGCGAGTACGATTCGACGGGCGCGGCGGTCCTGCTCGCGGCGACGGTCGTCCTCGTCGCGCTCGCCGTCGTTCGGTTCCGGCGCGCGGATCTCTCGGGGTGACTCGGAAGGCGGAGCCGCTCGGGAGACCTCTCGCTGGGAGGGTCCCCCGCTGAGAAGGCCCCCCGCTGGGAATATCTCCCGCTCGGAAGCCCCCCTCGTCGACGCGGCGGCCTGTCCCCCTTTAGGAAGATACTTCCCTGTCCCTGCCACATCGGGAAACATGAGTACGTACACGGTGAGTGGACGGTTCCAGAGTCGAGACGGCGATCAGCCGTTCACGAAGGATGTCGAGGCGGAAAACGAGGACCTCGCCCGCGAGCGAATCTACACCAACGTCGGGAGCCAGCACAACCGCAAGCGCACCCAGATCGACATCGAGGAGGTGTCCGAGGCATGATGGGTGGCGGACAACAGCAGCTTCAGCAGCTTTCCCAAGAGATCCAGGCGCTCGACGAGGAGATCGAGGCGCTCGAAGCCGAGATAGCCGACTACCGCGAGGAGAAGGCCGACATCGACGACGCGGTCGAGGCCATCGAGACCCTCGACACGGGCGCGACCGTTCAGGTCCCGCTCGGCGGCGGCGCGTACCTCCGCGCCGAGGTCCAGGACATCGACGAGGTCATCGTCTCGCTCGGCGGCAACTACTCCGCGGAGCAGGAGCAGGACGACGCCATCGACGTCCTCCGGCGCAAGCAGGAGGCGCTCGACGACCGCATCGAAGAGACGCAGGCGGAGGTCGAAGAGCTGGAGTCCGAGAGCGACGAGCTCGAACAGCAGGCCCAGCAGATGCAACAGCAGATGCAGCAACAGCAGATGCAGCAGATGCAGCAGACGCAGGACGGAGAGGAGTAAGACGAGGGTCAGACCGTGTTCGACGGACTGAAAGACAAGCTCTCGGGCTTCCGAGAGGACGTCGAAGCGTCGACCGAGGTCGACGAGGAGGCGTCCCCCGAGGAGGGAGCGGCCCCGGGGAGCGACGCCGACGCGAGCGACGAGGCCCCCGAAGGCGGCGCTGCGGCGACCGCCGCCGAAGCCGACGCAGTCGAGGCCGACGAGACGACCTCGGACGACGACGAACCGAGCACCTTCCAGCGCGCGAAGGCGTTCGCGACCGGGCGAATTATCATCGAGGAGGAGGACTTAGAGGAGCCGCTGTGGAACCTCGAGATGGCGCTGCTCGAAAGCGACGTGGAGATGAGCGTCGCCGAGCAGATCCTCGACAGCGTCCGCGAGAGCATGCTCGGCGAGTCCCGCAAGCAGGTCGAGACCACCGGCGAACTCGTCGAGTCGGCGCTTCACGACGCCCTCCTCGACGTCATCGCCGTCGGGCAGTTCGACTTCGAGCAGCGGATCGCCGAGGCGGACAAGCCCGTCACCATCGTCTTCACCGGCGTCAACGGCGTCGGGAAGACGACGAGCATCGCGAAGCTCTCGGAGTGGCTCGCAGACCGCGGCTACTCGTCCGTCCTCGCGAACGGCGACACCTACCGCGCGGGCGCGAACGAGCAGATCTGCGAACACGCCGACCGGCTCGGCCGGGACCTGATCAGCCACGATCAGGGCGGCGATCCGGCGGCCGTCATCTACGACGGCGTCGAGTACGCCGAGGCGAACGACATCGACGTCGTCCTCGGCGACACGGCGGGGCGGCTCCACACAAGCGACGACCTGATGGCCCAACTGGAGAAGATCGACCGCGTCGTCGACCCCGACATGACCCTCTTCGTCGACGAGGCGGTCGCGGGCCAAGACGCGGTCAACCGCGCGAAGGAGTTCGACGACGCCGCGGCGATCGACGGCGCGATCCTGACGAAGGCCGACGCCGACTCCTCGGGCGGCGCCGCCATCTCGGTCGCGTACGTCACCGGCAAGCCGATCCTCTTCCTCGGCACCGGACAGGGGTACGACGACATCACCCGGTTCGACCCCGAGGCCCTCGTCGAGAGCCTGCTCGACGAGGAGTGACCCCCGAGACGAGCTCGGTCCGGACGCTCTCCGTCTGAACGGTCTCTCCGCTCGCGTTCATCGGGATTCGGAACACCGGCTAGTCGGGGCTCGCGGAAGCGGTGACCGCCGTCTCTCGCTCCGGCCTCGTCGTCGCGGTCCGTGGTCGGAGGACCGTCGTTCCCCTAATCGTCGCCGGCCCGGCCGGCCGGTTCCTCGTGGGTGTCGTCGCGAGCCGTGAGCGACCGCGACTCCGCCCGGTCCACGATCCGCACCGCGGCGAACACCGACCCGACGCCGAGCGCGGCGCCGGCGACGACGTCGGTGAGCCAGTGGATGCCGAGGTACATCGTCGAGAACACCACGGCGACCGCGACCGCGGCGGCGACGGGCGTCCAGCGCGGATGCGTCCGTCGCGAGCGCCAGGCGACCGCGACGACGGCCACCGACAGGGAGGTGTGGAGCGACGGAAACACGTTGGTATTCGACGCCACCGCCGCGGTGAGGTCCTGCGTCTGCGGGTACACCCGGTACATCAGTCCGGAGACGGTCTCCAAGTGGTTTCGCGGCCCGTACGAGATGAACAGGGTGTAACAGACGGTGCCGACGGCGTAGTTCAGCATGTACGCGACGAGCAGTTCCTTCAGGTGTCGCTGTCGGCGTCCCGCCGAGAGGAAGTACGTTATCGGTCCCGCGACGAGGAGGAACGCGAACCCGACCATGTAGCTCACGGTGAAGAACTCCAGCGTCGCCTCCGGCGTCACGTCTTGGAGGCCCGCCACGAACCCGCCTTCCAGCGCGTACAGCTCGTCGGTGATGTTCCAGCCCAGCGCGCGAGAGAAGCGTAGCCGATACCCTTGCGTGAGCTGTTTGACCGCGAGGAGCGCGACCGCCGCCCCGAGGTAGGGGGCGACCCCGCGGATGCGCTCGTCGACATCGGTCATCGCCCGCGACACCTGTCGAGGCCCGACACAGAGGAGGGCTGTGACCGCCGTTCCGGCCATTACCGAGAGGCCGGTAGCGGCGGTCACTTCGAGGAGCGCCATCGTCGTCTTTACACGGATCGTCGCGACATATGAGTGACACGGTACCACGGCGGTCGTTCCTTCGCGTCTTGTCGTTCGCGGCTGATGGAACCGACTGGGGCAATTGGATATAGCGAAATACTATTTACGCGTTCTCGTGCGAACAGGATACGTTGGTATTTGGACAACACATACCTGATCCGTTGACACCCGACCAACGCGACGGGACGGCTGGTTCACGAAACCAGTCGGTAGACGTTCGCCTCGTACGTCTCCCGGACCTGATCGCCCCAGTTGTGGGTGTACGTGTCGATCACGTCGTCGGCGACGTCGCCGCGCAGGTACTTCACCACGCCGCGGTCGCCGGTTCTGTCTCTGAGGTGCGTCGTGAAGAAGTGCCGGAAGTAGTGAGGCGTAACGTTCTCGTCGGCGCCGCCGCCGGTCCGATACCAGCCCTCCTTGCGGGCGTACCGCTCAACGACGTGCCTGACCGCCTGCGGCCGGAGTCGCTCGCCCCATCCCTCCGCGGTGCCGACGAACAACGGGTCCGCGGGCGACGGAGAATCCGGTCGGACCGCGAGCCACGCCTTCAACGTCCGCCGAAGCTCGTCGTCGACCGGGATCACCGTCCCGCGCTTCCGCTTGTTGGCGGCCGTCCGCGCCTCGCCGTTCAGTTCCTCGCCGACGGTCGCCTCCGCGGTCACGAATATCGAGTCCGGTCGCTCGGACAGCGCGGGGCGCCCGCCGAGCGCGTACGCGGCGTCGAGCTCCGGGTCGGAAACGGCCAGATCGCGGAGGTCGAGGTTACACAACTCGCCGACCCGCATGCCGGTCTTCAGTAGCGTCACCACGAGCGCGCGGTGGAGGGGATGACGGATCCCGGCGACAAACGACCGCATCGCCGGGATCGAGACGTCGCGACGGGCGGGGTCCTTATCGACGGTCTCGTCCATCTCCTCCATCACCAGCGTCATCGGATTGTCGTCGAAGGCGCCCACTTCCGTCATATACCCGTAAAACCGATGCAGGTACGCCGCGTACGTCGCGACGGTGCTGTCGGCGGCGTCGCCCCGCAGCGAGTGGACGAACGACATACAGTCCCGGTGCGTCGCGGCGTTCGGTTCGGTCTCGTCGAGAAACGCCTCGAACCGACGGAGGACGCGCTCGTACGCCGCTCTGGTTCGGTCGGTCTTCCCGTGATACGTGAGGTCTTCGAGGAAGTAGCCGATCGGGTCGTCCGGATCGGGAGCCGCTCTGGCGCTACTCATCGGTCAACACGTATCCCCCGTCCGGGCCGCTGTATCGGACGCGGTTGCGATCCTGTAAGTCGTCCAGCGTCGCCTCCAGTTCGTCTTCCACGTCACCGACGACGGCCTGGACGAGTTCGTCCCACGAACGAGGCCCGGATTCGAGAGCCGCGTGGACCCGCCTTTCGAGGTCGTGACCCTGGGGGTCGGAGGCCTCGGGAGCGGGTTCGTCGTGCCCCGCCGACTCGGTCGGCGTGAACCCCCTGCGCCCGGCCTGTACCATCGTCCTGACGAACTCGCTCAGCGACATGTCGAGTTCGTCGGCGTGGTTTCGCCAGACGTCCTTCTGTTCCGTCGGGACGTACGTCTTCACCGACTGTCGATCGCCTCCCATCGTTCGAACGACGTTTCTCGCGCGTGTGACTTTAATCTATCCTAGATTTACGGATAAGTGACCTTATCTTCTTTTCTAGTGCTCTTAGCCGACCACCGCGTATTGAATATCTCGCAATCTAGGGATACTACTATGAAAATCTAGTACTACATCTTCGGATATACTTTTCGTGGGTAACCGTGCGAAACACCCGCGCGAGTTCGAGCCGAATCGTCGGTCGCTCACTCCGATCGGAACGACTCGATCAGCTGCTACCGTTTTCTCGCGGCATCGAGACGGTCAGTGCGGGGTAACGTGCCGGGGTCGATACCCGTCTCACCACTACCGCATATATCGCATCCCGCGATATCGTATCCGGCGTCAGACGCGAATCTCCGAGTCGGCGGCTTCGCGGTCGAGCGCTCGAAGCACGCGCGAGACCGACTCCGCCGTCTCGGCCGCGTTGCGCATCAGAACCGTCTCACTGGGGAACAGCTGTTCGCCGACCGAGAGCCCGTGTTCGCGGGCGGTCGAACCGGTGACGGTGAGGTACACGCCGAGGCCGACTCGGGCGATAGCGGCCTCCTCTTCCTCGTCGGCCTCGGGATAGACGAACTCGACGCCGTCGAGCGCGTCAGTCCCCAGCACCGCGGTGACGAGACGCTCGTACCGGGGCGAGATACACAGCGGCCCCTCGTAGTCGACGAGGAACGCGCGGTCGAACGTCTCGCTCGGAGCCCGGCCGTTCTCGCGCCCCATCAGAGTGTGATACACCGTGTCACCGAGTCCGCCGACGACGCGGACGTCGGTGTCGACCGGATCGATTCGGTCGTTGATGTCGGAGATGTTACCGAGCCCGGTCGCTCTTATCCCGACCACCTCCTCTAACACGAGGTCGGCGGAGTCGAATCCGAGCGCGAACTCGTGGGTCCGGAGCGCTCGAAACGGTTCCTCGCGGCCGACGAGCGTGACCGTCACACCGCCCAGATCGACCGTTGCGGCGTCGAAGACGATCCGGCGGGGTTTCCCGTTCCGGTCGTCGCGCAGCAGCGTGAACTCCGGTTTCGCCTCCGTCGTCGGGTCAGAGTACTCGGCGAGCCGTTCGTAGGGACCGTCGTCGGCGTCGACCGCGCCCTTCGTGACGGCCTTCTCGTACCGGAGCGTGTTGCTCACGGTGTCCGCGAGCCGGTCGATGCGGTCGTCGTCCGCGACGGCCGCGACCCGCTCTAAGACGGCCTCGAGCGGGCGTCCCTTGCGAGGAACCGCGACCGGAACCGGATCTGTCATTGGGCGAGATGGGGTCGCGCGCGTGAAACGGATTGCGTTTTGGAACCGATCGGACAGAGCCGGACGACAGGAGTCGTGTATCGTCGTAAACGGTCGAATTAGGGCCCGAAGGCCTCGTTGAGACGAGTTCGGAACTCGTCGAGTTCGTCGAGGTGATCGTTGATCTCGTCCAACTCGGCGGCCACGTCGTCGAGGTCCTCGCCGAGACGGTCCTCGATGTCGGTGAGCCGCGCGTCGATCTCCGCGAGGTCGTCCCACAGGTCGTCGAACTCCTCGTCGAAGCGGTCGAGGCCGGACTCCACGTCGTCGATGCGATCCTCGGCGTTTTCGGCGCGCTCCGCCGCGTCTTCGGCCCGACCCTCGGCGTTTTCGGCGCGCTCCGCCGCCTTGTCGACCTCCTCGTACAGCGTCTCGACGTCGTCGCCTAGGTCGTCGACCGTCTCCGCGACGGCGTCCGCCTGGCCGTCGATCCGCTCGACGTCCGCGGTGAGGTCGTCGACGTCGGTCTCGACCGTCGAAACGGCGTCTCGGACGGACTCGACCGTCTCGTCGACGGACGCGACCTCGTCTTCGACCGCCCGCACGTCGCCCTCGACGTCGCGGACGTCGTCCTCCACGTTGCGAACGTCGCCTTCGACCTCCTCGATCTCGCCCTCGACGGCGTCGACGCGCGTTTCGACCGCGTCGACGGCGTCCGAGGTCGAATCGACCGCGGAATCGACGCGCTCGACGTCCGACTCGATCGCCTCGCGCTCCTCGTCCGCGACGTCGACGCGCTCGTCGAGCGCGTCCACCTCGGATTCGACGGCGTCGACGCGCTCGTCGATGCCGTCGAGGATCTCTCGGGCCGTCCCCTCCTCGTCGATGAACTCCGCGAGGGCGTCGGCGTACGCCTCGATATCGGCCACGCTCGACTGGAGTCGGGAGATGCGTACGTCGACGCTGCGGGGAACGGCCGCGTCGAACGCCTCCTCGATGGTCGCGATGTCTTCTTCGTCCGCCGCGCCCGTCCGGATCTCGGCCGCCAGCGCGGCCGCCAGACCCCCCTCACCCGGGAGGCTGCCGGCGGTATCGTCCGTTTCACCGGTGTCGACGCCCTCCTCTCCTCCCTCGGTGTCGACGCCCTCGTCCACCTCCTCGACCACGGCCTCCGAATCGTCGACTGCGGGCGATTCAGCGGGCTCGTCCTCGTCGGGCTCGGTCTCCGATTCGGCCGCGGCTCCGAGCGGCGCGCCCTCGTGTTCGGTCACTGCCGCCGCGCCGTCGTCGGTGACCGTCCGGGGTTCGGGCGAGTCGGTCTCCGCCTCGTCGGCACTGTCGCCTTCGGGATCCGCGCCGGTCGCTTCGGGCTCAGGCGCTTGGGGGGGCGATTCATCGGGCTCTTCGGGCGGCAGATCGTCGGATTCGGCCATGCCGGGAAGGGTCTCGCGGTCGCCGGAGAGGACCTCCCTGACCGCGTCCGTGTCGCCGGCGCCGAGCACGTCTTCTATCTCCTCGCCGACGGGCACGTGTTCGATCACCGGCGTGCCGAGGAACCCGTCGAGGTCGGGGTCGTCGTCCCGGATCCCGAACACCGTTTCGACGCTCTCGTCGGGGTCGATCACGCGCTCGAACTCCACCCGGTGGTCCTTGTACGCCGTCCAGTTCTCGCTCTCGTACTCCGGGTGGAACCCCACCCGGTCCATCGGGAACGACTCCGGAATCCGATCGACGATGCGCACCCGTACGGGGTCCTCGCGGTTCGAGGAGAGGAGATACCTCACCGCGGGCACGGGGAACGCGTCGTCCGTGAAGGATTTCTCGACGCGGATCCCGTCCTCGTCGACGGTCGTCGTCGCCTCTGCCGTCCGTTCGCTCATACCCGCACGGTCCCGGAGCAGGGGTTTAAATTCCACGGGCCGCGTTTCGTGGTTGATAACCGAAACCCCGCGAAAACGGCCGCTCGACTCCCGTTTAGAGGTCGATCCGGTCGCCGATCTCGACGACTTCGAGCCGGTCCGGCGACTCGTAGCTCCGAACGTGGTCGTGGAGCGCGGTCGGGTCGGCGGTCAGCCCCTTCCACATGTCCCAGTGAGTCGGCACCAGCCGGTCGAGCCCGAGGTCGTTCGCGGCCGCGCTGATCTCGTTTTCGTCGCTGTACCACTTCGTCCGGACCGGTTCGCCCGTCTCCCCGTCGGGAATCGTCCCCTCGGAGCCGAACGCGAGGATTCCGAGGTCGATGTCGAACCGCTCGGCGAGCTCGGTGAACGACGGGGAAGGCTTGCTGTCGCCGCCGTGGAACACCGTCCCCGCCTCGTGTTCGATCACGTAGCCGACGGGATGTGTCGCGTCCGTGTCGTGCGTTTCGACGACGTGGACGGTGAACTCGCCGATCCGCAGTTCGTCGCCCTCCGTCACCTCCGTGAAAGCGGCCTCGCTCACCGCGTACTCGTCGGTCCACCGCTCCTCCTCTCGCGCGACCGCGAGCGAGTCGTCGGGCGCGACGAGGTCGGCGTCCGTGTTCTCGAGAATCGGGGCCTGTGAGGGGCCGTGAACGTGGTCCGTGTGCTCGTGGGTTGCCAGCACCGCGTCCGCGACGTTGACGTCGGCGGGATCGAAGGGGATCGGGATCATCCGGACCGTCCGCGGCGGGTCGCCGGTCCCGACGTACGGGTCGATCCAGAGGACGGTCCCCCCGCTCCCCTTGACCGCGAAGCCGTTACAGCCCAGGTACCACAGCGCCACCGTGTCGGGGTCGGCGGCCGCGACAGCGCGCGGCAGCCAGTCGCCCCAGTCGGAGTCGACCATGGGCGTCGCTGCGGATTCGGCGGGGGTAATTATTCCGGAGTCCTTCCGATCGGCCGGCGGCCGCAAATTCTGTCGGGTAACGAACGACGCATATCTGTTCTGATTCGAACGTATATATCATATATCGCTATACGAAAACTCGCGGCCGCGTCGACACACGGTACAGGAACCGCGTCGGACGCGATCCCCTTTCGACGTGGACGGCAGACGATTCCACGGCCACGACCGTCTTCGTCCATCTGGTCGAATACCTCCCGTTCGGTGCTGGAGACCCGATTTTGCGATGAGACAATTCACACCGAGATTCGAAAATCGAACCAGATCAGATATATCCCGACGACGCGTACCTGTTCCGTGGCGATTCTCGACCCGTACAGCGACCGATCGCGGGCTGTGCTTGCCTGGGTTGCCGTATTCGCGGCCATCGGCGGGCTCGTCGTCGCCGGAGCGTTTCTCTCCGACCCTGCGGCGAACGCGCCCGACCCCGTCGCGTACGATGATACCGTCGAGCTCGGGCTGTCTACGGAGACGGACTCGCTAATGTCCGACTCGGGCCGAATCCCGCGCGTTCAGGTGTTTTACTCGCAGCTTCAGTACGTCATCGGATACAACGGCGTCGAATCCTTCGTCGATCGACTCGACGATGGCGACACCGAACGTCGGTTCGGCTATCCGCTCGTCGCGTACGTCGAAACCTTCGACGGAACCGAACCGGGGACGACTGAGACGGGGTTGTTCACGGCGGCCGAATCGAGACCGTCGTCGTGGACGCCCGCCCGGGAAGCGGTCTACGTCGTCGGCAGCGAGGCTCGGACGCCCGCCGGCGAGACGGTCATCCCGTTTGCCTCTCGGGACGCGGCAACGGCGTTCACCGGGAGTCACGGCGGGGAAACCGTCGATTGGGCGGAGCTTCGGACGCGGTCGTTCGACGTCGACTCCGGGGCGGTCGCGCGGGCGATGGCACCGGAACGGTGGGAGGTGGCGGACAGACGGGTCACGGCCGCGGAGCGAACCGCCGACCGCCCCGTCTCGGTAACCGTCGGTGCGGACGCCGAGACGATTTCGGCCGCGGTCGACGCGGCCCCGCCGAACACGACGGTCGTCGTGCCGCCTGGATCCTACGAGGAGCGGATCAACGTCACGAAACCCCTCACGATCGCCGGCGAAGGCGCACACGTCAGCGGCGGCGGGAACGGTTCGGTGATCACCGTCCGGGCTCCGAACGTCGCGGTCACAGGACTGACGATCGACGGCACCGGTAATCGGACCCGGGATCCCGAAGCGGCCCGACGACGGGCCGAAGAGGCCGCGCAAGGAAGCGAGACGGAGTCGTGGGACACGAACATCCAACTCGGATACGGCTACGGCGACGCCGGGATCCGCGGACTCGACGCGCCGGGGTTGTTCATAGACGACGTGGCGATCGATACGAACGCGAGCGGCGTTCTCCTGCGGGACGGATCGGACGCGGTGATCCGTGATATCGAGGTCAACGGAACGGGCGAGTGGGACGACGGCTTCATGGGAATCACCGGAATGGAGTCCCGGGTGACGGTCACCAACGGGACGTTCACGAACGGTCGCGACGGGATCTACCTCCACCGCGCCGACGGGTCGATCGTCAGGAACTCGACGTTCAGACGGAACCGCTACGGCGTCCATCTCATGTACACCGGCGACGCCCTGATCGCGGACAACTCGTTCCGAGATGAGATCTTCGCGGGGATCACGGTGATGACCCGGCCAGCCCGCAACGCGATCGTCGGCAACGATGTCCGCGGCTCGGCGGCCGGGATACAGTCATCCGGCACGCTGACGTACATCGGTTACAACACGCTCGCACACAACGGTCTGGGATTTTCGACCAGCTCCCGCGGCTCGCTGTACGAGCACAACGTCGTCGTGGACAACGAGGTGGGCGCCCGAGCGACGACGGTCGTGCCCGCGAGCCGCGTGGTCGCGAACGACTTTGTGGGGAATGACCACCACGCCGGGGCGGGAGCAGGACCGCTACGCGTGTGGGCCGACGGCGACTGCGGCAACTACTGGGAGGGAGCGAACGCGGGACTCCACGAGCCGGGCGAGCGCGCCTACCGCCCGACGTGGCCGATCGACGCCGCGCTCCACCGGGAACCCGCCGTCGCCGCGCTCCGCGAGTCGCCGGTGAACGAACTTCTCGAACGACTCCGTGGCACCGTCGCGGGAGCGCGTTCTGGGAGTATCATCGATCCGGCACCGGCGCCGGAGCCGTACGCTCCCGATCGGATCGCGGCGGCCGCGGACCCGAACGGGACGGCGGTCCACGCCGACTGGCGGGCGCAGATCGATAACCGCGGCCATGCTGCTCGGCAACTCGACGACCGACCCATGACCGCGGACGACCGAAACGCAACGCGACCGAACTGGGGTACCGAGCCGAACGAACGGGCAGCGGTCGAGGAGGCGTCTCCATGACCGAGCGCTCGTCGACGGAGGGGACGCCCGATGCCGGGTCGGCGGTCGACGGCGCTAAACCAGATCGCGTGGTCGTCGACGACCTCACCCGGACGTACGGCGGCGTGCCGGTGCTTGATTCGGTGTCACTCGCGTTCGGGCCGGGACTCACCGTGGTGATCGGCCCGAATGGCTCCGGAAAGTCCACGCTGCTCGGTGCGCTCGCAGGAACTGTTCCCCCGATCACCGGGGAGATCCGACGGCCGAACGTCGAGGACGGGAGTGGGAAGTCGATCGGTTACCTCCCCCAGCGGGTCCCGTTCCGGGAGGGGTTCACCGCTCGGGAAACGCTCGCGTTCTACGCGCGACTGGTCGACGGAGACCCCGACGCCGCGCTCGCGTCGGTCGGACTGTCGGACGCCGCCGACAGACCGGTCGAGGATCTCTCGGGCGGAATGCAGCGGCTGCTCGGCATCGCACAGGCGATGTTGGGCGATCCGCCGCTCGTCGTGCTCGACGAGCCGGCCAGCGGGCTCGACCCCGGAATGCGCGAGCGGGCGTTCCGGACTGCGGCCGCCCACGCGACCGACGACGTGACGGTCGTCGTGAGTACACACAATCTCGACCTCGTCGATGCCCACGCTGATCGCGTCGTCATGCTCGCCCGCGGACGGGTCGCGGCCGCCGGGGACCTCGACGCCCTCCGCGACGAGTACGGCGTCGACACGACCACGGCGCTGTACGAGGCCGCGGGACGCGACGCTACCCTGTCCGGGACCGACGACGACGCAGACCCAGCGAGAAGTGGTGCGGCGGCCGAAGACAAGCGAAACGGGCCCGGCGACGACGGCGACCGCGATGTCCACGTGACGGGGGTATCCGAACGATGACCGCGGATCTCGGCGTGACCGACGCGTTTGCCGGCGCAGGGACCGTGTTCCGGCGAGAGCTCGCGACAGTCCTGCGCACGCCCGGCTACGGCGTCCTGGGGGTCGGCTTACTCGCCGTGCTCTGGCTTCTGGTCGCCGTCGGCGGCGGTGGCGCGACGGGGTTCGTTCCGGCGGTTGTCGACCTCCTCCTGCCGGCCGAGCTGCTGGTGCCGCTGCTCGCGGTCGTGCTGGGGTATCGGGCGCTGTTGGCGGACGCGGTCAGCGGCGAGTTCGCCGTGATCCGGACGCATTCAGTTGGCGTCGCGGGCTACGTCGTCGGCGTCCTACTTGCACGGCTGGTCGCGTTGGTTGCGGTCGTCGGCCTCCCATTCGCCGTGATCGGCGGCTACGTCTGGGTGACCGCCGCCCCTGACACCGGAATCTTCGCGACCCACGCGGGCGTCGACTCGCCGCTGCTGTACGTCCGTTTTCTCGCACTGATCACGCTGTTCGGAGCGGCGTTCCTCGCCCTGTCGATGTGGGTGTCGGCGGCAGCGACGAGCCGGCGGGGCGCGGCCGCGGTCGCGGTCCTCGCGTTCCTCGCCGGAACGCTCGGGGGCGACCTGGCGCTCATTCAGTCGCTGATGGCCGGTGCCGACCCGTCGGCGGTCGCCGGACGAGCCGCGCTCACGCCGAACGGAGCCTTCCGCGGGCTCGTCTTCGAGACCGTGATCGGCGTTTCGTTCGCGCAGGAGGGGAACTTCGTCGACGTCGGCCGGGCGGTCGGCTCGCTTGCGGGGTGGACGCTCTTCGGAAGCCTCGCCTCGGTCGGAACGCTCGCCTTCCGGGAGCGCGTGAGTACCGTAATCGAACGGAGCCGATTCCGGTTCGCGGAGTGAGGAATCCGGTCGCCGGATCGTATCGGAATTCGAGTCGTCCGTTCCCTTCGCGGCATCAACGCACCCAATCGTTGCGTGAGGCGAATTCGACGTTCCCACCAGAACGGATATGATCGGGTGAGCGTACACGTGAGTATGAACCGACGCCGCGTCGTCGCCGCCGGGATCGGCGGTGCGGTCACCGGACTCGCGGGCTGTCTCGGCGGGAGCGCCTCCGAGGAAGCGCTCCCCGATCCGGTGGATCTCGAGGGAAAGTTCGACACCGATCACGGGATGGCGATCGGCCCCCACGGCGGCGCGAACGGGCAGATATTCTATCGAGACGCCGATCCGCGGGACGAGGGCAACCCGGCGTGGTTCCACACCCTCGTCCACAGCCTCTTTCCCTACCACTTCAATCGGCTGGACCGCGGCTGGGAGCCGCTCGTCGTCTACGTGACCGACTTCTCGCGCGTCGACTACACCGTGCGGCAGCGCGACGGGTCGCCGCGAATGCCGTCGCCGACGGCACCGGAGACGTTCGCCGACGCGACCGATCTCATCTACGTCGCCGAAAGCGACGTGATGGGTGGAATGGGCCCGGCGCTCCACCCGTTCTCGGACCAAGCGGAGGCCCAGTCGTTCATCGACACGCACGGCGGCCAGATGTTCGGCTACGAAGCGATCGACCGCACCCTGATCGAAGGGATCCGGCAATCGGGAAACTGAGCGGACGAACCGGACGGACCGGGAGGGAGGCGGTCACTGATTGCCGCAGCGCGGGCACAATCACGATCGGGTCTGATCGAGTCAGTCCGCGGTGGCGCTGTCATTCAGCGAGCCCGGCGCGTACGCGTACACGGCGTAGAGAACCATCGCGGCGATCAGGAAATCGAGGCTGTGTTCGACGAAGTGGTGAACCGGCATCGGGACGATCCCCAACACGGTCCCGGCACCGACCAGCGACCGCAGAACGAGCACGCCGACCGCGGCGCTGATCAGTCGGTACCGGCCGGTCCGGCGGCGTCGATACGCGACGAGACTCACGAGAAACAGCGCACCGGTTCCGATCCCGGCGCACGCGATGACGGCCAGCAGCACGGGCGACCCCTGGACGGTGAGTGGCACGAGCGCCGGGAGGACGACCCGCGAGATGAGCGATGCGATCACGACACCGGCCAGTATGCGTTGGGGGTGATAAGAAGACACGGGTGACGGTTCCCGGGCGAGTGGAACGCCCCGACAGGTTTTATTTCTCAGTCGATTACGGGCGAACACTCAGGATGGCGACGACCAGGGATCGGGTGCGACGACACGTCCGCGAGACGCCCGGCGTCCACTTCAACCGGGTGGAACGCGACCTGGACATCGCCACCGGACAGGCGCAGTATCACCTCCGACGGCTGGTGAACGACGAGGAGTTGGTCGTCGAACGAATCGCTGGTCGAACTCACTACTTCGACCCTGCCTTCGACCCGTGGGAACGGCGCGCGCTCGCGTTCCTTCGACGTGAGACCGCCCGCGAGATCGTACTGCGGCTCCATGCGGACGGTCCCCTTCGCCCGGAAACCCTAACTACAGAGTTGGACCTCGCGCGGAGCACGGTCTCGTGGCACGTCTCGAACCTCAGCGACGCTGGAATCGTCACGAAGTCCGACGACCGCCCGATGACGATCACGCTGGCCCGCCCGGACCGCACGGATGAACTGCTTGAGGCGGTGTCGCCCTCGCTGCCGGACCGGCTCGTCGACCGGTTCATTCGGACCGTCGACAGCCTCTTCGAATGAGGAGCGGACTGGCCGAACCCGCCCGGATCGGACGCGAGTGGCGCGTTCGAGGGTCACACCAGATACCTCAAGACCGCGGGACCGATACGTGAGCGCATGGACCGACGGAGTTTCTGTAAAACAGCCGGCCTCGCGGGAGTCACCGCCGGCACTGCCGGTTGTCTTGGTGTCCTTGGCAGTAGTGGCGCCGAAGGAACCGTTCTCGGACCGCCGGAGCGGGACCTCAGCGAGGCGTCATTCCCGAGCTACGGTGACAATATGCCCGATTTCACCGTCCCCGACCCGATCCACGGCGAGGAGATATCGACGGCCCAGTTCGAGGGGGAGCGCGCGGTGCTGTGGACGTCATTTTACACCAACTGTCCGGACGGGGTGTGTCCCGCGCTCATTCTCCGACTCCGTCGCGGGCAGGAGGCCGCCGCCGAGGAGGGGTACGGCGACCGGGTCGCGTTTCTCCCCACCACGTTCGACCCCGAGCGTGACACCGCCGAGGCCCTCCGCGAGTACGCCGGCCAGCAGGGGGTCGACCTCGACGCGGGTAACTGGCACTTCCTCCGCCCAGAGACCTACGAGCGGGCCCGAGAGATACACGACGAGCACTTCGGTCTGGAGATCGAGAAGCGACCCGCAGACGATGTCGAGAGTCTGGAGTATCGTTTCCCGCACTACGGGCTCATCATTCTCGCCAATAAGCAGGGGATCATCGAGCGGGCGTACGCTCGGGGACCGCGAACCGACATCGAACGGCTCGTCGACGACCTCGAACGAGTGGCAACTGAGTGACAGCTCTTTGGTTCAGGGAGGCCAGCTACCGTCGTTTTCCGCATCGTAGTTGTTGATTGGAACCCATCGCCTGTATCGAGCCAGCGAAAAGGATCCAGTGCTCGGTCAGTGCCCCATCGCCCCCCCGAGGGGCTGGTAATGCGGGAACATCGGATGTGGGAGGTGAACACCGAGTGCCACCAGTCCGTGCGCGAACAGCACGTACCCCAGCACGACGAACGCCACGCCGAGTAGCCGATGAACGCGTCGCCGGTGGGCAACGTCGATCGACTGGATAGTCGTCCCATAGAGGAAGACGGCCGGAATCGTCCCGATACCGAGGGCACCGAGAGCGATTCCACCGGTGGTCGGAGAGCCGCTCGCGAAGGCGAACAGATACGCGGGATACAGCATCGGGCAGGGAAGAAACGCGTGGACGGCCCCGAGACCGACAATACTCGGGCTGTTGACGTGCCGGTGAACTCTCGTTGCGAGCCACGACGTAACGCGCTGGACGCCGGGTATTCGAATATCGCCTCCGCTTCCGCCAATGACATATCGAACGCCGGTCGCCACAATGAACCCTCCTACCGCGAGACCGACAGCACCCCGCAGGAGATCGGCGATCGGTGTTAGTTGGTCAGCGGTAACGAACACGACGCTCCCGAGCGCGCCGAAGAGGGTCCCGAGAATCGCGTACGTCGTCGCTCGGCCGACGTTGAACAGGAAGTGCTGGCGAACCTCGTAGGTCGTGAGATGACCGGCACGCCGGTCGTCGGCTGTCACCGTCCCGCCGTCTGGCTGCGGCGTCATTTGCTTCGAGTACATCGTCACTAACGGCCCACACATCCCGATACAGTGTGCGCCGCCGAGTACGCCGATGAGAGCGAAGAGGACGACGTCGATTCGGAGGAGTGACTCGATCACGGTCGCCCTCGGTTGCGTACGGGTTTGTGTCGTCTGGTGTCCCTCTCGAACGAGAGAGTACTGATGTCATCGGACGGGAGGCACGCATCGGTTTCCGTCCTCCGAGGTTGTCGTCGAGGGTGACTCGACCACGAACGTGCCCGGCGAGAACCGTCGCGGTCACCGGGTCCGTCCCGCGGGCGACGCTCAGCCGCGGAAGAGGTTGATAACCTCGTCGACGACGTCCGACTCGACCGCGAGGATGTACCGCTCCGAGGCTTCCAGCATTGTCTCCGGCCCGGCGAGCGTCTCCCGGTCCGCGGTGGAGATGAGGAGGCTGCCCGCCGGAAGGGCGACGTCGTCGAGCCGCCGCCCGGCGACCGGGGCCGACTCGGCGACGGTCACCTCGATGATGTCGAGGTCGGCGGTGGGGTACACGAGCGTCCGGATCCCTTCGCCGGTGAGCATGTCGGCGGCGTGGTCGCCGCCGAGCGACTGCGGGAGCAGCGTCGCGTCGACGACCTCGTCGTGGTCTGGCTCGGTCGCCGTCTCCGAGCGGGCGAGCGTCCGGATCGACGGTTCGAGGTAGTGGGCCGTCAGACAGATCTCGGTGTTCGTCTCCGTGTCGTCGGTGAGCGCGGCGATGGCGTCGGCGTCACCGAGGTCCGCCTGCCGGAGGATCGACTGGCGCGTGGCGTCGCCGCGTATCACCGGGCCGAGATACGCGTCGGCCAACTCCTCGACGCGCTCCTCGTCGACCTCGATCAGCAGTACCTCGTGGCCCTGTTCCGTGAGGTTCTCCGCCGTCCGTAGCCCGACCCGACCTCCGCCGGCGATGACGAACCGCTTTGTCCGGGTCATCGTGCCGCGTCTCGGCGCGCAGCGACTTTAATCCGCCCGACGTTCCTACGCGGCCGGAACGCCGCTCGGAACCCCCCGTGGCGGATAAACGTTATCAGACCCCGCCACGATTACTACATCAAGAGAACTACCCCCGAAAATGAAGTGGTCGAATCCGTACAGATCGACGCGCACGATGGACAACGCCGGACACGAGGCCCTCGACCGATGAGCGGGAGCCAGACTCGGTCGCCGGACGCCGAGCTCGGACTGCTGGACGCGACGATGATCGGTATGGGAGCGATGATCGGTGCCGGAATCTTCGTGCTGACCGGACTGGCAGCCGAGATCGCCGGGCCGGCGGCCATCATCGTTTTCGCGCTGAACGGCGTTGTCACCGCGTTCACCGGACTCTCGTACGCCGAACTCGCCAGCTCGATCCCGAAGAGCGGCGGCGGGTACGCCTTCGTCCGCGAGATCTTCGACGACCTCTCCTCGTTCATTATGGGATGGATGTTGTGGTTCGCCTACATGATCGCGGGGGCGCTGTACGCGCTCGGGTTCGCCCCGAACTTCCTCGAACTCCTCCACGTGTACGGAATCGTTCCGCCGCCGGGAGAGGTCGGAGCCGTCGCCCTCCCGATCGTGGACCGAGCGATTTCGGTCGGGTTTCTGTTGGCGTTCGTCGCGGTGCTCGGACTGGTGGCGCTCAACGCCGTCTCCACGGCCGCCAGCGGGAAGGCGGAGACGGTGTTCACGATAATCAAGGTGACGATCCTGCTGGTGTTCGTCGCCTTCGGGGTGGCGTCGCCGATGTTCTCCGGGGCGGAGTTCCAGCCGTTGTTCCCCGGGGGGAGCGGGGCGGCCGCCGTCCTCCCGGCGATGGGGCTCACGTTCATCGCCTTCGAGGGGTACGACCTCATCACGACCGTCACCGAGGAGGTGAAGAACCCGCGCGAGAACATCCCGAAGGCGATCTTCGTGAGCCTCGCCGTGACCGTGGTCGTCTACCTGGCCGTCGTGACCGTCGCCGTCGGGACGCTCGGGGCGGACGGACTCGCCGAGGCGGGAGAAGCCGGGATCGCGACGGCGGCGACCTCGTTCATGCCGACCGGCCTGCCGATCATTCAGAACGGCGGCGCGCTCGTCGTCTTCGGCGCGGTGTTCTCGACGCTGACGGCGCTGAACGCGGTCGTCATCGCCTCCTCCCGGGTCGCGTTCTCGATGGGTCGCGAGGGGCAGCTGCTCCCCTCGTTCGGCCAGATTCACCACCGGTACGGGACGCCGTTCGTCGCGATCCTCGCCAGCGCGGTGGTGATGCTCGGCTCGGTCGCGCTGCCGACGCAGAGCGCCGGCAACATGTCGAGCCTCTTCTTCCTGCTGTCGTTCGTCATCGTCAACGTGGCCGCGATCAGGCTGCGCCGCGAACGGCCGAACATGCACCGCCCCTACGAGATGCCGTTCTACCCGGCGCCGCCGCTTATCGGCATCGCGCTCAACCTGGTCCTGACCGGCGTGCTCGTCGAGTACCTGCTGCGGACCGACCCGTTGGCGCTGGGGCTCAGCGCCGGCTGGATCCTGCTCGGCGGGGTCGCGTATCTCATCCTCAACAGGCTGCGCGCGGAGCCGGAGGCGGGACCGGCGGTCACCGACACCGACATCACCCCGGAGACGGAGGACTGAACCAATGCCAAGCTCACTCGACGTCGTGATCGCGGGCGGCGGACGCGTCGGCTTCCAGACAGCGGAGATCCTCGCGGACCGCGGCCACGAGGTGACGATCATCGAGCGCGACGAGCGGATCGTCTCCGAGATCGCCGACGAGTACGTCGCGACGGTGATCCGCGGCGACGCGACGAACCCCGACATCATCGAACAGGCCGATATCGAACGGGCAGACGCGATCGCGGCGCTCACCGGAGAGACGGGGCTGAACCTCGCCGTCTGTCTGGCCGCCACGGAGCTTTCTCCGGGGGTCAGGACGGTCGCCCGCATCGACCGCGCCGCCGGCGAGTCGTACACGCGGTTCGTCGACGCGGTGCTGTTCCCCGAGCGGGCCGGGGCTCGGGTGGCCGCGAACGAGGTCCTCGGCAGCGACGTCCAGACGCTGGCCGACGTGACGGGGAACCTCGACATCATGCTCATCCGCGTCGCGGAGGAGGCGCCCGCCGCGGGCAAGGCGCTCTCCGAGGTCCGCTTCCCGGCCGGAACGGTGGTCGTCTCCGGAGCCAACGGTCGGCGGATCGCCCGCTCCGAGACGACGCTGACTCCGGGCGAGCGCTACGTCGTCGCCGTCGAACCCGACGTCGCAGACGAGGTGTTGAACCTGCTCCAAGGCTAGGCGGTGGCTTGAGAGCGACGACTCACCCTACTCCCCGCCGAGCCCCCACTCCGCGTCGGGCTCGCGGTGGGTGAACGGGACCGCGTCCTCGCCGCTGTACGTCGCGACGAGGTGGCCGTCCCCCTCGAGGTAGTACTTGTACGTCGTGAGCCCCTCCAGGCCGACCGGGCCGCGGGCGTGGACCTTCCCGGTGGAGATGCCGACCTCCGCGCCGAGCCCGTAGCGGTAGCCGTCGGCGAACCGCGTCGACGCGTTGTGGAAGACGCTCGCGGCGTCGACGCCGGTCATGAACGTCTTCGCCGTCTCGGAGTCCTCGGTGAGGATCGACTCGGTGTGTTTCGAACCGTGGTCGTTGACGTGTTCGACCGCCTCGTAGGCGTCGTCGACGATCTTGATCGACAGTTCGAGGTCTCCGTACTCCGTGTCCCAGTCGTCGTCGGTCGCGGGCGCGACGTCGACGACCTCGCGGGTCCGCTCGTCGCCGCGCAGTTCGACGCCGGCGTCCTCGTAGCGCGCGACGAGGTCCGGGAGGAAGGCCTCGGCGACCGACTCGTGGACGAGCAGGGTCTCGACGGCGTTACAGACTGCGGGGTACTGGACCTTCGCGTCGAAGGCGACGTCTGCGGCCATCTCCAAGTCGGCGTCGGCGTCGACGTAGACGTGACAGACCCCCTCGGTGTGGCCGAGCACGGGTATCTGAGTGTTCGCCTGGACGTAGGAGACGAACTCCGAGGAGCCACGCGGCATCACGAGGTCGACCCGGTCGTCGAGTTCGAGCAGGCGGTCGACCGCCTCGTGGGCCTCGATCAGCGCGGCCCACCCGTCGGGGAGGTCGGCGGTCGCGTCGACGATCGCCTCGTACAGGACGCGGTTCGACTCGGCGGCCTCGCTGCCCCCCTTGAGGACGACGGCGTTGCCGGACTTCAGGGCGAGCGCCGCGATCTGGACTAAGGCGTCGGGCCGCGACTCGAAGACGGTCGCGACGACGCCGATCGGCACCGACACCCGGTACAGCTCCAACCCCTCGTCGAGCTCGCGGGCCGCGAGCGTCTCGCCGAGCGGGTCGTCCTGTTCGGCGACCGACTCGACCATCGACGCGATCTCCTCGATCTTCGTCTCGTCGAGCTTCAGCCGGTCGACCAAGGCCTGCGTGTACTCCCCGTCCGCGAGCAGCTGTTCCGCTTCCTCGACGTCGACCGCGTTCGCGTCGAGGATCTCCGACTCGCGGTCGCGGATCGCGTCCGCGATCGACCGGAGCGCCTCGTTCCGGGTCGCCTCGTCCGCGTTCGCGAGCCGCAGGGCGGCGCGCTCGGCTCGCCGGGCCAGCTCGTCGGTGTCGGCCTCGATGTCGTCTCTCGTGTCGGCGTCTGTCTCACTCATCGTCGTCATCCCTCTCCGGCACGAATAGCGTGCCCGTCGGCTTACCCGCTGCGATCCGCGCTAACACGTCGCGCTCGGCCGACCCCGCGATGATCGCGGGGATACCGTTGCGGCTCACGTCGTGAGCGCCCTCGACCTTCGTGCGGATGCCGCCGAAGTCGGTCTCGGTGCCGTCGCCGACGATCTCCCGCAGCCGCTCGTACCCGTCGTCGACCGCCTCGATCAGCTCCGCGTCGTCGTCGCGCTTCGGGTTCCCGGTGTAGACGCCGTCGACGTCGGTGAGCGTCACGAGGAGGTCGGCGTCGAGCCCGATCGCGATCGACGCCGACAGCATGTCGTTGTCGCCGATCCGCAGCTCGTCGGTCGCCACCGCGTCGTTCTCGTTGACGACGGGAACGACTCCCCACGACAGCAGTGTCTCGACGGTGTTCGTGAAGTTGTCGAACCGCTCCGGCGCGTCGAGGTCGGTGCCCGTCACGAGTATCTGCGCGACGTCCTGGTCGAACCGTTCGAAGCTCTGCGTGTAGTGGCGCATCAGCAGGCCCTGGCCGACCGTCGAGAGCGCCTGGCTCTCCGCGATCGAGTCGACGCCGTCGCGCGACTCCGGGCCCTCGTCGAGTCGGCCCGTGCCGGCGCCGACCGCACCGGACGAGACCAGCACGACCTCCGTGCCGCGCTCGCGGAGGTCCATCACGTCCGCGACGAGCTTGTCGAGCTTCACGCGGTCGAGCCGCGAGTCGTCGTCGGTCAGCGAGTTCGTCCCGGCCTTGACGATCACGCGGTCGGCCGCGGCCGCCCGCTTCCGAGCGGCCGCGACGCGGTCGGCGTCGGCCGCGCCCACGCGGTCGGCGCCCGCGTCCTCAGGCATCCTCGAACTCCGCGGCGAGCTCGCGAGACCGGCGCTCCGCGGCCGCGACGGCGTCCCCGACCGCGGCGTCGGCGTCGCTGTCCCACAGCACCTCCATCCCCTCGATCGTCGTGCCGTTCGGCGAGCAGACCGCGTCGATGAGTTCGTCGACGCTCCGGTCGTCGCGCAGCACCGTCTCCGCGGCGCCCTTGAACGTCTGCGCCGCCAGCGTCTCCGCCTGTTCGGGGTCGAGCCCGCTCTCGACCCCGCCCTGTTTCATCGCGTCGATCAGGTAGAACGCGAACGCGGGCCCGCTGCCGTTGACGGCCGTCGAGACGTGCATCAGCGACTCGTCGACCTCGACGAACTCCCCGACCGCGTCGAGCATGGCGCGGACCTCGTCGGTGAGGCCCTCGTTCGTCGCCGCCGCCGCCATGTCGCCCGTCTCGGCCGCGAGGTTCGGCATGATCCGGACGACCGACGCGTCGGTGCGGTCGGCGACGAACTCGCGGGGGAGCCCCGCGGCCAGCGTCACGAGCCGCTGGTCGGCGCGGAGGTCGAGGTCGTCGAGGACCGCCGGCGCCACGTCCGGCTTCACCGCGAGGACGACGATGTCGGCGTCGCGCGCCGCCGCCACGTCCTCGGTCGTCTCGTCGACGGCGTCTTCGATCGCGGCGAGCGCCTCGGGGTCGAGGTCGATCGCCGTGAGGTGGTACCCCTCCGCGCGGGCGAGCCCCCTGAGCAGGGCGCCCCCCATGTTCCCGCAGCCGATAACGCTCACTCGAGTCATTTGCCTCTACGGAGTCGGTGGGAGGACATACCAACTGCGGTTTTCGCAAGTTTCCGCGGACCGCCGAGCGGCTCGGCCTCGGCGCCCGCTACGTCAGGTCCGCGTACAGCGACCGGTACCGCTCGGCGATCGCGTCGAGCGAGAACGCCTCGCTGCGCTCCGCGGCGGCCTCGCCCAGTTCCGCTCGGCGGTCGGCGTCGCGGAGCTCGTCGATGGCTTGGATGAACCCCGACACGTCGTCGCCGCGGGCGTCGGTCTCGTCCGCGCTCGCGGCCGTCCCGTCGTCGCGCTCGTCGTCTCCCACCTTCAGGCAGTCTTCGCCGTCGTCGAGCCACGAGAACGTCTCGATGTCGCGGACGACGAGCGGCTTCCCGGCCGCCATCGCCTCCAGCAGCGCGATCCCCTCGTTCTCCTCGTGGGTCGGGAAACAGAAGACGTCGCCCGCGGCGTACGCGCCGCGGATGTCGTCGACGAACCCCGTGAACGTACAGTTCGACGGCGCTTCGTCGACCAGCCGCTTCGTCTCGCGGCCCTTCAGCGACCGGTCGATGGGGCCGAACCACGCGAAGTCCACGTCTGGCATCCGGTGGGCCGTCTCGACGAACGTCTCTAACCCCTTCCGCTTGATGACGTGACCGACCATGAACACCGTCGGCGGGTCGAGGTCGTAGCGCTCGCGGTACTCGGCTTCCAGCGACTCGAACCCCGTCAGCTTCTCGCGGTCGACGCCGTTCGAGACGACGGTCGCGGGCACGTCCGCGTACCCCTCGATCACCTCGCGGTTGTACTCTGAGGGGCAGACGAGGCGGTCGGCGAGCCCGTACGCACGGCGGAGGTACGGCCTGAGCGGCACCGCGAGCGCGTTCGTGAACCGGAAGCTGTCACCGAAGTCCTCGGCGGTGACGTGGGTGTGGGCGACGACGGGAACGCCCGCCTTCCGGGCGCGGCGCGCGTACCAGACCGAGCGCGGCCCCATCAGGTTGCAGTGGAGCACGTCGGCGTCCAGCGTCGGCTCCGTGGTGTACTCGATGCCGACCCGGTCGAACATCTTTCGTTGGTGGTCGACGGAGGCGGCCATCCCCCCGGTGACGTGGTCTTCGAACTCGAAGTAGTGGCTGACCTTCATCGGTGGGGAGCGGCTCCGGTCCGCGCGCCGACCGCGCCGTGGCCGTCGGTGCGGACGGCTACTCGACTTCCAGCCACGGGACCTCCATCAGTGCGGGAATGTACGTCTCGATGTGGTGTTCCCAGACGCCCTCCTCGCCGAACGCCTCGCCGTGGTCGGCGGTGACGACCACGTCGCCGTCGAGCTCCGCGACGAGCTCCGAGACGCTCTCTAAGGCAATCCGGAGGTTCTCCTCGTACATCGACAGCGCCGTCACGCGCGTGCCGTCCTTCACGAGGTCCTTCGGGTCGAGTTCGAGCCACAGCCCGGCCTTCTGGGCGAACTCGCTGTCGTCGAGCCGGCTCTCGATCTTCGGCCGGACCGAGTCGCTGAGCGAGGAGAGCAGCCCGCCGTCGTCGTCGCTTCCGCCCTCGGCCTCCTCCTCCTGGCGTTTGATCCCCTTCTGGATCTGCTTGAGCTTCTGGCCCTTGCCCCGCGAGAGGTAGGGGGCGTGCGGCTGCATGTAGTGGAGGACGGTGCGGTCGGCGCGCTCGACCGCGTCCCGATTGCGGTGGAACGCGTCCGCGAGCCCCTCCGGCGGGACGGTCCCGAGGTCGTCGTCCCAGTCGGTCTTCCACACGTCGTGGATGTCGCTGATATGCTCTGACGCGGTCCACTCGTAGTCGCAGGACGCGCCCCACTTGAGCTCGTTCAGCGGGATCCCCAGGTCGTTGATGAAGGGGTTCCCGGAGAAGTACGCGATGTCGTGGTCGCCGGTGAACGTCCGGTAGGCCCACTCCGGGGTCGACGAGCCGATGCTCTTCCGCTTCTCGAGCGTCCCGTCGAGGTACTCGTCGTACACGTCTGCGAACACGTCGTACCGGCACGCGTCGAGCACCAGACAGTAATCCCACTCCGACTCGAGGAACCGCTGATCTTCCATTGGGTGGGTCGTCGGCCCGCCGGTACGTATGTATTCTCATTCGGTCGCTCCGGACGCCGACCCCTCCGACACGACCGGCGCCGCCGACGGCTCGCACCCCGCAGAGACGAAGCAGACGTTTCAAGTTCGCTACCGCGTCACCTCGTTTATGAACGGCTCACAACGGCGCGCGCTGATCCTCGGGTCGGCCGGCGCCGTCATCCTCTTCGCCGTGCTGTTCGTCGTCGTCGGCGTCCAGCGCGTGGTCGACGCGCTCGCGGCCGCCGACCCGGCGCTCGTCGCGGCGACCGCCGGACTCGGCCTCTGCTGGCTCGCGTCGTGGAGCCTGATGCTGCGCGCCGTGCTGGGGGCGCTCGACGTCCGGCTGTCGGTCCGGACCGCGTTCCTCGTGTACAGCGGCGCCGCCTTCGCGAACAACGTCACCCCGTTCGGACAGGCGGGCGGGGAACCGGTCGCCGCGGCCCTCATCTCGAAGGTGGGCGAGGCGCGGTACGAGACGGGGCTCGTCGGCATCGCGAGCGTCGACGTGCTCAACGTCGTCCCCTCCGTCTCGCTCGTGTTCGTCGGCGTGGGGTCGTACGCGGCCACCACCGCCATCGGCGAGCGCGTCGGGTTCGCCGTCGCGAGCGCGGTCGCGCTGGTCGCCGCGATCGTCGCGGCGATCGCGTTCGTCTGGCGCTACCGCGTGGCGGTCGTCGACCGCGTGCCGGGCGCCGTCGGACCGTTCCTCGGGCGGTTCGACCGCTTCGACGCCGAGACGATCGAGGCCGGGCTGGCGGACCGGCTGGGGAACTTCTTCGCCGACATCGAGCGCGTCGGCACCGACCGACGGCGGCTCCTGGGGATCGTCGCGCTCTCGCTCGTCGGCTGGCTCTTTCAGGCCGCCGCGCTCACCGTCGCGTTCGCCGCGGTCGGGCACCCGATCTCGCCGCTGATCCCCGTCTTCGTCGTCCCGCTGTCGTACGTCGCGGGCGCGACGCCGCTGCCCGGCGGGCTCGGCGGTATCGAGGCCGCGCTCGTCGGCCTGCTCGTCCCGACGACCGGGGTCGCCGCCTCGGCGATCACCGCCGCGGTCTTGATCTTCCGCGGCGCGGTCTACTGGCTGCCGATGCTCATCGGCGGCCTCTCGGCGTCCGCGCTGGGCGTGCGCGTGCTGGAGTGACGAGGCCTCACCCGGACTCGACGCGCTCCGAGCGCCGCCGCAGCCCTGCTCCGAGTGCGAACGCCGTACTCCCCAGCGTGAGCGCGAGCACGAGCGCGACGATCGGGCCGATCCGGAGTCCGGTCAGCAGTTCGGCGCGCGGACGCAGCGCGACGATCGACGGACGCGGGACCGCGTAGCCGCCGTCGTCGAGCGTATCGCCGCGGACGAGCGCCGCGAGCGGCGGGACGACGACGATCCAGACGGTCGCGAGGAAGACGCCGCCCCGGCCGGGGAGGAGGCCGCCGCGCTGCCGGCCGGCGCACCCGGCGCTCGCGAGGCCGACCGCGATGAGACCGGCCCAGGTCGGGTACCGCCCGGGGGCCCGTCTCGACTCGACCGGGAGGGCGACGAGGAGCGACGCGGCGACGAACGCGACCGCGACCGCTCCGAACGCGCGTTTCGGGGTCCGCTCGGTACCGAGGAGGAGGGCTCGCGAGACCGTGCGGGCACGTCGACGAGAGGGCACAAACGCCACGGGGAACCGCTCGCTCGGAAACGCCCCGGTCTCAGAAGAAGAGCCACAGCACGAGCAGCACGTACAGCGTCACGAGGGCGATGAGCGTGAGGCGGATGAGGATGTTGACGCTGAACACGAGCCCGTTGTAGTCGTTCTTCAGGAGCTTCACCGGCTCCGTGCGGCGGCTCTCGAAGCCGACCGTCGCGGGCGCGACGTCGTCGACGGCGCTGTCGACCGCGCGCTCGATCGCGTCGGTGTCGGACTCGCGCATGTTCGCCAGCTCGTGGATCGACGCGTGGGTGTCCGTCGAGAAGGGGATCACCGCGTCGAACTCCTCGCGGTACGCGTCGGCCGTCGCCCGCACGTCAGGGGTGAGCCCGTTCGTGTCGACGCCGATCCAGAGGACCTCCTGGCCGTCGACCGACTCGACCATCGCCAGCGCGTCCTGCCCGGTCCGGGTCACCTCGAACCCGGCGGCGTAGTCGTCCGCGAGCTCGGCGGCCGCGAGCCGGTCGCGGAAGTCGTCGAACGCGCGCTTGAGGCGGTCGGCCTCGGCGGAGCCGTACTGGATCTCGACGTCGGGGCCGTTCTGGATGTCGTGTCTGTGCTGGTCGATCAAAAGCACGTCGTCGTGGTCGACGTCGCGCATGAACACGCCGGTGTCGTAGTCGTCGATCCCCTCGCCGTGGAGGACGATCACCTCCTTCTCCCCGATCCGACGGCCGTGGAATCGCACGTCCGCGTACCCCTCCCGCTCGCCGTACGACTCGGTGACGAGCCGGGATGCGCGCTCGGTCCGCTCCGGCTCCGCGATCGCGTCGAGGATCCGCTCCGCGTCCGCCGGGTTCGAGAGGTCCTCCTTATGCGTACACGGGACGTGAAAGAAGAACCCGGCCGAGCCGTCCGAGGCCGCGCCGGTCCCGCCGTCGATCGCAGCGGTCTCGGCTCCTCCGTCGGCGGCGACCTCGGCGGGATCGCGCCCCGCACCGTCCCCTCGACCCCCGTTCAGCGAGTCGATCAGGTTCCCGCTCAGCTGACCGCCGCCGAACCCGCCGAGGGGGCCGGGGTGGACCCACGGGGCCGCGACCGTGAGCCGGGCCCCGTTGTCGACGGCGAACGTCTCCACGGACGGGCGGGCCTCGACGCCCAAGTCCAGCGACTCGCGGTCGTTCCGGAGGAGCCCGGAGGTGAGCGCGAACGCGGAGACGTCGGTGTTGCTCTTGATCAGGTAGTCGACGACCACGAGGACCAACACGAGGAAGCCCGCCGCGATGAGCAGCGAGGCGAACGCGAACACGTGGCGGTACGTCGAGAAGCCGAAGTCGCTGCCGCCCAGCGCGTAGAAGGCGGTGATGAGCAGCCCCGGCTCCGCCAGCGACACGAGGAGGATCCGGTCGGAGCGGTCGATGCCCGTCGAGACGACGAGCACCAGGATGTTGACTAGGTACAGCGTGATGAAGCTGAGCCAGATGATGCTCCAGGCGTTCCCGACGTCGTTCGCGCCGGAGAGCACCAGCGCGTACACGAACAGGACGAACTGCGAGGTGAGCGCGAGGAAGTAGCTCCACGGCCGCGGGTAGCCGTCGAGGACGCGAGGGAACAGCTCCGCGGCGACGACGAACGGGACTAAGAAGATGAGTGCGGCCACCGGGACGATCCGAGACGGGTCCGGCGCGAACGGCGTGAAGAGCCAGATTCCGCCGAACGTGCCGACGGCGTACACGGCGCTGAGAACGACGAGCGCGGCCGCCTGAATCCTGAGGGGTGGAACCGAGAAAATGAACCGCTGGAAGGCGTCGACGTTGTCCGCGCCCATCTACGCGGTCACCCCGTAGATCGACTCGAGCTCGTCTATCGTCTGTTCCACCGAGAACTGCTGGACGGCCGCGCGGGTGTCCCTGTCCCCGTCGAGGCAGTCCCGGACCGCGCGCTCCATGTCGTCGAGGTCACCCAGCGCGAATCTGGCACCGTTCTCGGGGCCGATCGTCTCGTCGAACGGCGCCACGTCCGCGGCGGCCACCGGGGTGCCGCAGGCGTTCGCCTCCAGCGTCGAGAGTCCGAGCGTGTCGCAGGTGGAGGCGGTGACGAACACGTCGAGCGCGGCGTAGAAGTCGGGAAGTTCGTCCCGCGGGAGGAAGTCGTGGAACCGGACGTTCGCGGGCGCGTCCGCGAGCAGGTCCGCCCGGACCGGTCCCTCGCCGACCAGTTCGAACCGCACCTCGGGCAGCCGCTCCGCGAGCCGGAGGATCTGGTCGACGTTCTTCTTGTGGGTCATCCGACCGCTGTACCCGATCACCGGGGCGTCCGCCGCGGTCGGGCCGCCGTCGGTCGCGAGCGCGGCGACGCGGCCGTCCTCGCGCGGCCGGAACCGGTCCATCTCGATCCCGACGGGCAGGCGGTACGGCTCCACGTCCCGCCGGATCCGCGAGGTCGAGGCCGTGACGCAGTCGAACGCGTTCAGGAATCGGTTCTCGTAGGCGACGTACGCCTTCCCGGCGAGCGCGGCGAGCCGCTCGGACTTGAGCCCCTGGACGAAGTAGTCCTCGACGGGCGTGTGGTGCGTGTACACCGACCTCGCGCCGTACCGCTTCGCGTACCGGATCCCCATCAGGCCGGTCGACGCCGGGCCGTGGCAGTGAACGACGTCGAGGTCGGGGAGCGTCGACAGGCGACGGTACGTCGGCAGGCGGTACTGACGGTAGAAGGGGTTCGGCAGCGAGGGGACGGGTATCTCGTTGTCGTCGGGATCGTGGCTGCTCGCGGGATAGACGACGTACACGTCGTGGCCCCGGGCTTCGAGGCGCTCCCGCCACGCCTGGATGGTGTAGGTGACGCCGTCGATCCCGGGGAAGTAGCTGTCGGTGAAGAAGCCGATGTTCATAGTGGCGTCTGGCGGTCGATGGGGCGCGATCGGCCGCGGCCGTCGCGTCGGTCCCAGCGGTCGCAGCGGTCTCGGAGTGGAGGGGACGGGTCGGCCGCCTCGGCCGGGGAGGAGGGTAGCGGGGCGGCCGCGCCGACGTATAGTGCCGATACCACGGTTACTCGCGGGGTTCGCCACCTGACCGCTTCAACATTTTCATTTCCCGAAGCGAGGCGGAACGGCGTCACGCCTCGAAGCGAGGCGGAACGGCGTCACGCCTCGAAGCGAGGCGGAACGGCGCCACACCGCCGCGCCGGGGCACCTCGGAGCCGGTGCGCCCCGATCCCCCTCGCTTAATCCCCGGGCGGCCGAACGGACGGTCATGATCACGACCGACCGGATGGCGGCCGTCGACGCCAACGCGGCCGCGCTCGGCGTGCCCCGCAAGCAGCTGATGGAGTCGTCCGGCAACGCGGTCGCTCGCGAGGTGCGAGCCGTCGCGGAGCCCGGCGCGACGGTCGCGCTCGTCTGCGGCCGCGGCAACAACGGCGGCGACGCGCTCGTCGCCGCGCGGTTTCTCGGCGGATACGAGGTCACGGTCCACCTGCTCGGTCGTCCGGAGACGATCCGGACCGACATCGCCCGCGAGAACTGGGCGGCGCTCGGAAACGCGGAGATCCCCCGGGAGACCGTCACCGACTCGCGCGACTTCAACCTCATCGACTCCGACGGCGACGACCCGGACGTGGTCGTCGACGCGATGCTCGGCTCCGGGGTCTCGGGCGGCCTCCGCGAACCGGAACGGACCGCGGCCGCCGCGATCAACGCGAGCGACGCGACGGTGATCGCGGTCGACGTCCCCTCCGGGATCGACGCCGACACCGGCGAGCCGACCGGCGACTCGGCCGACGACACCGCCGCCCCCGCCGACGGCGACGCGACGACCGACCCCGTCGCCGTCGACGCTGACCGGGTGGTGACGTTCCACGACGAGAAGCCCGGGCTGGCCGGGCTCGACGCCGAGACAACGGTCGCCGACATCGGGATCCCGACCGCCGCGGAGCGGTTCACCGGGCCGGGCGACCTGCTCGGGCTCGACCGCGACCCGGACTCCCACAAGGGGGACAACGGCGAGGTCCTCGTTGTCGGCGGTGGCCCCTACGCCGGCGCGCCGACGCTGGCCGCGCTCGCCGCGCTCCGGACCGGCGCGGACCTCGTTCGGGTGGCCTGTCCCGAGTCGGTCGCGAGCGAGGTTCAGGGGTTCTCGCCGAACCTCATCGTCCGCGCGCTGCCCGGCGACCGCGTCGGACCGTCCCGCGCCGAGCGGGTCGCGTCGCTCGCGGCCGCGAGCGACGCCGTCGTCCTCGGTCCCGGGCTCGGGGACGGGGACGGAACCCGGGAGTTCGTCCGCGAGTTCCTGACGGAGTTCGAGGGGCGCGCCGTCGTCGACGCCGACGCGCTCCGGGCGGTCCCCGAGGTCGACACCGGCGCCGACCTGGTCTGTACCCCGCACCAGGGCGAACTCGTCGACATGGGCGGCGAGACGGCGCCGGACCCCGACGAGCGCGCCGAACTGGTCCGGGAGTTCGCGGCCGACCTGGGCCACGCGCTGCTCGTGAAGGGCGCCGTCGACGTGATTTCCGACGGCGACGACGTGCGGCTGAACCGCACCGGCAACCCCGGGATGACCGTCGGCGGGACCGGCGACGTGCTGGCGGGGACGGTCGGGGCGCTGGCGGCCGCGACCGACCCGTTTCACGCGGCCGCGGTGGGCGCCTACGCCGTCGGTCGCGCGGGCGACGCCGCCGCGGACGCGAACGGGAACGGACTGGTGGCGACGGACTTACCCGACCGGCTGCCGGAGGCGATGCGTAATGAGTGACGAGGGAGCGGCCCGGTCCGACGACGGGAGCGACGGACGCGCCGACGCGCTGACCCACACCGACGATTCCGGCGACGTTCAGATGGTCGACGTCGGCGCGAAGGCCGACAGCAGCCGACGCGCGGTCGCCCGCGGCGAGATACGGATGACGCCGGAGACGGTCGCCGCGGTCGAGGCGGACGCGGTCGAGAAGGGAGACGTGCTCGCGACCGCCCGGATCGGCGCGGTTCAAGCGGTCAAACACACCTGGGAGACGATCCCGATGTGCCACCAGATCCCGATCACGAACGTCGACACCGAGTTCGTCGTCGACGACGACCGGATCGAACTGACCGTCGCGGTCGAGACCACGGGGAAGACGGGGTGTGAAATGGAGGCGTTAGAGGGCGTTACGACCGGACTCAACACCGTCTGGGACATGGTGAAGGCCGCCGAGAAGGACGCGGACGGCGGGTATCCGGACACGCGGATCGCGGACGTGGAAGTGGTCGAGAAGCGGAAGGAGCCGGTCGGAGAGTAGCCGCCGGAGCCCGGCGGTTGCGGTCGCGTCGACCCGTTTAGCGGTCGAGGAACGGCGGAATCACGACCTCGGCCCGTTTCTCGTCGCCGCGGACGACGACGCTCACCTCGGTGCCGGCGTCGGCGTACGACTCGTGGAGGTAGCCCAGACCGATCGGCTCGTCGAGGGTCGGGCTCATCGTTCCGGAGGTCAGCTTCCCGACGCGGGTGAGATCGCCGTCGGTGACCGCGTAGCCGCTTCGAGGGACGCCGCGCTCGAGGAGCCTGACCCCGACGAACGTCTCGTCGACGCCCTCCTCCTTCCGGGCCGCCAAGGCGTCGCGGCCGACGAACTCCGCGTCGAGTTCGACGACGAAGCCGATCCGCGCCTCGTACGGTGTCCGTGGCTCGTCGTCGGGGTCGAAGTCCTGTCCGGAGAGCAGGAACCCCATCTCGGTTCGGAGCGTGTCGCGCGCGCCGAGCCCGCAGGGCTGGGCCGGATCGGGGCCGTCGACGAACGCCGCCCAGACGGGGTCGACGGCGCCGGCGGGACACATCACCTCGAAGCCGTCCTCGCCGGTGTAACCGGTGCGCGCGACCCAGCTCTCGGTGCCCGCTACCGCCGCCGCCGTCGCCTCGAACTTCGAGAGATCGACGACTCCGTCGCGGGGCGTGGCCTCGTCGAGCGCGTCGGCCGCGTCGGGGCCCTGGACCGCGAGCATCGCCCAGTCGTCGGTGGCGTTGGCGACGGTCGCGTCGAGGTCCCACTCGTCCCGGTGGGCCGTCCAGCGATCGAACATCTGGGCGTCGTGGCCCGCGTTCGGGACGAACAGGTACGCGGGGTCGCCGCTCGGCGCGTCGAGGTCGCCGTCGTGGGTCGCCTCCAGGTCCGCGAGCGACGACGCCCCCTCGCCGGCCGCGGTGCCGTCGGGGAGCCGATAGACGACGGTGTCGTCGAGCATCACGCCGTCCTGGTCCGTGACCGCGGCGTACTGGGAGTCGCCGGGGTCGAGCGCGCGAACGTCGTTCGTCGTGAGTCGGTTCATCAGCTCGGTCGCGTCCGGTCCGGAGACCTCGATCTCGCCCATGTGCGAGACGTCGAAGACGCCGACCGACCCGCGGACCGCGGCGTGTTCCTCGCGGATCGAGTCGAACTCGACGGGCATCTGCCAGCCGCCGAAGTCGGTGAACTTCGCGCCGCGCGCGTCGTGGGATTCGTGAAGCGGAGGGAGCCGATCGGTCATACTCGCACCTCTCCCGGACGAACCTAAGCTTTTGTGACATCGGTGGTCCCCGCGCCGGCCGCGGACTCCCCCGTCGACGACCGACTCGGGCGACAGCCTCAAGCGGACGCCGCTCTCCCTCTCGGGCGTGAGCAGCCCTCGACCCGCTCGCGCCGGTCCGCTCGCGCCCGTGGTCGCAGTCCTGCTGATCGCGGTCCTCGTCGGCGCGCTCGTCGGAACGTGGCCGCCGTTCGTCGCGGTCGAGAGCGGCAGCATGGCGCCCGGCGTCGAGCGCGGCGACCTCGTCGTCGTCACGGCCCCCGACCGGGCGCCGTGGGGAGACCTCTCGACCGCCGCCGACTCCGACGCGCCGACCCGCCTCGGCGGGACGGGCGACGTGGTCGTCTACACCGTTCCGGGCGCCGGGGGGAGACCGGTGTTCCACCGGCTGGCGTTCCGCGTCGAGGCGGGCGAGGACTGGACGAAGCGCGCCGACCCGGCGCTCCTCGCCGCCGACTGCGCGGAGCTTTCGACCTGCCCGGCGCCGTACGACGGGTACGTCACGCACGGCGACGCGAACGGGCTGTACGACCAGAGCGCCGGCATCGCCCCGGTCGTCCCGGAGGAGTGGATCGTCGGGAAGGCGCTGTTCGCGGTGCCGAACCTCGGCTGGATCCGGGTGGGGATCGACGCGACGGCCGCGCGATACGGCGGGGTCGCAACCGGCGTCGTCCTGGTGGGGTTCGCGGGCCTCGCGGGGGGAGTCGGGACGCTGTTGCTGGGACGGATTCGGCGGAAACGACGGCGGTGAGACAGTCCGACAGGGCGACACGGCGTTCAATTGGCCTCCGGTCGCGCCCGTCAAATGCGGTGCGACCGGCGCGTGCCTACGAGCGGCCGCGAGGAGCGCGGCGCGAGGGACGCGGCGAACGCGAGCGGCGCGGCCGCGGAGCGTGAGCCGCGAGGCTGGGGAGGTGTGAGGCGTGAGGTGCTGTGCGGGGCGGGACGCAAAGGGCAGCCGTGAGGCGGGCTTCGGTGCCGGCACCCGTCGATCCGACGGTGCGGGCGATTCTTCACAATAGAAGAGATCGAACGCTCCGGAATACCGTGTCGAGAACCGCTCGCTCTACTCCCCGCTCGTCCCGCCGTCGGTCCGTGCGGTCGTGACCGACTCGGCGCACCAGACGTTGCTCCGACGGCCGGCGCGCGACAGCTCCATCTTCACGACCGAGCCCACCGGCAGGTCCGCGACGCGCTCGCGGGCGTCCTCGTCGGCGTACTCGACGACGTGGAACGTCTCGTTGCGCGGATGGGCACGTACTGTGGTACAATCATGATCGTTCTGTGCGGAAGTAACGGTGTACGCGTTCGATTGTGACATCTTACTCCGTTATTATTGAACACCTTACTTCAATTCTGCGTATACCCACTACAGACGTGAGTCAGGTCGTAATATCGATATAAGGTGTTAAATTTTCAGAACAATCGGCAGGAATACGGGTGATTAGTGGACGGACTGCGCATCGAAGACGGGTCGAAGGGGCCGCGAGGGAATCACCATCCCTATCTCCCGCGACGGCGAAGGCCGGCCATGGACCGAGGCGACGGGCCGGAGGGCGCGGCGACGGCCGACGGCGAGACGAGCGCGGACGGCGAGGCGACCGCCGACGGCGAGGTCGGACCGGACGGCGTGACGGACGCGGACGCCGGCGGCGTTGCGCTGTTCGTCGACGGCCCGAACGTGTTGCGCGAGGAGTTCGACGTCGACTTAGATGACGTGCGTCGGGCCGCCGAGGCGGAGGGGCCGCTGGTGACCGCCCGGCTCTATCTCGACGAGCACGCGACGCCGGGGCTGATCCAGGCCGCGGAGGCCCGCGGTTTCGAGGTCGTGATGACGAGCGGCGACGTGGACGTGAAGCTCGCGGTCGACGCCGCGCGGTTCGCGGCCGAGGGCCGGATGGAGACGCTCGCGATCGCCTCCCGCGACACGGACTTCAAGCCGGTCGTCGAGACGGCGAACGGCTACGGGATCCGGACGCTCGCCATCGCGCCCGGCGAGTTCGGCCGGTCGGACGCGTTGCGGAACGCCGCTAACGGCTCCGTGACGCTCGACGGCGATACGAGGGGCGAGTCCGTGAGCGACGAAGATGAGGCGGAGAGCGAATCGGCCTCGACGCGATAGCGGTCGAGAACGTCGGCAGCGGCGAGTGACGAACGAACGATCTTCTGCGGCGAACGCCTCCGGAACCCCTTTGCGTCCCACCCGGCCGCAACCGCACCGCAGCCTCACCCCCCAGCTCGTCACCGCGTATTTAGATCCACGGAGTATCCGCCCGTCCCGTTTATAACTCCCGCGTGAGCCGCGGGTTCGTCACTGCCCCGTCCGCCGCGGAGGCGAAGTCCCGGCCGTACTTCGCCAGGATACCGCCCTCGTACGGGGGTTCGGGCGCGTCCCACGCCTCGCGGCGCTCGTCGAGTTCCGCCTCGGAGAGGTCCACCGTCAGGTCGCGTTCGGGGATGTCGACGGTGACGTGGTCGCCGTCCTCGATGAGCCCGATCGGGCCGCCGACCGCGGCCTCGGGCGCGACGTGACCGATCATCGGACCGCGGGTGCCGCCCGAGAAGCGGCCGTCGGTGAGCAGCGCCACGTCGTCCTCGTGGCCCGCGCCGACGACCGCGGCGGTGACGCCGAGCATCTCGCGCATCCCGGGGCCGCCGCGAGGCCCCTCGTTGCGGATGACTATCACGTCGCCGGACTCGATGCCGCCGGACTGGACGTACTCCATCGCGTCCTCTTCGTTCTCGAACACGCGCGCGGGCCCCTCGTGGTAGAACTCGTCGTCGCCGGTCACCTTCAGCACCGAGCCGTCGGGCGCGAGGTTGCCGTCGAGTATCTTGATCGCGCCCTCCGCCTCCTTCGGGTCGTCGACGCTGTAGAGGAAGTCGGCCTCGATCTCGTCGTCGTCCGGGAGCTCGCCGCGCTCCTCCAGCGCCGCGATCTCCTCGGCGAGCGTCCGACCGGTCACGGTCATCGCGTCGCCGTGGAGCAGGTCGGCCTCGAGCAGGCGGCGGAGGACGACCGGCACGCCACCGACCTCGTGGAGGTCGTTCATCACGCGGCTCCCCCCCGGCTGGAGGTTCGCGATCTTCGGCGTGCGCTCGGAGATCTCGTCGAAGTCCTCGATCGAGAGGTCCACGTCGGCCTCGCCCGCGAGCGCGAGCAGGTGGAGGACCGCGTTCGTCGAGCCGCCCATCGCGGTCTGGGCCGCGATCGCGTTCTCGAACGACTCTCGCGAGAGGATGTCGGAGGGCCGACGGTCGTTCTCGATGCAGTCCATCGCGAGCTCGCCCGCCCGCTCGGCGACCGCGTAGCGCGCCTCGTCCTCGGCGGGCGGCGAGGCCGAGCCGAGCGGCGCCAGCCCGAGCGCCTCCGAGAGCGACGCCATCGTGTTCGCGGTGAACATCCCGCCGCACGAGCCCGCGCCCGGGCAGGCGTTACGCTCCAGATCGTCGAGCTCCTCGGCGTCCATGTCGCCCTGCGCGTAGGTGCCGACGCCCTCGAACACCTGGACGATCGTCACGTCGCGGCCGTCGTGCTGCCCGGGCATGATCGATCCGCCGTAGAGGAAGACGCTCGGCAGGTCCGTCCGGATCGCGGCCATCATCATGCCGGGGAGGTTCTTGTCGCAGCCGGCGACCGTCACGAGCGCGTCCATGCGCTCGCCGAAGGAGACGAGCTCGACGGAGTCCGCGATCACTTCTCGCGAGATCAGGCTCGCCTTCATCCCCTCGGTCCCCATCGAGATGGCGTCGGAGATGGTGATCGTTCCGAACTCGATCGGCATCCCGCCCGCGGCGTCGATGCCGTCGAGCGCGGCGTCCGCCACGTCGTCGAGGTGGACGTTACACGGCGTGATGTCGGCGGCCGGGTTCGGCACGCCGACGATGGGGGAGGAGAGGTCCTCGTCGTCGAACCCCATCGCGCGGAACATCGCCCGGTGTGGCGCCTTGTCCGGTCCCTCGGTCACGTCTCGGCTCCGCAGGTCTCCGTCTTTCTCGCCGGCGAATCGGTCCGAGTCCTCCCGTCGCCGACGACGCTCGTCGTCGTCGGATCGCGGCTGCTGTTCGCTCATACTCGCCCCTGTCGCTCGGGACTCTTAAACCGCCGCGTCGGGGCGAGGGTTGCTCGGCGGGACGAACGGGTTCGGCCCGTCGTCGGCGTTCGCGTCGGAGGCCGGACGTCGTCCGTGTACAGTCGCTGTCGGCCATTTTCGGTGACACAGTCCCCTCGCGACGCGGACGCCACACCGTCGGCGGGTCAGACCGCTACTGCGGGTCGCGAGCGGGGATCAGCCCCTGAGCCATGAGTCGCCGGGCGATCACGACGAGACCGTTCCCGAACCCCTCGCCGAAGATCGCCTGTTCCGCTTTGTTGTCGGGGATGATCGAACTCACGAGGATCGTCGAGCGGTCGATCAAGAGGAGCCGCCCGATCCCCGTCTCGTCTGCCGGCACGTCTCGATCCTGTAACCACTCAAGCCCGGAAACGAAGGTCGTTGCGCGCGGAACGGCCGATTCTAACTCTTCTCGAAGCGGCTCAGAGAGGGCTCCGATGACCAGGTCGATGTCGTCGTCGACGCCGTTGAGCGTCTCGGTGAGATCGTCGGTGAGGAGCGTCTCGTCGGCGACGACGAGGACGACCTCTTCTTTCGCCGCGCCGATGAGCCGGTTCGTCCTGTTCTCGATCGCGTCCCGACCGGACATGGCCCAGATCTCCTGTGTCGGGGACTCCTCGTCGTCGCCCACGATGTCGACGGCGTCGAGTGCGCTCTGGAGCCGCCCCACGCGCTCCTCGTACTGGTCGCGAAGCGTCTCGGTCGCCTCGTCCAGCGGAACCGCCCGGAACCGCTGCGGGCTCGAGTGTTGGACTTCGACCAGCCCCTGCGCCTCCAGAACCCGTATCGCGTCGTACACCCGGGTCCGAGGGACCTCCGTGATCTCGCTGAGCTTCTTCGCCGTGCCGGTGTCAAGCCGAGCTAATCCGACGAAGCATCGGGCCTCGTACTCTTTTAATCCGAGTTGCTGGAGGATGTCAATCGCTTCCTCCCCGTTGTTTGATGTGTTCATGTGTCCCAACCTTCCGGGTCCCCCCGGAATTCGCCTGTGGATTCTCCCTCAGGACAGATAGGTATTGTTACTTTTGAGGTGACGGTGAACTACCCCACCCTACTCAGCCACAGGCGTGGCTTCGTTGAGGGTGGGGCTTCCTGTTTCGACGACGCGCTTTGCAGACACGCGAGTGGTGTCCGTAGGGAGCACAGTCTCCACAGGCGTTGATTCGGGCCATCCCAGCCCTAGTTCAGCAAAGCCTCTCTGTAAGATGTTCATCGCCGCGTTCGCGTCACGGTTACACTCAAACCCACAACTCGGACACGAGTGCTCTCTGACCCAGATGGGTTTCGCTGTCTCCACACCACACGTCGCACACTCTTTCGTCGTTCCCGCTGCTTCGACTTGTACGACGTGTGTCCCGTACAGCTCACCTTTGTATTCCAGAAGAGTGATGAACTGTCGCCACGCCGCAGCCTGCTTGTTCCGCGCGTTCCCATCGTCTTGAAGCATCTCAGCGACGTTCAGGTCTTCCACGAACACCGCATCGTACTCTGTGACGAGCCATATCGTGAGCTTGTGCTGGTAGTCCAGCACCTTCTGACGGATGTGGCGTTTGACCTTCGCAACCGCTTGGCGCTGGTTTTCGTAGTTGTTTGACCCGTGTTCTTTCCGTGAGAGTTTGCGTTGTTCACGGTACAGACGCTCGTATTCGTCTTCGAGGTCGATCCAGTCCACAGTCGTCCCGTCCGACGTGTGGATATAGTTGAGGATGCCGAGGTCAACGCCGACGCTATTGTCCGCGTTGAGCGAGTCCACGTCGGGTTTCTCAGGCAGGTCACCCTCGTCGGTTTCCAGCCCGAAAGAGATGAACCAGTCACCGGTCGTCTCTTTTTTCACTGTGACTTCTTTGATAGCTGCTTCGTCAGGGATCTCGCGGTGGTAGCGGAGTTTGATATCTCCGATTTTGGAGAGCTAGAGCGTCGCGCGTCTGCCACTCGTGTTTTTGAGTTCGAAGCCAGACTGCGAATACGTCATACTCTGGAACTCTCTCGGAGACTTCCAGTTGAGCTTCCCGACCTTGCGTCCGTTTTGCTTCTGCTCGGAGAGTCCAGTGAGATTCTGGTAGAACCGAGTGACGGTTCGTTGTAGAGCCTTCGAGTTGACTTCCGAGAAAACGGGGAACTCATCTTTCCAGTCGGGGAGTCGGGAGTGGTGCTTGTACGCAGAGCCGATGTCGTCGGCGTCCACGTTCTCGTACTCGTACAGGGTGTAGTTGTACGCTTGGCGATGAATGTCGATATGGTAGTCTAGTTCAGCCGCTACCTGTTGTGTCGGGTAGGCATGGTAGCGGTGACTGTATTCCATCGCTGTCTATTGATTATCGATATGTTGTGTTAATGGTTTGTACTGGTGTGCGGCGATTCATCCCCTCCCTACTCGCTCCCGTTGGTCGCTCCTTGAGGAAGGGGCATTCTCGCCTCACTTCTGGTGACTCAGTTAATCACAGAAAGAATAACTGTCTGGGAACCGCTGCTGTACTCGCACGCAGCTAACTCGAGTGTCCCAACCACGCGAACTGCTGCGTGCCCGGTGCGGTCACCTCGTTTCGAGGTGGCCGGCCGTTCGGAACTCACCAATGTCAATGACCGACGAGCCAATCGCAGACCCGCGGTCCACAGCCGTCGAGCAGCTCACGGAGTTCGGTCTGACGGAGTACGCCGCGCGGACGTTCATCGCGCTCTCCGCACTGGAGTCGGGAACGGCCAGAGACGTGAGTCGCGTGTCGGCGGTCCCGCGGACGCGAGTGTACGACGCGATAGACGAGCTCCGCGACAGGGGACTCGTCGATGTCCTTCAATCGTCGCCGAAACGGTTTCGTGCGATCTCGGCCGAGACCACGAGTCGGACGCTCGAACACGAGCTCCGACACCGGGTCGACGTCCTCCGGACCGCGCTGAGCGAGCTCGAACCCGCCGACCGAGGAACCGAACAACGGGGCGTCTGGACGGTCGACGGACAGCGGGCCGTCTCGGAGCGAACCCTCGAGTTCTTCGCGGACGTGGACGAGGAGATCGTCTATATGACCGTCGAGGACCTCCTCAACGACGAACTGATCGACGGCGCATCAGAGACGACATCCTCGGGGCGACGATGTTCGAGTCCCTGTGGGTCTGGTCGGACACGTCGGCGGGACGGCTGCTGATGATCGACGGCCGGAAGACGCTCGTCAGCGCCCTCGTTACCGGACCGGACGCGTCCTCGTCCGACCCGCGGTCGGAGACGGCCATCTGGGGACAAGGGGAAACGAACAGTCTGTCGGTCGTGCTGAAGGCGATATTCACCCGGCGGTTAGAGAGCGAGGACGCGGACTGACCGCCGACCCCTGCGCTGCGTTTCGGGGGCGATCCGGCGTCCTCCGCGGGGGGCGCGTCCGACACCGCCTCGACGCGTCGATCCGATCGATACCGGATCGCGTCCTCGGCCCGGTCGCGGTCCGGCCGCGACGAGACCGAGGGCGGCGTCGAAACGACTGTCACATGTTCCCGCGCCTCTCGCCGGGAACGGGACTCAACTGTCGACGTGGTCACGGAAATTAGATTTCTGATTAATCGAGTCACTATTTCGTTCCGACTCGCCGCGTGCGATCGACGACGCGAAAGATGGACAAACTTTTGATTATGAACATCGAAATGATCGAACGTGACAGCTGACCTCACCGAAAAGATAGCGAGAGCCCTCGCTGACGTCAAATCGGTGGACCCGGAGGAGCTCGACGTCTCTCTGGAGAATCACGTCTCCACCGACGCGGTCCGCAACCTCGCGAGCCACGACAGCGACTCGTGGCGCCTCCAGTTCGAGACGCCGGACCACGTCGTCGAGGTCACGGGGACCGGACGGATCCTCGTCGACGGCGAAACGGTCCGAGAGGCCCGCTGAACGCCGTTCGACGACTGCCGAACGACGACGTTACTCGTCGTCGGGGACGAGCATCTCGGGATCGCGTTTGTACTTCGGGGTCGACACGAACGTCTCGATTCGCTGCTTGTCGGCCTCTGTGATGGAACTTTCCATACACGGCCGTTAAGCTCGGGTAACTTGAGTAATTAGGCCGTTCCCGACGGTAATCGGGTATTACTCGACCCGATCCCGGGCGTGCCCCGGATACACCTGTTGAAGCGGACGAAAGGCCGGCTCAGCCGCCCTTCGGTCGAACCCGTGTTCTGTGTCCGGTCCGATCGGCGGTCGGCTCCTTCGGACGTTGTAAGGAAAAGTTGCTTCGGAAGGCGAGACGGGGGCGAAGCGGTCGGCGCGAGGTCCCGAGCACGTGGTCACCGCATTGAGGCCGCCGAGCAGTAGGCCTCCTCGCGGGCGGTGATCCACGCGGTCGTTCGGCGGTCGTCGTCGGCGTCCCTCGGGAATATCGTACATTCGGTCGACCCCCCGTGGTCGCTGACGACGGCCGCCTCGTACGCCTCGTATCGCGGGGTCGGTGAGTCCGTGTCCATCGGATATGAGGGGACACCGCAGCGAACGAGATTGTTATGAGCGACCTACGCGGCCGCGGTCCGGACCGGCCGCTAGCAGAAACGGACTGTGCGGAGACGGACGCACCGCGTCCGACGCGCTTGTCGAACTCGCCCCGGCGGGGCGACGGCGCTCTGCGAAATCGCGGAGCTACCGGCCCGAGTCGAGATCGGAATCCAGCTTCGCGACGACCTCACCGTCGCCCGTGACGGTTACCTCGCAGTCGGCGAACGCGAAGGTGAGAGACGTCTCGACGGTGCTCGAACGAAACAGCGTGTCCAGTGCGTCCGAGTCGATGGCGCCGTAGAGCTGCGGAAGCGCCAGCGGCTCGCGGCCTGTCGCGCTTGATACCACTTCGACCACGCCGGTGCTCGGCGGCGTTGAGTCCCAGTCGTACGTCGCCCGGACCTCCGGGGTCTCCTTAGCTACGTGATTGGAAATATTTTGATTCTCTTCCTTCATTCAGTCACTATCGATAGGACGAAGGCACTACTAACTCTTGTGGATTACAACGGTAAAGGCCGAACAGCGACGTTTTCGACGTTTTTCCGGGACGGCCCGGCGACCGGGACGATGCGATCGCACCTCTGCGCACGGTTATTGAGACCGTGCCGCACCCTGTTCGAGGAGGCCTCGCTCGCTCCCGTCCGACCGGAGGGTGGCCTCCGGCGCGTCTGGGTCGATTCGGGCGTACAGCGGGCCGAACGAGGTCGGACCGTCGCTTACGAGGGCCGCGACGACCCCCACGACGCTCTCGTGGTCGACCGTTCGTCCCTCTCGTAGGCGTCGACCGCTTTAGTAGCCGACACGTCGGTGTGTTCCACGCGTTTCGGAGTGGACACGTCTGCGTGATTTCGTCGTAGTCACAGCGGTAGCGTGTTCACTGGGCTCACACGTGTGCGCCCGGTACACTGTCCTCGCGGGGGCGTTCCGGACGAACGTAGACGGTGGAGTCGGCGTAGACGAACACGGCCATCCCGGCGTACGAGAACGCGACCGTTACGTCGTGTGAGGAATCTCCCGTCACTATCGCGTCGAGCCCGTCGGTGTCGATCGCGTCCGAGAGCGGCGGGAGCGCGTCGACGGGTTCGTCGCGCGCCTCGGAGACGGTCTCGCTCACGGTCACACAGATTTCCTCGTGAGCACTACTCATGGATACGCGTTCACACCCCAGCTAATTAATAATAAAGTACATATTCTGCCCCCCTCGTGCTTACTCGAACCGCGCCGTTCGTGTGTTACTCTTACATGTACGCGAGCTGAAAGTTACCGGCGTCGCGAGCGGGAGCGGGCGCGTGCGGCTTTCCGACGCCGAGAACGACCGCACACGAGACGCCGAGAACGACCGCTTACTGGTCGTACTGACGCAGTTCGACGGGAACCGGCTCCGTGCGGTTCTGCGCCTGCCAGTACTGCCACGCGACCGAGAGGGTGAACACGAGGAGTACGGCTGCGCCTACCACCGGCAGGGGGACGGCGCCGAAGCCGGGAACGCTCAGCACCGTGAGCGACAGCGCCGTCGCCCCGCCGACCGTGAGGAGGAAGTAGTGGAATCGCCACGGGTACGTCGGTTGGTCGTCCGTCGTGAGGTACTCGTCGATGTCGTCCGCCCGGTCTGCGAGCCGAACGGTCCCGCTGTCTTTGTCGTACTCGATGGTGTTCATCTCCGCCATCTTCGGGAGATGGGTCTGATACAGGGACACGTAGACGCGCTTCCGCTGCTGGCTGGTCAGTTCGTCGGCCGAGACATCGTTTTCCATCGCCGCTATCTCCGTGGCGAGCTCCTGGACGTCGACCGATCCGCCCTTCGTCCGGAGGTAGTACAACACCATTCGGCGCCGGTGGTTGCTCAGTAGCTCGAAGACACCGTCGGGCGTCAACGGCTCGGTGTCAGCGGAACTCATCGTCAGGAGCACCGGTCCTGTTCGTCGGTCCCGTCTCTTTCCATGCTCGTTCCTTTCGCAAACGGGACATAGTTATGGTCTGGCTTATCCGGACTTAGGACGCTTTTAACCCATATTCACGTCACTTTCACTTCTCGCCCAAAAGTCGCTGAACCGGCCGCGAAACCGGAGCGCTGCCCGTGCCGCGTCACTCGAAGTACCGGTACGCCGACACGCCGACGAGCGCTCCGACGAGGAGAGCGGTCACCACCTGAAGCGCCGCGTTCGATATGAACGCCCCGACGACGACGGGAACGACGAGGAAGGCGCCGGCGACGAGCGACAGCGTCGAGTGGTACCGCGTCCACCCGGAACCATCGACATCGTCGTCGACTGAGAGGTAGCGTTCGAACAGGTCCGTGTGTTCTGCGGTCTCGATCCGGCCGCGCGGCTTGTTGTACGAGATCGCGCCGTAGTCGTCCATCTTCGGCAGGTGACACTGATACAGTCCGACGTACACGCGCTTGCGTTCCTGCGAGGAGATCTGTTTGATGTCCTTGCCCGTCTCGCGCGCGGCGATGGCCTCGGCCAGCTCGTCCAACGTCGCCTCCTCGTTCTTGCCTTCCAGCAGGTACCGTATCACCCGTCGGCGCCGCTTGTTTTTCAGGATCTCGAACAGCTGATCGAAGCCGATCTCTGCTCGCTCGATATTCTCCGGCTCAGTACTCGAAGCATCGGTTTCCGGTCCCGAGAACTCCCGATCGGCCTGGGCCGCGTCCCGCGTTTTCGCTTCTGAGTCGGCACTCATCGTACACCACCGTTTTGATCTGTCGCAACGTCGTCTGTTCTCGTTACGTTGTCGTACATCGTTATCGTGGGGAGTTTCGGTATTATATCATTTCACGGGTCGAACAGGGTATGGCGGGTCATGTTGCCGCTACTCATGTAATCCACTTAACTCTATCACATCTTCACGAAGCATTTCTGTACTGAATAATTGAGTAAACAGTATCGTCGCGGCCGTATACGGGAGAAATATCGTGTTCTTCGCACGACAAGTTTCGTCGTCGCTCTCCCCCACGAGTACCGAGAGTTCGGTGGCATAGAAAGCGAGACGGCGACCGGCAACAGGCGAGAGGAACAGTGAAACGCCGACCGAGCGTATCATTGACTCCCTCGCGTAAGGGCGAGGCTTCCGCTTGCTATCCGTCACTTACCGGTGAACGGCGGCAAAATCCGGTCCATAACAAAGTATTCCTCTCGGCATGCGGTGGGTATGCAAATCGGCCCCAAAGCGATCACGACCGGTGTGCGCCGCCGCCGCGCGCCTCGCCGCGCGGACGGCGACGCGGTCGACGGGGTGGTCGCGTAATGTGCGGCATCGTGGCTCGGATCGGAGCGGCCGACGACGCGGTCGACGAACTGCTCGTCGGGCTGGAAAACCTCGAGTACCGCGGCTACGACTCGGCCGGCCTCGCCGTTCAGACCGACCGCGACGTGGACGTCCGCAAGCAGGCGGGCGGCATCGACGACCTCCGGAACGCGCTCGCGGCGGACCCCCCGAGCGGGTCCCTCGGGATCGGTCACACGCGGTGGAGCACCCACGGACCGCCGACCGACGCGAACGCACACCCGCACACGGACTGCTCGGGGCGCGTCGCCGTCGTTCACAACGGGATCATCGAGAACTACCAACGGCTCCGTCGCGAGCTCTCTCACGCGGGACACGCCTTCGAGAGCGACACCGACACCGAGGTAATCCCGCACCTGATCGAGTCGGCGCTCGCGGACGGGGCGGCCCCGGCGGCGGCGTTCCGCGCGGCCATCGATCGGATCGAGGGGAGCTACGCCGTCGCCGCGGTCATCGGCGGCAGGGAGGCGGTGTACGCGGCTCGAAACGACTCACCGCTGGTGGTCGGCGCGAGCGATTCGACGCAGTACCTCGCGAGCGACGTGCCGGCGTTCCTGGAGTTCACCGACCGTGTGGCGTACCTCGAGGACGGCGACGTCGTCCGGGTCACGCCGTCCGGCTTCACCGTCACCGACGAGCGCGGCGAGCGCGTCCACCGCGCGACCGAGACCGTCGACTGGGACCCGCAAGACACCGGGAAGGGCGGATACGACCACTACATGCTCAAAGAGATCAACGAGCAGCCGACCGCCCTCGGCCGATCGGTCAGCGGTCGGACCGACTCGGGCGGCGAGGAGGTCGACCTCGATGGGTTCCCGCCCGGCAGCTTCGACGGGATCGACCGGGTTCACCTGGTCGCGATGGGGACCTCGTATCACGCGGCGATGTACGCGGAATCGCTGCTCGCACGCCGGGGGGTTCCCGCACGCGCGTTCATGTCCTCCGAGTACGCGGGGTCACCGCCGCCCGAGGAGGACGGGACGCTCGTGATAGCGATCTCACAGAGCGGCGAGACCGCGGACACGATCGCGGCCGTCAGGGCGGCCAGCGCGGAGCGGACGATGGTGGCGACGAACGTCGTCGGCTCGTCGCTGACGAGGGAGTGCGACGACACGCTATTAGTCCGTGCCGGACCGGAGATCGGCGTCGCCGCGACGAAGTCGTTCTCCGCACAGGTCGCGACGCTGTCGCTGCTCGCCGAGCGGATCCGCCGGGACGCCGTCGGCGACCCGTCGCCGGACGCGGCGGCGTTCCTCTCCGCGCTGACGCGACTACCGGATCAGGTCCGCCGGGTCGTCGAGAGCGGCGCGGCGGAGCGGATCGCCGACGCGTTCGCCGACTCGGAGTCGTACTTCTTTATCGGACGCGGCCCGGGACACGCGGTCGCGCTGGAGGGGGCGCTGAAGTTCAAGGAGATCACCTACGAGCACGCCGAGGGGTTCACCGCCGCGGAGCTGAAACACGGGCCGCTCGCGCTCGTCACCGAGGAGACGCCGGTGTTCGCGGTGTTCAACGGCGGGACGGACGACACGGAGACGCTCGGTAACGTCAAGGAGATACGTGCGCGCGGCGGCCCGGTCGTCGCGGTGGCGGGCGGGGAGACCTCCGACCTCGCGGAGACCGTCGACCACGTCCTGTCGGTCCCGTCGACCCATCCGGAGCTCGCCGGCGTGCTCGCCAACGTCCAGCTCCAACTCGTCGCGTATCACGCCGCGAAACAGCGGGGGCGGGCCATCGATAAGCCGCGCAACCTCGCAAAGAGCGTCACGGTCTGAGCCGCGCGGTCAGTCCCGCCCGTCCTCTTGCGTCCGGTCAGGACCGCCGCGAGTACCGCACGAATCCGGGGACTGCGTCGTCGTCCCACGGCTCGTGAGCGACCGATAGGTCCGTCGGAGGCGTCGCACGCCCCGCCAAGCCGGGGCTCCGCCGAGCGACACCAGCAGGTAGACCCACGTCCGTCGCCGTCCCGGCTCGTGACGCAGCGAGCGCGCCAGCCAGCGGCGCGCCTCCCCGTAAAGCCCGTTCTCCATCGCGGTCGCACCGAGTTTCCGCGAGAGCGACGCGACGAGCATCCGCTCGCAGCCGGCGCCGTACTCCGCGGCCCGCTCCCGGTGCGCGTCGAGGAACCGCGGATAGGCGACGTCTCGAGCGGCCTCGAAGTCGTCGGTGAGCTGGTCGTACTCCCCGATCCCGCGCTGGACCAGTTTTTCGGGGACCGGTCTGAACTCCCCGTGCTCCGAGAGCCTGACGTACCACTCGCGGTCCTCCCAGATCGGGAGCCCCTCGTCGAACGCCCCGGCGTCGTCTATCGTCGCCCGCCGCACCATGACCGTCGACGTCGGGGCGCACGGGACCCCGCGGAGGAGCGCCTCGGTGACGTCGCCGGACAGCGAGGGAGAGCGTCCGCCGACGCGCTCGCCGTCCCGCACGGCGAACTGGCCCGTGTAGACGACGGCGACGCCGGGTTCGAACGCCGCCACCTGGCGCTCGGCCTTTTCGGGGAGCCACCTGTCGTCGTCGTCGAGGAACGCGACGTACTCCCCGCTCGCGGCCCGGATCCCGATGTTCCGGGCGGCCCCCGGGCCCTCGCCGTCGTCGCGGCGGTACGTCACCGGGCGGTCCCCGGCGCGGCGGCGCACGAGCGACTCGACCGGCTCGTCGGAGCCGTCGACGACGACGAGTTCGAGGTTCGGGTACGTCTGGGCCCGGACGCTGGCGAGCGCGTCAGCGAGCTTCGCCGGTCGATCGCGGGTTATCACGACCGCGCTCACTAGCGGTCGGTCCCGTGTCTCCATTGGGTGGACGTGCCCCGGCAGCGGTATTGTTAGGACGGTCGTTACCGGGGGTGCTCGCGTCGAGCCCCCCGTGACCGCGCGGCGGTCGGGCGTGACGCGGGTAGCCCCGGCGCGACGGGACGGTAACGCGTACATAACAATGCCCGAAACGAGGGTTTTTCGAGACGGAACACCGCACAATGTCCGCTCTCTCGTCGGTTCGTCGACTCCTCGTCCGCCTGACGCCGGGCGGCGATCTCACCGAACAGACGGTGAAAAGCGGTATCTGGGCCACGATCACCAATATCCTCGACCGCGGCCTCCAACTGCTGATGATCGCGATCCTCGCCCGGATGCTCACGCCGGCCGACTTCGGGCTGCTCGGTATCGCCCTGCTGACGCTGACGGCGTTCAAGCGCTTCTCCAACATCGGATTCGACCAGGCGCTCATCCAGAATGCGTCAGGCAACGTCGACGACTACCTCAACACCTACTGGAGCATCGAGATCCTCCGCGGCCTCCTGCTGGCCGGGATCCTCGCGCTCATCGCCCCGCTGGTCGCCGGATTCTTCGGGGAACCGCGCGCCACTCCGGTCCTCCGGGTCATCGCGCTCACGCCGCTGCTCCTCGGGCTGCGAAACCCCGGTATCGTCTACTTCAAGAAGAACCTCGAGTTCCACAAGCAGTTCGTCTACACGATGAGCGGATCGGTGACGAACTTCGCCGTCGCGCTCTCCGTCGCGCTCGCGACCCAGAGCGTCTGGGCGCTCGTGCTCGGCTACGTCGCCTCCGACGCCGCCCGCATGCTGGCGTCGTACGCCGTCCACGGCTACCGTCCGTGGCCGGACTTCGACGTCGAGATCGCCCGCGACCTCTTCGGGTTCGGGAAGTGGATCACCGGCTCCGAGAGCGTCTACTTCCTCATCAATCAGGGCGACGACGCGGTCATCGGCTGGCTGCTGTCGGCCGCGTCGCTCGGGCTGTATCAGGTCGCCTACCAGTTCGCCAAGGCGCCGGCGACGGAGATCTCGCAGATCATCTCGAGCGTCGCCTTCCCGGCGTACTCGAAGCTCCAGGACGACATCCCCGCCCTCCGGTCGGCGTTTTACCAAACCCTCCAGGTGACGATAGTGATCGCGTTTCCCGCCTCGGTCGGCATCGCGGTGGTGGCTCCGACCTTCGTCAAGGCAGTCTTCGGCACCGACTGGCTGCCGATGGTGCCGGTGATGCAACTGGTCGCGGTGTACGGGCTCCTCATCGCGCTCGGGTCGACGTACTCCCCGGTGTGGAAGGCCCTGGGGCGCCCAGACTACATGGTAAAACTCGGCGCCTTCCGGCTCGTGGTGACCGCGCTGATCATCGTCCCCGTCACCCGCGAGTTCGGCATCGTCGGCGCCGCCGCGGCCGTCCTCGGCGTCTACGTGTTCCCGGTGATGCCGATCGACGTGTACCTGGTGATCAAGTCGGTGGAGACGAGCCTCGGTCGGCTGCTCCGAGAGGTGTCGTACCCGGCCGTCGCGAGCCTCCTCATGGGTGGCGTCGTCCTCTGGTTACAGGCGACGCTGTCGCTCCCGTGGGTGTTCCTCGAGCTGCTCGTCCTCGTCGCGGCCGGGGGCGCGGTGTACGGGACCGCCGTCTTGGTGTTCGAGACGCAACTGAACTGGGGGCTACGGGAGACGCTCCGGAACTTCGCCGGCGCGATCTGACCGTCGAGCCCGCATCGTAGGCGGTTGATAACAAAGCCGACTACCGCCTAGTGTGGGCCCATGCAGACACGGCGACTTCGCTTTCGCCACGAGGTCATCGACCCCGTTCCCCCGACGACGAAGCTCGGGATCTGTCTGACGACCGACCTCACCGGCAACGGTCGCCCGGACGTCATCGTCGGCGGGGCCGGCCCGGAGACGAAGCTGTTCGTGGGCGGCGGCCGCACCCGACTGCCGAGCCTAGAGGGGATCAAGCAGGTGGCGGGGCTCGCCGGGCCGACACTGTTCTGGTACGAGAACCCCGGGTGGGAGCGACACGCGATCGCCGACGTTCCCCAGCTGGGGGTCGGCTGCGCGCTCGGCGACGTCGACGGCGACGGCCGGGTCGACGTCCTCGCCGGACAGGGCATTCATTATAACGGGGTATACTGGTTCGAACAACCCCCGGACCCGCGGTCGCGGTGGGAGCCGCACCTGGTGACCGAGCGATTCGAGAAGTACCACGACCTCGCCTTCGGCGACGTGGACGACGACGGCGAGCCCGAGGTGGTCGGGCTGTCACAGCGGTCGGGGGTGGTGTTCTACTACGACATCCCCGACGGCCCGACCGGCGGGCCGTGGCCCGACGAGAACTGTCACGTCGTGGACGGCGACAGCGACGCCGAGGGCGTGTGGATCGGCGATGTCGACGGGGACGGTCGGACCGAACTCGTCGTCGGCACGGGCATCTATCGGCGCCGCGAGGGGACCCACGAGTGGGACCGCGAGCCGATCGTCACCGGCTGGGATGACGTCCGCGTCGCGGTCGGTGACGTCGACGGCGACGGCGAACACGAGGTCGTGCTGGCGGAGGGCGACTCCCCCACCTACGGCACCCACCCCGGTCGAGTAGGGTTGTTCGATCGGCAGGCCGACGGCTGGGCGGAGACCGTCATCGGCGAGGACCTGTTCTGTCCGCATACCCTCCAGCTCGCGGACTTCGACGGGAACGGGCGGCTCGACGTGTACGCGGCGGAGATGAGCCTCGGCGAGAACGAGACTCCGCGCCACTACCTGTTCACGAACGAGGGGGACGGTCGGTTCGAGCGGACCGTCGTCGCGGAGGGGGCCGAGACCCACGAGGCGAAGGCGGTCGACATCTCGGGGACAGGCCTCCCGGACGTGGTCGGGAAGTCCTACACGCCGGACCACCACGTGGACATCTGGCACAACGAGGGGGGCGGCGACCGGTGACGCAGCGCGGATCGATCGGAACTCCGGCGACGGGGGCCGGACGCTGGGCGTGACTGAACGCGACGAGGACGGCAAGCGCCGGCGCGACCTCCTGCGCGGCGCCGCCTCGCTCGGGGTCGCCGGGATCATTGCCGGCTGCGGCTCCGACTCGGACCGGGCCGGCTCCGGATCACCCCGGGAACTGCGCGACGACCCCGCGGTGTACGCCGGGTTCCTCGACGCCAACGAGGTCGTCGCGATTCGCGAACGTGTCGAGGACGGTCAGGACCCGTGGAAGACGGCCTACGACGCCCAGATCAGGGACGCGAATCGAGCCCTGGCGGCGACGCCGAGGAGCGTCGTCGACGACGGGTCGCCCGCGGGCGTCGACGAGCATCGGTTCGCCACGGGCGAGGACCGCCCTGACTACCGGGCGGCTATCGAGATGGGAACGTGGGTCCGGGACCTGGGGATCGGCTACGTGTTCACCGGCCGAGAGCGGTTCGCGAGCAAGGCGATCCGGCTGCTCGATCACTGGTTTCTCGACCCCGAGACGCGGATGTACCCCTCCGGCCGGAACTTCGGCGAGACGTACTTCTCCATCGAACTTCACATTACGCTGCCGACGCTCATCTACGGGGCTGCGCTCGTCCGCGATTCCCCGCGGTGGTCGACCGTCGGGGCGGACCGCGAGGCGCTCCGCTCGTGGGTGGAGACGTACCTCGCGGACCTCGAGGACGGACGGGGGAAGCAGCGCTACACCGGCGTGGTCAAGAACAACATCTACGCCTGGTGGATCCTCGCGAGAGCGACCGCGGCGGCGTACCTCGACGACCGCGAGGCGCTGACGCGCGCGTTCGACGACTGGCGCGAGCACGGCTTCGACCAGCTCGAACCGAACGGCCTCCTGCGGCACGAGCGGCAGCGGGTCGACGGGCTGGAGTACTCGGTGTACGGGCTCAAGGCGCTCGCGTTCACCGCGGAGATAGCCCGGCACTACGGCGTCGACCTCTACGGTCACACGCTCCCCGAAGACGACGTGAGCGCGCTCCTACGGGCCTTCGAAGGCCTCTGTCCGTACGTCATTGACGCCGAGAAGTGGGAGTGGGGCACCGGCGAGAACGGATACACCGACGCGGACCGAACGGCGGCAGGGTCGGTGTACGAGCTCGCGTACTCCCGGTGGGACCGCTCAGAATTCCGCGAGGTGCTCGAGTCGATCGGACGACCGCTGTACGACCGGCGGATCCTCGGGTGGACAACGCTGACGCACGCCAGTCGCTTCGAGCTCGACGTCGACTGAGACCGCTCGCGAACCCCGTTTTCGAGGGTAAGGCCGTCTTACTCGGGTACGGCAGTCATAACAAATTTCGTCTTTCCCCAAACGAGGCTCAATGATTCGGACCGAGCGGCGTCGACGGGGGCGGTCGCGGTGAGCGACGACGGTAACCGCGCGTTCGTGTTGGGGCTTGACGGCGTCCCGTGGCCGCTCGTCCGGCCGTGGATCGAAGCTGGGGAGCTCCCCGCGTTCGCCGAGCTGATCGAGACGGGAGCCGCCGGTCCCCTCCGGAGCACGACGCCAGCGAACACGCCGGTCGCGTGGCCCTCCATCGCGACCGGTACCTGGCCCGACCGACACGGACTCTACGAGTTCATGAAACTGGGGAGCGATTACAGTCAGCGGCCCTACAACCGCGAGGACCTCCGACAGCCGCCGCTTTGGGAGCTGCTCTCGCCCGCCGTCGTCGCGAACGTGCCGATGACGTACCCGGCCGGCGGGGTCGGCGACGACGGAGCGATGGTCGCCGGAATGATGACGAGCTCGACCGACGCGGCGGGGTTCACGCAGCCGGCCCGGCTGGGCGAGGCGATCCGCGAAGAGATTCCCGACTACCGAGTCGGCCTCAGGTGGCACGAGTACGGCGAGGACCGGCGCGACGAGTTCCTCGCGGACTTCGCGTCGCTGTTCGAGGCGCGCCGCGAGCTGTTGCGGTCGCTCACGGAGCGGGAAGACTGGCGACTGTTCTTCTTCACCTTCACGGCGCCCGACAGGCTCCAGCATCTGATCTGGGACGAGGAGGTGATCCTGGAACACTACCGGGAGCTGGACGCGGTCCTCGCCGAGGTGATGACCTACTGCGACCGGCTGGGCGCGACGCTGTACGTCGTCTCCGACCACGGGTTCGGGCCGATATCGCGGGTCGTCAACGTCAACCGAGCGCTGGCGGACGCGGGACTGTTGACGCCGAAGCGCTCGACGGGGGCCCGGGGCGTGCTCTCGCGCGCCGGGGTGTCGAAGTCGACCGTGTTGAACGCGTTAGCACGGATCGGCATCGACGACGAGACGCTCGTCGAGCGGCTTCCGGCGTCGGTCGTCGACAGCGTCGCGCGGGCGGTGCCCGGCGACCACGCCCTCTACGACGTCGACTCCGCGCAGACGCGGGCGTTCCTCCACGGGCTCGGCAGCGTCTACGTCAACGACACGTCGCGGTTCGACGACGGGGCCGTCGCCCCCGGCGAGCGCGACCGAGTCAAGTCGGAGGTGATGTCCGCGCTCGCGGCGGTGACCGACCCCGAGACCGGAGAGCGGGTGCTCTCCGTCCGCGACGGCGACGACCTCAACCCCGAAGACGAGTTCGCGCCCGACGTGGTCGTTGAGGGCGTCGAGGGGTATCATGTCAAGCCCGGACTCGCCGACGAGACCGTCGTCGACGCTGACGGGATCGCCGGCTATCACCGGCCCGAGGGCGTCCTCTTCGCCCGCGGCCCCCCGATAGCCGCCGACATCGCGGTCGAAGGGGCGACGGTCGTCGACGTGGCGCCGACCCTGCTCCACGGGCTCGGCGAGCCCGTTCCCGCGGCCGCCCATGGCCGCGTGCTGACGGAGCTGTTCGAGCCCGGGTCGCCGCCGGCAACCCGGGATGTAGTCGAGCGGGACCACGCCTCCTCGGACGCGGCGACCGACGGTCCCGGGAGCGACGAAGCGGTCGAAGAGCGCCTTCGCGGCCTGGGTTACTTATGAACGCCGGCCGGGACGACGACCACCGTTCCGAGAGCGACGACGGTTCACCCGACGACGATGGCTCGGATCGGGGCGACGGTTCGCGTGGCGTCGGCGGCGGGCCCGGCTCCTGCGGCAGGCGCCCCTATCTCGGGGTCGTCGGTGCCGCGGTGGCCTCGGCGGCCGGCTGTCTCGGTCTGGGGTCGGACGGGGCGGCGAACGCCGCTCCCGACGATCCGGGCGCGGACGACGGGGCGTCGGACGACGGCCCCGACGGCGGGTCCGCGGACGAGCCCGACGACGGAGACCTCGGGACGCGTCACGGGATCGAGTTCGATCGGGTGCTGGACGCGGTCGACGACCTGGGACTGGACCCGAGCGGGAACGACCCGGTGAACGACCGCCTGGAAGACGCGCTCTCGGACGGGACGCTGGTGCGGTTCCCCCAGGGCGAGTATTTACTCCTCGGCGAGGTCGTCATCGACGCCGACCGCGTCGGCGTGCTCGGCGACGGCGACGCCCGGTTCGTTCTCCCGGCCGGCTACACGCGGCTCCTGTTCAACTACGACCCGGTGCCCGATGACGTGCTCATCGAGAACGTCGATGTCGACGTCCGCCCCGACGACACCACGACTGGGATCCGGCTGCGCTGCCGGAACCACTTCCACATCCAAGACGTCGAGTTCCTCGGCCGCGGGACGAGCGAATCGGACGGCGGAACGCCGAGCGCGTTCGCCCTCGCGGTCAACGACGAGGACGGACGGGGGGTGCTGCGGGACGCGGTGGCGAAGAAGGGCTCTCGCATCGACGGGTACAAGGGAGGGAACGGGCGGATCGGTGTCTGGGTCGGCTGGTCGAACAAGGGAACGGTCCGGATCGAGGGGTGTGACTTCCGCGAGTTCGGCAACAACGGCGTCTACGGCTCCCGGACGCCGGGAAACGTCGAGATCGTCGACTGCTACTTCCTCAACAACAACGCGACGAGCGCCCGCATCAGCGGCGCTGGGAGCTACGTCGAGAACTGCACGATCGAGATCGATCTCAGTCGCTACACCGGCGGCGCGGTGGACGCGTCGGATGAGTTCAACACGCGGGCGGTCGTCGTCGAACAGGGCGTCCAACGCGAGGGCGCGCCGCCGTTACCCGCGGGCGCGGAGATCCGCGACTGCACGATCCGTGCCCGGTCGTCGCCGCTGTCCCAGTCCGTCGTCGAACAGTCGCCGGTGGCGCGGAGTCTCGTCGTCCGCGACACGGAGATCCGATGCGACATCGACGGGACACCGGCGGTGCGCCGCGGCCCGGTAGGAGCGCTCCCCTACCGCCCGGACCGACGGCGCCCGCCGCCGCCACACTGGACGGAACTGCGGAACGTCACCGTCGACGGGGACGCGGCGGGCGGCGTCGCCGTCGACCTCAGACTGGCGCCCGGGTCGGCGGTGATCGACTGCGACATCGACTGTCCCGGGCGGGACCGAGACGGGGTGTTCCTGGATCACTCGCCGCGGAGCGCGGTGAGCGGGAGCGAGATCCGGACCGACGGTCACCCGATCGTCGTCGACGCCGACCTGACGACACCGCTCGACGATCACCTCCTGTGTCTCGGCGTCGAGACCGTCTTGGAGCGGTTCGGCGACGACGGGTCCGGCGTCGATCTCACCGCGGCCGTGCCCTTCCTCCGGACGCTCGGTCGCACCGCTGGGACCGAGCGCATCTGCCTCGGGCTCGGTCCGGCGGTGCCGTCCCTCCCGGACGCCGAGTCGGTCTCGAACTCGCTCCGGATCAGCGTCGACGCGCTGGACGGGGACGTGCCGATCGGACGGGTGCTGTACCGACCGTGAGGCTCGCCCCGCGGCTGCGCTCCGCGCGCCAGCCGAGCCCCGGATCGCGACTCGCGGCGATCTGGTCGTCGTCTGGATCGGTAAGCACGTCCTACGACCCGTTACTCACCGGTTATCGGATACGTCCTGTAAAATTATGAAAGTAATCTGTTCCTAACGTGAGATGAACCGTATCGCCACCAATCGGGCTTCATCTGGTAACCAATCCATCCCATCCGCACGCTTCCGGTCAGTTACTGGCGAAAACGAATATTATGGTGACCCCGGAACGCCGGGGCATGTCCAAAGAACGGGCACCCGACGACGAGTCAGTAGGAACCGATTATCGCGCCGATCGTCCGGTAGGCCGTGATTACGAGTCCGAAACAGGGGCCGACGACGAACGGGAGATCGAGACGGAGGGGGGTGACGACACGTCGCTGCTCGACCGGCGCGGCTACCTGAAGATGGCGGGCGTGGCCGCCGCCACGGTCGCCACCGTCTCGACGGGCGGCGCCGCCGCGGGAGGAACGACCCGCCACGGGATCGAGTTCGATCGGGTGCTGGACGCGGTCGACGACCTGGGACTGGACCCGAGCGGGAACGACCCGGTGAACGACCGCCTGGAAGACGCGCTCTCGGACGGGACGCTGGTGCGGTTCCCCCAGGGCGAGTACAGCTTCGACGGAGTGGTCGAGATCGACGCCGACCGCGTCGGCGTGCTCGGCGACGGCGACGTCCGGTTCGTTCCGCCGACCGGCTACTCCGGATTCCTGTTCAACTACGACCCGGTGCCCGACGACGTGCTCATCGAGAACGTCGACGTGGACATGCGGGCGGATGACACCACGACCGGGATCCGGCTGCGCTGCCGGAACCACTTCCACATCCAAGACGTCGAGTTCCTCGGCCGCGGGCTCACGGATAACTCCGGGCAGGTCAGCGCCTTCCTGCTCGGGATCACGAGCGAGAGCGGCCGCGGGGTGCTGCGGGACGCAGTGGCGAAGAAGGGCTCTCGCATCGACGGGTACGCGAGGGGTAACGGACGGATCGGTGTCTGGGTCGGCTGGTCGAACAAGGGAACGGTCCGGATCGAGGGGTGTGACTTCCGCGAGTTCGGCAACAACGGCACGTACACCTCCCGGACGCCCGGACAGGTCGAGATCGTCGACTGCTACTTCCTCAACAACAACGCCGCAAACGTCCGCATCGGCGGGGAGGGGAGTTACATCGAGAACTGTACGGTGGAAATCGACTTCGAGAAGTACACCGGACCGGCGCTCGGCGACATCTCGACCGGGTTCGGGATGCGCGGGATCCACATCGATCAGGGCGTTCAACTCGAGGGCGCCGAGTCGATCCCGGCGGGTGCGGAGGTCCGCGACTGCGAACTCGTCGGCGCGGACGCCCCGAGCGGCATCGCGATGATCAACCTCTCGCCGCAGGGACGGAGCGTGCGCGTCGAGAACACCCGCGTCCGGGTAGACATCGACGACATGTGGGCCGTCCGGCGGGGCCGCCCCGGCGTCATCCCGTGGCGCGAGTGGCAGCGGACGCCACCGAAACCGCACTGGATCCGGATGGAGAACGTCAGCATCACCGGGTCGGCGTCGGGTCGAGAGGCGATCCGCCTCGTCGAGGCCGACGACTCGATCGTCCGGAACTGCTGTGTCCACCAGACGGGGTCGAGCCGCGACGGTGTCAACTTCGTGGACTCGAGCGGCGGCGTCGTCGAGGACTCCACCGTCGACGTGACCGGCAGGGAGGTCACCCTCGAGAACTCGACGGCGTCGAGCTCGTCGATAACCAAGGACGGGTCGTGTCCATTCCCGAATCCGGAGGCGGCGTCCACGGACTCGACGGACGACACGGAGTCTACCGGCACGGAGGACTCGACCGACGGCTCGACGTCGACCGCTCCCGACGGAACACAGGAGCTCGTCGTCGACGGCAGCCAAACCACCGACCGGCTCACGTACACGTTCACGGTGGACGGCAGCGTCGAGCCCGGGCCGCGAGCGAACGCCAGCGACGAGATCGACGGGACGACCGTCTCCGGGCAGGTCGAGGGCGGGATCGACTCCTTCTGGGTCTCCGGCGAGTTCACCGACTTCCAGGTCGACGGCAACCCCGAAGTCCGTCTGGACGGCGAGACGGTCGACCCGTCCGAGCTGGTCGTCTCGGAGACGACCGACTCGACCAGCGATTCAACCGACGGCACCGGCTCGACCGACGGGACGACTGACGACGGCGACTCGACCGGCGACACCGATTCCACCAGCGACACCGACTCGACGGTCGATGAGGCGAAGCTCGTCATCGACGGGGGCGTCACGTCCGACCGCGTCGAGTACACGTTCGCGGTGGACGGGAGCGTCGAGCCCGGCGCGCGAGCGAACGGGAGCGACGTGATCGACGGCTCGACCGTCACCGGCCACGTCGAGGGCGGAATCGATTCGTTCATCGTCACCGGTTCGTTCACCGACTTCCAACTCGGAGGCGACGTCCCCGTTCGCCTGGACGGCGAGACGGTCGACCCCTCGGAGTTAGTGGACTCGACCGGCGACGACTCGACCGGCGACGGCTCGACCGGCGACGGCTCGACCGGCGACGACACGATGTCCGACGGCTCTGCGACGGAGACGACGAAAGAGCGCAAACTCGTCGTCGACGGGAGCGGCACGTCCGACCGCGTCGAGTACGCGTTCGCGATGGACGGGAGCGTCGAGCCCGGGCCGCGAGCGAACGGGAGCGACGTGATCGACGGCTCGACCATCTCCGGCCACGTCGAGGGCGGGATCGACTCGTTCCTCGTCACCGGCGCGTTCACCGACTTCCAACTCGACGGCGACATCCCCGTTCGCCTGGACGGCGAGACGGTCGAGCCCTCGGAGCTGGGCGTCGAACCCGCCCGAACGGTCGAGGTCGACGGCAGCCAGACGGACGACCCGCTCGCGTACACGTTCACGGTGGACGGGAGCGTGACGGCCGGTGACGGCGCGACCGACGCGGACGTGACCGACGGTACGGTCACCGGACGCGTCGAGGGGGACACCAGCGCCTACGCGGTCACCGGTGCGTTCACGAACTTCCAGGTCGAGAGCGACCTCGTCGTCCGCGTGGACGGTGAGCCCGTCGACCCGTCGACCCTGAACGGTGGTCACGACCTGCCGCACGAGCTCGTCGTCGACGGCGACGGCGCCGAGGCGAGCTACCTCGTCGAGACGACCGGCTCGGTCGCGAAGCGCGACGGCGGCTGGGGCGCCGAGGCGTCGGACGCCGCGACGGGCGGCGTCGCCAGCGGGACCGTCGCGGAGGACCGCGACACGTTCGGTTTCTCCGGCGACGTCACGCGGCTACGGATCGACGGCGACGCGTCGCTCACCTTCCGGAGGTGAACTGATGGCGCCACGCCGCAGCCCTCTCGGAGAGCCGCCGCTCGGTCCGCGTCGACACCGTCCCGCAGGGAGCCTCGCGACGGGGAGCGACCGCACGGCGGAGGGAGCATGACGCGGAGTTCGCTCGAGGTCGAGTGGGAGGACCAGCCGGACGACCCGGGCAGCGAGGACCTCGGATACGATCTCGACGACTGGGAACGGATCCGGGCGACGGGGACCGAGTCGGAAAAGTTCCTGTACCTCCCGGACGACGAGGAGATGCTCCGAGAGGAGGCGTTCATCGTCGCCGAGCCGACGGCCGTCGCGGACCTGCTCGACAACAGATAGGGGCAACGAGGGATCGACCGATCTCCCGGTCGAAACCGGGTCGCGACACCGATCACGGGCGAAACGGCTAAGCCGTTGAGACACGAACACGAGCGGATGGCAGACTCTGGCGACTCGGCGAGGAATGCCGCGGAGTACCGACACGCCGACGGGTCGGTGGAGATCGTGTTCGCCGTCGACGACGGACGTGTCCTGACCGTCCGCGAGTACCCGGACGAGGAGACCTTCGAGTCGGAGACGGAGTCGGCGGCGTACGTCGGCCAACACGAGGGCGTCTCCGACCTACCGGGCGTCGAGGCGTTCGAGGAGACCGACGACTCCTGACGCGACGGCGACCGCGTCGGCGGTGACCCGGCCCGAGCGCGTCAGCGACTGGACGGTTTCTCGGCGCCCGTGTCCGTCGGCGACGCGAGTTCGAGCAGCTGGCCGTACGCCTTCGCGAGCGACGCGACGTAGCTCAAAAAGAGGAACGCGAACTGCTGGCGGACGGGTAGCTCCGTCCAGTCGCGCACCGACCGGCGCATGAAACTCGGCCGCGGCGGGAGGAAGGCGGCGGGGTTGAGCGCGGCGAGAACCGGCGGCCCGTAGCGCTCGGGGTAGTACCGCCGCAGCTGAGTTTTCCCGCGTCCGACCCGCCTAGACTTCCGGAGGAGCGCGCCGAGGGTCGTCCGGGTCGGGTGATACACCACGATGTCTGGGGTGTATCGGAGTTCGCGGCCGCTCGCCGCAACGCGGTTCCCGAACTCGACGTCCCCGCTCGACCGGAGCCGCGCGTCGAACCCGCCGACGTCCTCGAGGAGCGTCCGCGTGACGACCAGCGAACAGGTCGGCCCGAACGAGAGTTCCTCGACAAACCGCTGGACGTTGAGGTCCTTCAGCCGGTTGTACTTGGCCACCGTCCCTTCGTCGCCGGTCGTGAACAGCCGCACGTCGCAGGCGAGGTACGCCGCGTCCGTCAGGGCCATCTCCCGCGCGACGGCCTCGACCCACCCGGGATCGACGACCATGTCGGCGTCGATGAAGGCGACCACCGACCCCGTCGCGGCGGAGATACCGACGTTCCGGGCGGCGTACGAGCCCTGAACGTCGTCCTCGACGAACAACCGCAGCCCCTCGAACGTCTCGTCCCCGAGGTACTCGCGGACGACGTCGCGCGTCTCGTCCGTCGACCCGTTGTCCACGACGATCACCTCGTACCGGTCGGTGGTCGCGGTCTGTCGCCGGAGCGAGTCGAGCGTCGCCTCGATTCCGGCCGGGTCGTTGTACACCGGGATCACCACCGAGACGAACGGCAGTCCGTCACCCGATGCGTCGGTGCCGTCGCTCGCCTCGCCGAGGCGGGTCTCGCCGGTCGAGGGGCTGGGAGTGGGAGCCACAACGGGGTATCCGAGAGCGGCGGTATTGTTATGGGAATCGTACCGCCGCCCCCGCTCGACGCTCGTTCGAACGTCGCCCGTCGAATCGGCCCGCAGCCCGGCGGTTCGATTCGACCGCGTGCGGTAGGCGGTCTATACTCTTTGGTCGGGGGTGGCCTTCTCCGCTCGAAATGGTCTACGACGTCGCGGTCATCGGCACGGGCCCCGACCCCTCCGACCCCGACCGAGACGGATACGCGATGGGGTATCGTCACGGGCGCGCCTACGAGAGCAACGACGACTGCGAGCTCGTCGCGTGCGCGGACATCGTCCTCGAGAACGGACGGGCCTTCGCCCGCGAGTTCGACCTGCGCGAGGGAACCGTCTACGAGGACTACGAGACGATGCTCGACGCGGTCGAGCCGGACCTCGTGAGCGTCTGCGTGCCGCCGGGGATCCACGCCGCGATCGTCGAGGACTGCGCCGAGAGCGGGAACGTCTCGGCGATCCACTGCGAGAAACCGATGGCCGACACCTGGGGCGACTGTAAGTCGATGGTCCGGACCTGCGACCGGAACCGGGTCCAGCTCACCGTCAACCACCAGCGCCGGTTCGGCGCGCCGTTCCGGAGGGCCAAGGAGCTCCTCGACGACGGCGCGATCGGTTCGCTCACGCGGATCGAGTTCGCGGACGAGACGCTGTTCGACGCCGGGATCCACCAGGTCGACCTCTCCCGGTACTTCACCGACGGCGTCGACGTGGAGTGGGTGCTGGCGCAGGTCGACTACCGGGAGGAGAACCGGTGGTTCGGGACGCCGAACGCCACGCAGGCGCTCGTTCAGTGGCGCGACGCCGACGGGACGGTGGGGATCGCGACCACCGGCGAGTCGGCCCCGGAGGGGGCGTGTTACCTCCGGTTGGCCGGCACGGACGGCGCCATCGAACTCGGCGTCGACGGCGGACCGACGCTCCGCTACCGGACCGACGGCGGGACGTGGCAGTCGGTCGAGACGGACGGCGAGAACCTCCACGGCCTCGGTTTCCAGGGATACCTCGGCGCCGCGCTGCGCGGTGTGCGGGCGCGACTGCCGCTGGTCTCGACCGAGGTTCAGAAGCGACCGGTGTTCATCGAGCGGGCCATCGCGGACACGGTCGAGGGGCTGAAGACGGGGTCGGAGCCCGAACTGTCCGGACGGGACGCGCTCCGGTCGACGGAGGTGGTCTTCGCCGCGTGGGAGTCGGCCAGACGGCGCGGGCGAGTCGACCTCCCGCTCGAAATCGAGGACAACCCGCTCGTCGCGATGATCGACACCGGGTGGCTCGGTCCCGCGGCCGACCGCGCGGCGTCCGCCGCCGACACCCCCGCGGACGGGTCCGGCGACGGGTCGGCCGCCGAACGGTGACCCGTCCCCGATGACCCGACGCCACCTCGAGCGGGCGACCGAGCGCGGCGTCGTTGGGATGCGGAGCGAACCGCTTGACCTCGGTCCGGAGGTGCGGATCGGCGGGGTGAGAGACGGACGCCTCTACTGGACGCGCGGGCGGACGGTCGGCGTCTGGACGCGGTCCGAGGGAGGCGTCTCGCTCGGTACCCTCCCGACGCCGGGGGACGGGCGGCTTGACGCGGCCTTTCGCCTGCGACACGGCCGGTTCGCGAAGGCGGCCTTACGTCCCGTCGTCGGCTCGTGGACGACGACGAACCTCTGGCCGCTCCGCGACGGCACGCTGCTCGCGACAGTCGGGCGGCGGGTGTTCCGCTCCGGCGACTCCGGGCGGTCGTGGGCGCCGGTCCATCGGCTCCCCGACTCGTCGGGACCGATGGGCACGCTCCCGACCTCGGTCTGTCTCCACGGCGGCGACGTTTACCTCGCGGAGTACACGCTCGGGGACGACCCGGCTCGGATCCTCCGCAGCGATGACGACGGGCGGACGTGGGAGATTCGCGTCGAGACGACCGAAGTCCGTCACTTCCACGGCGTCTTCCACGACCCGTACCGGGACGCCCTGTGGGCGACGGCGGGCGACACCGACGACGAGAGCGCGGTCGGTCGCCTCGTCGACGGCGAGTTCGTCCGCGTCGGGAGCGGGAGCCAGCGGTGGCGGGCGGTCGGGCTCGCGTTCACGCCGACGGCCGTGCTGTGGGGGATGGACTGCTCGTACGCGGCGGACGTGGAGCTCCTTCGGCTGCGCCGCGACGGGCCCGCAGAGCCCGAAACGGTCGGACGTACGGACGCGTCGGCGTACTACGCGGCGACGCTGACGGTCGACGGTGACCTCTGGGTCGCCGTCGCGACGGCGGCAGAGATCGGCGATGACAGCACCGCGCCCGCGGGTCGGCGGAACCGCAGCGGCGACGCGGCGCGGGTGCTGGTCGCCTCCTCGTCGTCGTCGTACGAGACGTGGTACGAGCTGGCCGCGTTCCGCCGCCGCCGGCCGGTCGGTGAGCGCGTTCCGGGGGTCCCCACCGCGAGCGCGTACGTGTTCCTCGCCGCCGACGAGCGACTCGGACTGTTCGTTAACCCGTTCAACGCGCGGAGCGACGGCGGATCAGTGATGCGCGTCCCGCCCGAAGCGGTGTCCCGGGTCGCCGACGAAGCGCCCGCGGTGGACGCGTCGGCTCCCGACCGGTAGCGGGCGTCCTCGCCGCGGGCTCGACGGTCAAATCCGTGCGACGGGTCGTGTTCGACCGGCCCGGCGGGTGAGACCCGGGTACCGCCCGACCGGTCGCGCTACGGCGTCCCTACCCGTATTACTCTCTGAATTACAATGCGGCGGTGCGGTCACGCGCTCGCCCGCTTATGTCCAAGAGACACATGGAGCGAACCGTCGTACTGATCGCCGTCTGCTTGGTCGCAGCGGGCGGGATAGCCGCCGGCGTCTACGGGGCGAGCGCCCCCGTCTCGGACGCCGGTAACGGAACGGCGGTCGCCGACGAGCCGGACCGCGGACGGGCGTCGCCCGGGGACGTCCGGCGCCAGACCGAGGGGGGTCCCGCGGTGGTCGAACCGGGCGAGACGGTGACCGGGACCCTGTCGGCGTTCCCGGTCTACGCGTTCGACATCGAGCCCGGCGAGCGGGCCACGATCGAGTTCTCGCTTGAGGAACCGACAGACACGTCGATGGTCTACACGGCGTCGGTTCGGGCCGAGATGCCCGACGGCAGTGTGGCCCCCGACAGCGCCGGTCTCGGCGTTCAGAGCGGGGAGACGAGGCGATTCAACGCGACGACGAAGGCGCCGGGCCGAGCGGCGGTCAGAGTCGAGAGCACCACCGTCCGCGCCACCGGGACGTTCGAACTCTCGCTCGAGATAGCGCAGACCGCCGACGTGCCGGACGAGCCGAACGACGACCGGGAGAACGCGACGCGGCTCGAACTCACCGCCACCGACGCCGGACGCAACGCGACGGTCTCGGCTGACCTCGAGGGCGCCGACGTCGACTACTACGCGTTCACGCTCCCCGACTACGAGACGCCCGAGCAGCCGCGGTCGGTGACGGTCCCGGTCACCGTCACGGTCGACCGGGAGTCGGCGGACGGTGTCTCGGTGCTGAACGTGGACACCGCCCCCGCGGGGGAGCCGACCGACACCGCGACGCGGTACGTCGGCAGCGGGGCTCCCGCCACCATCCGGTTCAGCGCCGAGGAGAGCGAGTGGTACTTCGTCGCCGTGGCGGACGTAGCGGACAGCTCGGGGCCCTACGAGCTGAACGTGACCGTCGACGAGTCGGCGGTCACCGCGGAACCGGTGCCGGAAAACGGGACGCAGTCGCTCGACCAGATCTCACGAGTCGCGTACGGGATACCCTTCGACGAGTTGAGCGAGCCGACTGCTCGGCTCGTCCGGTCGGTCCACGACCGGCAGGACGCCGAGACGAAGCTCACGAAAGACGAGCTCTCGCGGATGCGCTACGAGATGCCCTTCTCGGAACTGAGCGGGGAGACGAAGGGAGAAATAACGACGCTCTATCGCGCCCAGTTCCCCGACGGCCCGCCGTAGGCGTCGGCGGGCGACTTGACGCCCGCGACGGGCGCAAACACGTGCGGCTTCAGGAGTCGAACTGCGCTCGGTACCGCTCGCGGATCGTCTCTTTTTGCTCCTCGTTAAGCGCCTCGTACTCGCTGTCGAACTCCGCCCTGGCCAGTTCGTCCCACGACTCGATCCGGTCGCCGTCGTCGGACTCGAACTGCTCGTCGAAGGCGGCCTCGATCTCCTGTTGGGTCTCGACGTCGATCGAGGTGAAATCGAAGTCGTCGTTCCGCTCGACGTCGAGGCCGAACTCCTGTCGCGCGATCTCCTCGCGGGTCAGGACCTCGGTGATCACGAGCCCGTCCGCGAACGGCTGCCGCTCGTAGATCTCGTCGACCTGCGACTGCGTCTCGCTGCTGACCTCGTCGTAGTCGAGCCCGTACTTCTCCTGGGTGATCACGTCCTTCGAGACCGTCTCGGTCTCGTCGTTCGACGAGGAAGATGACGACGATGAGGCGGAGCCACCACCACCGCCCGAGTAGTAGTCCCGGACGACCACGACGCTGGTCGCGTTGGTGTCTCCGGTGTACACGCCGAAGACGTGCGTGCCGAGCAGGTCGTCGTCGGTGAACCGGTCGCTGTCGGCGGGAATCACGAACTCAACGGTCGTCCGCTCGCCCGGAGCGAGGGTCACGGTCCGGTTCCCGGTCACCGTCTCCGGGTCGTCGTCGCCGTTCAGATCGATGCGGTGTTCGACGGTCTCGTTCGCGGCCGCGTCGCCGATGTTCGACACCCGCGCGGTGAACTCGACGTCGCCGTCCACGTCGGCCGACTCCGGTCCGTCGACGTCGTCGACTTTGAAGAAGCTCTCGCGGACGCGGAGCGTCGCCGTGGCCGAGTCGTTCGCCGTCGCGACGGCGACCGAGTAGTTCCCGCGGGTGAGGTTCGCCGTCGCCGCCGCGAACTCGAACGTCCTCGTCTCGTTCCCGTCGAGCGTCACCGACCGGTTCCAGTCGAACGACTCGGCCGGGCCGTCGAGCCAGACCGTCTCCGTGCCGGGGACGTCGCCCGCGTTCGTCAGCGTCACCGACCCGTTGAACCGGTCGCCCCTGACGGCGTCGGTGGTCATCGTCGCTCCCGCGACGCGGAACGTCGCCGGGCGGAGGACGACGAGTGTCCCCTCCCGAGCGCCATCTGCCGTTTCGACGCGGTACGCGTAGGTCCCCGGATCGAGCCCGTCGGTCCCGACCGAAAACCGCACGGTCGTGTCGGCTCCGGCCCCGAGTGTCGGCGCCCTCGTGGCGACGGCTTCCCCGACCTCGAACGCGCCGTCGCGGTCGCGGTCAAGGAGAAGATCAACGTTCCGCAGCCCGCGGAAGTCGCCGCGGTTGCGAACGGTCACGTCGACGGTCCCTAGATCGCCGCGAACGACCTCGCCCGCGCCGGCGTCGGAGAGGACGAACGCGGGCGGATCGAGGGTGACGTTGCCCGTCGCCAACGCCTCCGAGCCGTCGCTCAGCGTGAAGTTGTACCGTCCCGGTCTCAGCGCGTCCCTCGGGGCCGAGAGGGTGAGCCGGCGCGTCTCCCCGGCCGACAGGGTCACCGTCCGCTCGTCGACGGTGACGGCGGAGCCGCTCCCGCCTTCGACGACCAGGTCGTACGATCGCGTCGCGTTCGCGGCGTCGCTGTTGTTGAGCGTGGTCCGCACCTCGAAGGCGGTGTCGCCGGTGGTCGGCTTCACCGTCTCCGTGTCATCGACGGTCACCGACGCACCGCCTCCGAGATCCGCGACGGACGCGGCACCGACGGTCCCGCCGACGACGAGCAGCACCGCAGCCACCGCGTGGATACCGGTTATCTCCATACGTGAGTGTCCGCGAATGTCGACTTTGTTACGATGGGCATACCTCGGGAGAGCGGGCTCGAACAGGGGGAGCGGCGCGATAGCGATCCCCCGCTGGCGCGAGCCGAGTAACGCCGGGGGACAGGTGAGTAACGCCGGAGGCGAGGCGAGTAACGCGAGACGTGAGCCGCGTGCCCACTCCTTACTCCGTCGTCGGGTTCACGGCATTCTGCCCCGGTCGCGTCCGTGGCTCCGTCGACGCGGGCCCTCGTCAGCGTTCCGCTCGGCGGACCGGCCGTCGATCCAGATCCGCGCCGAGCGCCTTTCGAATGGTCCTCTCGCCCGATTTCGCCCGCTTCAGCGTGGATTCGGTCGCCGGTCGGGGCCGACCGAGTATGCAGATCGTACCCCGACAAGCCTCTCCATAACAATGACCGGACCGGCCGCATCGCCACACGAGTCAGTCATGGACGATTTACAACGGAACGCCCCGGCCTCGACGGTCACGAACGTCGAACTCGGTCCGCGGTCGACGGTGAGCGAGCGCGCGACGGTCGGGTACGAGTACGCCGAGGGCGCCGGTGCGACCGTCCTCGGCGCCGACGCGACGGTGCGGTCCGGTTCGATCGTGTACGCGGACGTGCGTGCGGGAGACGGGTTCACGACCGGACACAACGCCCTCGTCAGGGAAGGGACCGAGCTCGGCGACGACGTCCTCGTCGGCACCAACAGCGTCATCGACGGGGAGACGACGGTCGGCTCGCACGTGAGCCTCCAGACGAACGTGTACGTCCCCCGGGAGACCGCGATAGGCGACGGCGTGTTCGTCGGACCGGGCGCGGTGCTGACGAACGACCCCTACCCCGTCCGCCGGAACGGCGACCTCGAGGGGCCCACGCTCGCCGACTCGGTCTCTATCGGCGCCAACGCGACCGTCCTCCCCGGCGTCTCCGTCGGCGAACGGGCGTTCGTGGCCGCCGGCGCCGTCGTCACCGACGACGTGCCGCCCGAGACGCTCGCCGCCGGCGTCCCCGCCGAACACCGAGACCTCCCGGAACCGCTCGACGACTCCAACACGATAGCATGAGCCGGGTCGCCATCGCCGACCCCGACGTCGGCGAACGGGAACTCGAGCGCGTCCGCGAGGTGTTAGCGAGCGGCCGACTGGCGGACGGCCCCGTCGTCCGCGAGTTCGAACGCGAGTTCGCTGACTTCTGCGGCGCCGACCACGGGGTCGCGGTCGCCAACGGGACCGCCGCCTTACAGACCGCGCTCGAAGCCGTCGGGATCGGCGACGGCGACGCGGTCGTCACCACGCCCTTCTCGTTCGTCGCGAGCGCGAACGCCGTCCGGCTCTGCGGCGCGCGCCCGGTGTTCGCCGACATCGACCCGGCGACGTACACGCTTGACCCCGATTCGGTCGAGGCCGTCGTCGAGGCGACCGACGACGTCGCTGCGATTCTCCCGGTCCACCTGTACGGGCTGGCCGCGGAGATGGACCGGCTGACCGACATCGCCGAGGAACACGACGTCGCGCTGATAGAGGACGCGGCGCAGGCGCACGGAGCTGCCTACGACGGGACGGCCGTCGGCACGTTCGGTGACGCCGCCTGCTTCTCGTTTTACCCCACGAAGAACATGACGACCGGCGAGGGCGGGATGGTCGTCACCGACGATCAGGGGGTCGCCGAGCGCGCCGCCCGCTTCGTCAACCACGGGCGGTCGGACTCCGCCGACCACGGCTACGATCACGTCTCGGTCGGGCACAACCTCCGACTGACGAGCCTCTCGGCCGCTATCGGGGTGGAACAGCTCCGGAAGCTCCCGGCGTACAACGCGCGCCGCCGGGAGAACGCGGCGGGGCTCTCGGCGGCGCTCGAGAACGTCTCGGCGCTGACGCTGCCGGTGGAGCCGCCGGAGCGCCGTCACGTCTACCACCAGTACACGATCCGCTGTCCGGACCGGGCGGCGCTCCGGGAGCACCTCGACGATCGCGGCGTCGACACGGCCGTCTACTACCCGACGCTGATCCCGGACCAGCCGGCGTACGACGGGTACGAAGCGTCGGTTCCGACGGCGAGTCGGATCGTCGACGAGGTCGTGTCGGTGCCCGTCCACCCCGGTGTCACCGACGAGGACCTCACCCGGATCGCCGACGCCGTCCGCGACCACTACGGCCTGCCGGAGGCGGAGGTGATCGCGAATGACTGACGACGCGCCGCTCCGCGTCGGGGTCATCGGCGTCGGGAGCATGGGCGCCCACCACGCCCGCGTGTACGCCGGGTCGTCCGCGGTCGACCTGGTCGGCGTCGCCGACGACGACTGGGACCGGGCGAAAGAGATCGCCGAGAAACACGGGACGCGGGCGCTCAATCGGGGGACGCTGCTTCAGGCGGTCGACGCCGTCTCGGTGGTCGTGCCCACGCAGTTCCACGCGTCGGTCGTGCGGGAGGCGCTGGAGGCCGACACGCACGTCCTCGTCGAGAAGCCGTTCGTCGACGACATTGCGACCGGCCGGGAGCTGATCTCGCTCGCCGACCGGAAGGACCTCCGGCTGCAGGTCGGCCACATCGAGCGGTTCAACCCGGCGGTGCGGGCCCTCGGAGACGTTCTTCCGGAGATGAACGTCCTCGCGGTCGACGCCCGTCGGCTCGGGCCACCGATAGACCGCGATACCGCCGACGGCGTGGTCGAGGACCTGATGATCCACGACCTCGATATCCTCCTGTCGCTGTTCGACGCCGAGGTCGACGAGACGTTCGCGGCGGGGATCCGCTCGGACCCCTACGTCACGGCGACGCTCCGGCTCGACAACGGCGTGTTAGGCACGCTGACCGCGAGTCGGATCACCCACCAGAAGGTCCGCGAACTCGCGGTCACCGGTCGGGACTGTCGGGTGACGGTAGACTACCTGACCCAGTCGGTGAAGATCCACCGGCACTCGCTGCCCGGCTACGTCGAGTCGAACGGCGACGTCAGGTACCGCTCAGAGAGCGTCGTCGAGCGACCGCAGGTCAAAAACGGCGAGCCCCTCCGCGGCGAGATCGCGTCGTTCGTCTCGGCCGTGAACGAGGGGACCGCCCCCGAGGTCACCGGGCAGGACGGGCTCCGGGTGATCGAGCTGATCCGCGAGATCAGCGAGGCGCTCGACGGTCCCGAAGCGCCGGTCGCGAAGTCGGGTGGCCGATGACGACGAACGCTCCCTCGACGGAGACCGTCGGGCTGTACGGCGCCGACGCGTCTCCGGACGAACAGCGCGCGGCCCTCCGCGAGGGGCGCGCCCCCGTCGCGGTGTACGGGATGGGAAAGATCGGGCTGCCGCTGGCGCTGGTGTACGGCGAGACGAGCGGTGCGGTGACCGGCGTCGACGTCGACCCCGAGCGCGTCGCCGCGCTGGCGGACGGGAACAACCCCTTCGAGCACGAGCCGGGCGTGTCCGGGCTGCTGTCGGAGCTGGTCGCCGACGGCCGGTTCACCTCCACGACCGACGGGGAGGCCGCGGCGGCGACGGCTCGGGTCCACGTGATCGTCGTGCCGACCGTGATCGACGGCGACGACGACCCGGACCTCGGGGCGCTGGAGGCGGTCACAGAGACCGTGCGGTCCGGTCTCGACCCGGGCGACGCGGTATTCGTGGAATCGACGGTCCCGCCGGGGACGTGCGCGGAGGTCATCCAGCCGATCCTCACCGCCGGCGACCGAGAGCCGGGGGAGTTCGGGCTCGCGCACACCCCCGAACGAACCGCCAGCGGCCGCGCGCTCCGCGACATCCGCGGGTCGTATCCGAAGGTCGTCGGGGGTGTCGACGCGGAGAGCGGGCGGGTCGCGGCGCTGGTCTACGACGAGGTGAGCGACAACGAGGTCGTCAGGACCGACAGCGCGAGGACGGCGGCGTGCGTCAAGCTCTTCGAGGGCGTCTACCGCGACGTCAACATCGCGCTCGCCAACGAGCTGGCGACGTTGACCGACGCCTTCGACGTCGACGTGATCGAGGCCATCGAGGCCGCGAACACGCAGCCGTACTGTGATATCCTCACCCCTGGCGCCGGCGTCGGCGGGCACTGCATCCCGTACTACCCGTACTTCCTGCTCGACGGGGTGGCGGACCCCGCGCCGCTGATCCGGACGGCGAGGTCCGTCAACGAGCTGATGCCGGGGTTCGTCGTCGAGACGCTGGTCGACGGGCTGGCGACCGACGGCCCCGTCGAGGGCGCGACGGTCGCGCTGTTCGGCGTGGCCTACCGCGCGGGCGTTCCCGAGGCGCGGGCTTCGCCCGCGATCGACGTCGCTCACCGGTTGGACCGGCTGGGTGCGACCGTCCTCGCGGTGGACCCGATCCTCGACGAACTGCCCGAAATGCCCGCCGAGCGCGTCGATATCGACGAGATAACGGAACGCGACGTCGACGCGGCCGCCCTCGTCACGGCTCACGAGGAGTTCGGGCACGTCGACTGGCGCGCCTTCGAACGCGAGGGACCGGAGGGGGGTCGGCGCGGCATCACCGTCGTCGACGGGCGACAGGCGCTTGACCTCTCGGAGACGGCACACAGCGTTTACACCGTCGGACGGGGGTGGCGCTGATGTACGGGGGCGCCACCGTCGCCGTCGTGATCCCAGCGTACAACGAGGCGGGGTTCGTCGGCGAGGTCATCGAGACCGTCCCCGGGTTCGTCGACCGCGTGTATGTCGTCGACGACTGTTCGACCGACGGCACGTGGACGGAGATACGCGAGACGCTCACCGGGCTCGAAGGGTCGGAGCGACCCGGCGGTAGCCTGCGACCGATCGCCGACGAGTCGCCCGCGGAGGGATCGGGACCGCTGGCGGACGGGTCGGGATCGGTGACGAACGGTCCCGACGGGACCGAAGTCGCGGCGGGGCCGGCCTGGCGCGACCGGATCGTTGCCCGCGACGCGCGCACCGGGACGGTGCTGCCTGACCGCATCGTCGTCGCGCTCCGCCACCGCGAGAACGCTGGGGTCGGCGGCGCCATCAAGACGGGCTACCGCAACGCGATGGCCGACGACGCCGACGTCGACGTCGTGGCGGTGATGAACGGCGACGGCCAGATGGACCCGGCGATACTCGACCGGATAATCGGTCCCGTCGTCCGGGGCGAGGCCGACTACGCCAAGGGCAACCGCCTGCGACACGCGGAGTACCGGCGGCAGATGTCGACGTGGCGGATGTTCGGCAACGTGCTGCTGACGGGGCTTACCCGGATCGCCAGCGGCTACTGGCGGATGGCGGACCCCCAGAACGGGTACACCGCGATCTCCAGCCGGGCGCTCGACCGCGTCGAATTCGAGTCGCTCTACGAGGACTACGGGTTCTGTAACCACCTGCTCGTCCGCTTGAACAAACAGGGGCTTCGGATCGCCGACGTGCCGATGCGGGCGGTGTACGGCGACGAGACCAGCAATATCCGGTACGCTTCGTTCGTCCCGAGACTCTCGCTGCTGCTGTTTCGGAGCTACCTCGGTCGGCTGCTCGACGACGGCGACCGCGGGATGGGGTCGCCGACCGCCGTCGCACAGCTGCTCGGGATGGGACTGCTCGTCGGCGGGGCCGCGCTCGCGGCCGGGTCTGCCTTCACCGGAGCGGGCGGAACGACCGTCGCAACCGGCGTCTTCGGGCTGTTCGGGCTCGCATCGTTTCTCACCGGCGTCGCGGCCGAGCGGCGGGCCGACGCGGGCCTCGAGGTCCACGTCGAGCCCGGCGACCTCTCCGGGGAGTTCGACTTCGCCGCGTCCGAGGGGGCTACCGGGGACGAGCGCTCGGGGATCGCACCGACGACGGACGAGTCGACCGCGAGGGAGGACTGACCCGTGCGGATCTGTTCGGTGGTCGGCGCGCGCCCCCAGTTCGTCAAGGCGTTCCCGGTCTCTCGGCGGCTGCGCGCGAACCACGAGGAGGTCCTGATCCACACCGGACAGCACTACGACGAGTCGCTGTCCGGGGTCTTCTTCGAGGAGCTCGACATCCCGGAACCGGAGTACAACCTCGGCGTGGGATCGGCGGATCACGCCCCGCAGACGGCCGAGATGATGCGCCTGATAGACGAGGTGATCGAGGCGGAGTCGCCGGACGCCGTGCTCGTCTACGGCGACACGAACTCGACGCTCGCGGCCGCGCTGGTCGCGGCGAAACGGGAACCGATCCTGGCGCACGTCGAGGCCGGCCTCCGGAGCGGCAAGTGGTCGATGCCCGAGGAGGTGAACCGCGTCCTCACCGACCACTGCTCGGACCTGCTGTTGACGCCCGGAGAGAACGCCGCGGAGAATCTCCGCGACGGCGGGATCAGGGGCGACGTGGTCGTGACCGGCGACGTGATGTACGACGCCGTCCTCGCCGTTCGCGACCGGGTGCTCGACGGGGACGCTCCCCTCCCGGTTCCGGGGCTCCGCCCCGACGCGTACGCTTTAGCGACGGTCCACCGGGCGTCGAACACCGACGATCCGGACCGACTGGCAGGGATCCTCGACGGTTTGACCGGGGTCGACATCCCGGTCGTCCTGCCGCTCCACCCGCGGACGGAGAACGCGCTCCGGGAGCACGGCCTGTACGACCGCGCGGCTGCGGAGGTCCGCCTCGTCGACCCGGTCGGCTACGTCGAGTTCCTTCAACTGCTCGCGAACGCGTCGAAGGTCGCCACCGACTCCGGCGGGGTCCAGAAGGAGGCGTTCTACCTCGACACGCCCTGCGTCACGCTCCGCGACGAGACGGAGTGGGTCGAGACCGTCGAGGCGGGATGGAACGTGCTGGTCGGGAGCGACCCGGACCGCATCTCCCGGGCGCTGTTCGACCGATCGGAGCTCCCGCCGAAACCCGAGCTGTACGGCGGCGGCAACGCGGCCGATCTGACCGTCTCGGCCATCGAGACGAGGCTCGCCGACGCGCCGGACGACTGAGCGGAGGAGAAGCGCGGTCGCGCCGCCGACCGCTACTGCCCGTTCCGTTCGCGCCCTCGCTCACGGGCGTTCAGGTACTCGCCGAGGGCGAAAGCCATCCACGCCTGACACCAGCGCATCAGCGTGAACCGCTTCGTGTAGAACCGGCGTTTCTGGTAGTAGAACTGCCCGTCGCCGGCGTACAGCTCCGAGAGCGTCCAGTCGATGATCCGGGACGCGAACGCCGTGTCGCCGGCCGCGCTGAACAGCACGATCCCCTCCGCCGCGGCGTGGACGTCCTTCGGATAGGCGCTCTCCTCGTCCCAGTTGGGCGCCCCGGAGGGCTCGAACAGCGTCCGGCGGTAGAACTCGATCCCGCGCTCTAGCGTGTCGTCGTACCGGGTCGCCCCCGTCACCTCTCGATGCCGGAGGAGCGACTCCAAGACGAACCCGTTGTGGTGGTTGTCCATCGAGAGGTGCGAGGCGGACGGCGGGTCGGTGTACGTCCACCCGCCGACGTCGGCCTGCTGGCTCGCGACGTAGTCTAAGATCCGCTCCGCTCGCTCGCGGAGTTCGGGACGAGGGTGGCGATCGTGGAGGTCGAGGAGCAGCCGCGCGCCGAGCGCGTTCGCGTTGATGACCGTCGCCTCGCCCGCCTCGGCGCCGGCGTGGTAGTCGATCCTGGCCGTCCCGTCCGACTCCCGGTAGTTGAGCGCCTCGAACACGAACGGGAGCGCGGACTCGGCGACCGCCGCGAGGCTTCCGCCGGCAGCTCCGTCGAGGGGATCCGCGTCGTTCTCGACGTCTCCGGTGCCGTCGCTCTGGGACAGCAGCGCTCGCACCGCGTAACCGGTCGAGACGATGCCGGGGTGTTTCGCCGGCAACCGCTTGTCGAGCCCCTGCGTCGCGTGCTGGTGCCCGCCACAGAACCCCCCGTAGCCGCGCGTCCGGTTCTCGACGAGCCACGTCGACAGCCGGTCGGCCTCGCGGCGGTAGCAGGCGTCGCCGAGGCGGTCGTACGCCCGCCGATTTGCCAGCACGAACAGCGCGGTCCCCTTGAAGCTCTGCCGCTGTTCCACCGACATGAGCCGCCGGACGTTGACCGGCGCCCGCTTTATGACCTCTTGTATCAGGATGTTCGTCCACTTGGTCTCGAAGGGCAGCGCCCGCCTGATGCGGCTGCTCATGCCGTCGAAGTAGTCCCAGCCGGTGTAGTCGCGCTCCCTCGCATAGCGGAGCGTCTCCGTCAGAATCTCCGCGACGGCGTCGTCCGCGACCCAGTGTGCGTCGTCGTGTCCGCCGGTCTCGAGCGCGGGAAGAGCGTCGTCGGTCCCGCGGTCTGCGAGAGGCCGACCCGGCTCACCGCCGGCCCTCTCCGCGCGGTTCACGCCGTCTTCGTCGGCCGCCCCGATGTCGGAGGCCGTCACGTCGACTCCTCCGTGAGGGGCGTCGACCGGTCGGGTGTGTGTCGCTCGGTCCCGCCGCGCCACCGTTCGAGGCCCGGGACCGCGGTCCCGCCGTCCGCTTCAGCGACCGCGACGATCACGTCCGTGAGATCCACGAGTCCGCCGACGTACTCGTCGCGTCGGCGCCGCCAGTCCTCGCCGATCGATTCGTCGCGCAGGACGTCGACGCCCGTAGAGACGACCTCCTCGAACTCGGGAGTGTTGACCACTAGACCCCGTCGCTCCAGCTCTGTGAAGTTCCCCATGTCGCCGTCGCCGACGAAGGAGTTGGATCGGACGACCGGCGTCCCGAGCAGCGCGGCCTCGGTACAGACCGTCTGCGTGTCCGTGACGACGAGCCGCGCCGCCGACAGCGCGTCGTGAAGTAGCGCGGGGTGGACGTCGAACTCGCGGGCGGGAAGCGAGTCGAGGTCCAGCGTCCCGCCCTCGTCGGAGACGAACACCGCGGCGTGGTCCGCGAACGTCTCGACCAGCCGTTCGCGCTGTTCCGGCGCGAATCCGGAGTGCCCCACGTCGTGGTGCGACCCGAACGCGTTGAACCGCAGGAGGACGAACGCCTCGTCGTCGGCGAGGTCGAGGGCATCGCGTATCTCCGGGTTCGGCCGGTAGGCGTCCGGGTGGAGGTACGCCGTCTCGCAGAAGCCGTGGAACTGGTAATGGGATTCCCCGAGATCCTTCCCGAAGGTGTGCGGCGTGAGGAACGCCGCGGCGAACGGTCGGGAGACGGCGTGATCGAGAGAGGTCGGCTCCGAGTCGAGGACCAACACCGCGGGGGCGCCGCTGACCAACCCGGCGTGGGCAGCGTACGCGCCGACCCCGAATATCACGTCGGGAGCGAACGACCGGACCGCGGGAACGAGGCGGGCGTAGTGCCAGGGGAGGTTCCGGAACAGCGACTCCTTCGTCGTTCCGCAGGCGCCGTAGATCCGATAGGGAAGGTCGTACCGGTCGAGCAGCGCGACCGTACAGCCGTAGTCCCGGCCCAAGACGAGCACGTCGTGACCGGCCCGCTCCAGTCGGTCGACGGCGTGTTTGTACAGATGTACGTGGGCGGGCGTGTTCGTGAAGAAGACGAATCGCATGTGCTCGATTTCGGAGACCCGATCTAATTGTAATGGCTCGCTTACCGCCCTGACCCCCGGCGGGCGGGGAAACGGGGGGCTTCCGGGGCCGGTAACCGATGTATAACAAAACACGCCACCGGGTTCGATAGGGTAGTGCTCGTTCACCAGCGCGTCAGGCCCGCGACAACGCGGACGAGTCGCGGTCCGCGAGATCGAACACGGAGTGAGACGACGTGAGGAAGCCGGTCAGACTCGGCAGAGAGGAAGTGGTCGAAACGGGACTGGCGGTCGGCTACCTCGCCCTCGGGGCCGCGGTCGGCGCCGCGTACACCGCCCCGGCGACGGGCTACGAGCTGTCGATATACGCGTCGACGCCGACGGCGACGTGGGCGGCGCTCGCCGTCGTAGCCGCGATCTCGGTCGCCGTCTTCCTCACCGCCGAGCGGTACCTCGCACCGGCGGTGCTACTCGGGGGGCTCGGGGCCGGGTCGGTCGCCGGGCTCCCGCTGATCCGGGGCTACCACTTCTACGGCCGGAGCGACTCGCTCGTTCACCTCGGACTCGTCCGGTCGATAAAGATTGGAAACGACCCGCTCCAGCTGTTTTATCCGGGGAGCCACCTCATCGCGACCGGGCTCGCGAAGGTCGCGGCCGTGGACGTCCCACGGGCCATGATGCTCGTCATGTGGGCGTACACGCTCCTGTTCTTCGCGAGCGTCGCGCTCTGCGTCTGGTTTCTGGTCCCCGACCGCCGGGCGCTCGGGGTCGGGGCATTCTCCGCGTTCCTCCTCCTCCCGGTAAACAACGTCAGCACGTACCTCCACTTCCACACCTACTCGATCGGGATGCTGTTCGTTCCCTTCGTGTTGTACCTCGTGTTCTCGCACCTGATCGGCGGGGACGGACGTGAGCGCCTCGTCGAACGGGTCGCGGACGGACGGGGAGCGATCGACCGTGCCGGGTTGGGGTACGACGACGGTGCGGCGTTCGACGTGGGACTGCGGCGGCCGGCCCCGACGACCTACCTCCTGCCGCCGGTCCTGTTCGCCCTCCTGCTGGTTCACCCTCAGGTCGCGTTGAACGTCATGTTGCTGCTCGGTGGGATGGCGGTCGCACAGCACGCGTTCCGATGGTTCCGCCCGAACGACCCGATCGCCGGGTACCGGCTGGTCACGCTTCAGACGATCTTTCTCACGGTGGCGTTCGCGGCCTGGATCGCCACCCACGAGTGGCAGTTCATCAACACGGCGGAGGCGATGATCCAGTCGGTGAGCGACTTCGTCACCGGCGACGGTAGCGCGACTCCCCGCGTGGCGAGCCAGAGGGAGTCCGCGTCGTCGGTCGGGGCGAGCATCCAGGTGCTGTTCGTCAAGCTGTTCGGGGTCGCGGCGGTCTACTCGCTGCTCGCGGCGGGGGTCGTGGCGGGGCGACTGACCGGCTACCTCGGCCCGCCGGCCGGGGCCGGATCGATGCGGTCCACGCCGGACACCGCCAGGGACGTCACCGCGTTGTTTTTCGCCGGGTGTCTGCTGCTGTTCCCGTTCTTCGCGGCCCACCTCGTGGGGTCCATCTCGACGTACCTCTTCCGACACGTCGGGTTCCTCGTGATGCTCGCCACGATATTCGGGGCGGTCGGCGTCCGGTACCTGCTCGACGAGGAATCGTCCGTGAGCGACGTCGATTACCCGTGGACTGAGCCCGAGAGCCGGTCGACCGGGCGACGGATCGCGGCGTCGCTCCCCGACGCCAGAACAGTCGCGACGGTCGCGGCCGTCGTGCTCGTCCTGTCGCTGTCGCTGGCGACGATTTTCCCCTCTCCGTTCGTCTACCTGTCTGGCTCGCACGTCCCGGAGGGCGAGATGGACGGTTACGAGCGGGCGTTCGCGAGCCAGTCGAGCGGGTCGCCGGTGTGGTTCAGCGGAGTGCGTCACACGTCCGATCGCTACGAGATCGCGCTGTACGGCGCGGCGGGGGCGCCGTGGGACCGACAGGTAAAACCGGCCGTGAAAAAGAGCGCACCGGTCCCGGAGCAGGCGATGTTGGACGGGTTGCCGACGTTTTACGCGAACCACCCGGAGGAAGTCGTCAGGCGTGACCACTACTTCGTGGTCGCGGAGGCCGACCGCCAGCGGGAGGTCGAGGCGTACCGGGAACTGCGGTACTCCGCGGAGAGCTTCGAGGCCGTTGCTGCCCAGCCGAACGTCGGGAAAGTCAGGGATAACGGCGAGTTGACGGTCTACTTCGTCGACATCGAGGAGGACCCGTCCGCGAACGCGGTCGACGACCGCGAGCGGATCGCCTCCGGGAGAGCGCGGAGAACGGCGCCGAGCGTTCCCGTCGCGGCCGCGTCGAGGCTCAGTCGGCCAACCCCTCGGCCTCGATCCGTTCCCAGAGCCGCTTCCCTTCCTCAGTGACGCCGTAGATGCGACCCTTTCGCTTCTCTTTCGAGACGAGCAGTTCGACGAGCGAGCGCTCCCGGAGGGAGCGCAGCGCCCGCGAGACGTGCGTGATCGGGAGACTAGTTCGGGACGCGATAGACGAGGGGATCGACGGGCCGTCGACGAGCTGTTCGAGCACCGCCGTTCGGTACTTGGAGCTGATGATGAACCCGATCTGATCCCAGTCAGTGGAGTCTTCGTTCCGCTCGTTCTCCATCGGGCTCCCTACCTGCCGTACGGGCATAAGGCGTGGAGATTGTTTACGACGACCCGAGCGCCGCGACGACGACTCGGTTCCCGCGGTCCGGCTGTCGGCGATCCGCGCGGAGTCAGGCGGTAACGAAATCTTACCGGCTGCGGGCGATCGGCCATCGCGTCAGAGGACCGGAATATGTTCTCCATAACGATATGGCGACCCGACGGAGAGATGTCCGAATGAGTGACCGCCGTCTCGTCTCACGCGGCCGTGCCCCCTCGTCCGGCGAGCGTCACCCCGCACCGCGTGACCGTCGTCCAGTCCCGGTCGCCGTAGGAACCCGCCGTAGCGGGCCCAACCGCTCGCGCCCCGGACGGCGATGAGTTCGATAGCCGACGAGCTCTTCGAGAGCCGCGACCTTCTGGCGGTGGGGGTGTCGGTCGCGGTCTCGGTCGTGACCATCGCGATCGGTACGACTGGTGTGGCCCGACTCCCGCCCGCCGTCCTCCTGCTCCTCGTGCTCCCCGGGTACGTGACCGCGGCGTTCGCGTACGCCGGGCGCGAGCGCGCGCCATGGACGTTCACAACCGTCGTCGAGCGGTTCGCGCTCTCGCTCGGCGGCAGTCTGGCGATACTCCCCCTGCTCGCGATCATCGTCTACCTCGCGGTCGGGGCGCTGACCACGTGGGGGCTCGTCGGGCTCGTCTCCGGGTACGTCGTCGTCGTCGCCGCCGCCACGGTCGTCCGTCGCACCGGCCACTCCGGAGGCGGCGGTCACCGGACCGGACCGGCGCGATCCGGGACCGAGATATCGTCATCCGGCCTCCTCTCCGGCGGTCTAACTCCCTCCACGGTCATCCTCGCGGTGAGCGTGATCCTCGCGGTCGGAACGCTGGGCACGGCGGTGACCGTCCCAGCCGACGGAGAGACGGCGACGGACCTCCACCTCCTGACCGAACAGGGGGGACAGCTGGTCGCGAACGACTACCCGAACGCGCTGACCCAGGGCGAGTCGGCTGCCATCACCGTCGGCGTGACCAACGACGAGCATCGGCCGGTCGAGTACACCGTCGTCACTGAGCTTCAACGATTTCAGCTCAGCGGGCGGTCAGTCGTCGTCACCGACAAGCGTCGGATAGACCAACACGCCTTCGAGCTGGCGCAGGGTGAGAGCTGGCGCGAGTCCGAGGAGTTCCGGGCGTCGCTCGCCGGTGAGAACGTGCGCTTCGTGACGTATCTCTACCGAGGGGATCCGCCCGAGAACCCGACGGCCGACACGGCGTACAGGACCACCTACGTTTGGTTGGACATCCAGCCGTCCGCGGCGAGCGGTGAGTAAGCGATGTGGCCGTGGAGTCACCTGGCGGTCGGGTACGTCGCGTTCTCGGCGTTCGTCCGGATCGCGTTACGGCGTCGGCCGAGCGACCGGGCCGCGGTCGTCCTCGCGGTCGCCACCCAACTTCCGGACCTCATCGACAAGCCACTGGCCTGGCAGTTCGGACTGCTGAGCAACGGCGTCGGCGCCGCGCACTCCCTGATCGTCGGCGTTCCCGTCGCGCTCGCCGTCGCCGTCGGCCTCCGGTTCAGGGGTCAGGCCGAGTTCGGCGCCGCGGTCGCGATCGGCAACGTGATCCACGTGTTGGGAGACATCCTCTTCGCCGGCCTGTTCGGTCGGCCGCCGGTCCTCCCCTCGTTCCTCTGGCCGGTCTACGCGCCCCCCGTGTCCGCCTCCGCCCCGCCGGGGCTCGGCGCGAAGACGCTACAGCTGCTGCTGGACAGCCGGGCTCTCCTCGGCGGCGAAGTAGGTCGGACGTACTTCCTGGCACAGGGGCTCTTCCTCTGCGGGACCGCGGCTCTCTGGCTCCGCGACGGAAAACCGGGTTTCGCCCTGCCGCGGGCGGTCTGGCGCTCGGAGTGACGGACGGGTCCCCCCGACGGTGCGGCTCAGTCCCGACCGCCCCGTTCGGTCTCGATATATTGGAACAGCGCGATCGCGACGAGCAGAGCCCAGGCGACACCGATCGCCACGACCTCGGTCTGGTCGACCGATCCGCCGCTGAGCGTGACCAGGCCGTACACCGCGACACCGAACAGGGCGATCAGGAGGTAGTAGCGTCCCCACGGTCGCGAGTCGTCGCCGTCGGGGGCGTCCGCGTCGAGGTAGCGGTTGACGTCGGTGCCGCGGTCAGTGAGCCGTATCTCGCCCGTGTCGCTGTCGTGTTCGACGATCCCGGCCGCTTCGAGCTTCGGAATGTGCGTCTGATGGAGGGAGACGTAGAGCCGCTTCTCCTCTTTGTCGGTCAGCTCCTCGGGGTCCGTCTCGTTTTCCCACGCCGCGACCTCGGTCGCGAGGTCCTGTAGTCGGATCCCACCCGGGTTCTTATTCAGGTACTGAAGGATGAACCGCCGTCGCGGATTGCTGAGGAGGCTGAACAGCTCGTCCTGGCTCAGTCCGTTTTCCTGAGTTTCCGTCATCGTGTGGCTCGGTGGCGGTGTCACCGCTCTCCGTCCGGTTCCGCCACCGACCGCTCGATGAAGCGCTCGACGGGTTCGAGAGTCGTCGACAGCAGCTCAGTGGGCTTCAGCCAGTCGTAGTCGAGGATTCGCTCCGACGGGTTCGGCGCTGGCTCCGACTCGAGCGTCGCGTCGAATATCGTGTAGACGGTCGTCGCGGGGCGACTCGTGTGCCGGTAAACAAGGCGGCCGACCCGCTTGCCGACGGCGGCGCGGCACCGGATCTCCTCGGCGATCTCCCGGCTGAGACACTCCGAGAGGGATTCCCCGGGCTCGACGCCGCCGCCCGGGAGCGTCCAGAACGGCGAGCCGTCGTCGTGGCGCTCCCTGACGAGCAGGACCCCGTCGTCGTTCGTGACGAGGGCTTTCGCTCCGAACCGGAGCTTCCGGCGCTCGGGTTCACCCTCCGACACGTTCGGAGGGGACGGAGCCCCTCGCTCATCGCGTACCCACCGGACGACGCCTTCGGAAGGGTGATTTCGCATACTCCCTACCGACAGGACCCGTGTTGATTATTATACGGCTCATACCTCGGCACAGGTACAGCCTTCTGACCGAGGTCCACCGGACGCAGCGGCCGCGGGGAGGACCGGTTCACTCCTCGGGGGGGGTGGTCGCAGCGTCGTCGTCCAGCGCGCGAGCGTACAGCGAGAGCAGTTCTTCGACCACGTCGGGCCACGCATAGGACTCCTCGATGCGGCGGCGACTGACTCGGCCCATCCGTTCGGTCGCCTCCGGATCCGCGAGCACCTCCTCGAGGGCGTCTGTTAGAGCCCGACCGTCCCCGGGAACGACGAGCGCACCGTTCGCCTCGTCGACGAGGGAAGGGATCCCCCCGACGTCGGTCGAGACGATCGCGTTCGCTCCGGCCATCGCCTCGAGGACGGCGATCGGCAGCCCCTCGGCCCTCGTGGGGAGGACGTAGACGCTCCCCTCACCGAGGAGGTCGCGCTTCCGCTCTTCGGACACGAAGCCGACGTATTCCACACCGTCGTGCGCGTCGGCGACGGCCTCAGCGTGGTCGGACAGCGGGCCGCTTCCGGCGATTGTCGCCCGGAACCGGACCCCGGCGTCTCTGAGCTCGTCGATGGCCCTCGTCACCTCTACTATCCCCTTCCGCTCGATGTGGTTAGAGACGAACACGAGATGCGGCGGGTCGGCTCCAGGGTCCGGGTCGTACTCGTCCGGGTTGACGGCGTTGGGGATCACGACGATGCGTTCCGACGGGACGCGAGCAGCGAGGACCTCGCGCCAGTGGTCCGAGAGGGCGACGACCGCGGTACAGGCGTCGAACACCGCCTGTTGGAAGCGAGCGGCCACCGCCGAGGCGTCCTCAAGGAACTCGTCGAACGCGGAGCCGTGGACGTGGAGTATTACCGGCCGCCGCCACAACAGCCCGGCGACGAGTACGTACGGGGCCGAGAGGAAAAACGAGAACGAGTGGGAGGTGTGGACGTGGACGATGTCGGGTCGCCGGCGCGCGAGGAATCCGAGCCACACGAGGAGGACGGTCACTACGGTCCGGAGGTACTCGATCGGTCGCTCTGGAGTCCGCACGGCGGTGTCGACGACGTTTAGCGACACGCGGTCCTCGAGATGCCGCCGCTGTTCGGCGATGTACTGGCCGATCCCTCCGGTACCCTCGGTACGGTACCCCGCCGGGCCGACGACGAGCACCGCCGTCGACATCGGGACCGCGGACGCGGCCGACGCCGAGACCGACTCGCCGTCGGCGGCGTCGGCGTCCGCCCCGTCGACGAGGCTCATCTCGCCCTCCGTCCGCACACCGACCGCCTCCGCGCGGTCTCCTCCTCGGGCGCGCCGTCAAACTGTCGACCGCCGCCCTCGTCCGCACCGCACGGCCCGATGAGCGGCCGACCGGGCGGGGATTCGCCGTTCATGTCAGCCCCCTCCACGGAGATCAGTTTTGTTATCCGTCGACTACCGACGACGGCGCCGCGAGGGGCTCCCAGCGGGTCCGGCGGCGCGGCCCGCACCGTCTCACCTACCCTGGTGTCGTCTGAATGTCGGGGGATCACGGTCATAGCGTCACCAGGTACTGCGGGTCCGCTTTCAGACGCGGAACGAGGGACGACTCCAGGTCGCCGAGGGTGAAGAAGAGGACTTTGAGCCCGTTCAGGTCGTACCTGTGGAGCACGCCGTCGCGCTCTAGGCGCCTGGTCAGCTTCGGCTTGTTCCACGAGTAGAACGGCGAAGTCCGGACCCCGCAGGTCTGCTCGACCGGCACGCAGCCGTCCTCCTCGGAGCATCGCACCCCCTCGAAGGTCTCCTCGGCGACGTAGTCGAGGTCGAGCCGGCTCTCGAAGTGGTGGAGGTGAGAGCAGGTAAGCCACGGCGTCCCGACGTCCAGTATCAGGGTGTCCTCCTCGACGAGACGGGCGAAGCAGCCGTCCTCGTGGTAGCTGTCCGAGTGGCGGCAGCCGTCGAAGCGGTACGGCCCCTCGACCAGGATCGACTTCATCGCGTCGTCGGTCCGGTAGTCCGCGTCCCGGAGGAACAGCGGCCCGAAGGTCCCGTGTTTCGGCCGGGAGTACTCCTTGTGATACACCCCGGACGTGGCGAAGTAGTCCGTGAACCCCGGCGCGAGCACGCTCCGGAAGCGGTCGCTCAGCGTCGACCGGAGGAACGCGTACGGGTCGGTCCCGAACGCCTGTTTCACGTCGCTCAGCCCGACGTGAACGAACGCTTTCGAGTGCCCGTCGCCGTGGTAGTCGAGCAGCTCTTCGAACCGAGCGGGCGGGACCGCAGACGTGCTCCGTCGCCGGTTGAGCCGCTTGAGAGCCTGGTGTTTGACCAGGTTCGCGGCCCGGCTCGCGTCCGACAGCGGTTCGAACGGCATGTCAGTTCGCGCCGGGTCGGTCAGTCTCGCCGGACCCGCGGCGTCGCTCAGTTACAGTTGTCTCGGTCCGACCCCGGGCGACACGCACAACGGTCATACTCGGTCGTCACGGTTCCGCGGCCTAGTTACGATCTTCGTACCCTAGAGTAACGTATCGTTACCGGTGCGAGACGAGACCGCGAGCGCCGTCGACGCGTCAACGCTGGCCAAACGGCTCGGCCCATTTCGGAGCGGGAGGACCGCGGGACCGTCCGAACAACTGGTAAGTAATCTATAACGAAAGCGAGAACCGCCGATCTAAGGTGTATGACGGACATCAGTGTCATTATCCCCACGCTGAAGCCTCGAGACGAGGTCGAGTGTATCGACCACTTGGAGTCCAACTCGTTTTCCGACTACGAGGTCTGCCTCCAGAGCGAGCCCACGGCGACGTCTGCCCGGAACGCGGGCATCGAGCGCGCGGAGTCGGACAAACTGGTGTTCCTCGACGACGACTCCCGGCCGCGCGAGGGGTACCTCGCTCGGATGTCCGAGCTGTTCGAAACGGAGACGGCCGTCGCTGGGAGGACGGTCCACCCCCGCGACGACATCTTCGCCGGGAATCTCACCAAACACTACGACTTCGGCGACGAGCCGCGCTACGTCACGCGCTTCTGGGGCTGTAACATGGGGGTCAGGCGAGCGGTGTTCGACGAGGTCGGCGGGTGGGACGAGGAGATCCCGTGGGGACACGAGGAGCTCGAGCTCGCGGAGCGGGTCCTCAGGGTCTCGCCCATATACTACGACCCGGACCTGGTGGTCGATCACGTATACGCGGACTCGGTGTCGGACTACCTCACGAAGACGTATCGTCAGGAGGTCGAGCGACCGTACCTGTGGGCCAAACAGGGGCGGAGCGAGCGAGAGCAGTGGTTGATGATCCTCGCCGACGCGGTCACGCCCACGAACTACATCGGGCTGCCGCTGCGATCGGGCCTGATTCACGGCGCCGGGACGCTGGCCGGCGCTGCCGGCCGCGTCCGTGGAATGCGTCGGCAGGATGCGGGTCCGACCGACTAAGCGGAACCGAGGCGCCGACGGCCGGGGAACGGGTTCAGGGTGTCGTCGCGGGCGCACCGTTTCGGTTCGAACGGCTTCGTACTGCCGCTACCGACCAAATAAGGCCGCTCATACTTTAGGTCGTGTTCCGGCCAGGGGCGTGTATGAAGGCAGTCATCCTCGCGGCGGGGAAAGGCACGCGACTCAAGCCGCTGACCGACGATCAGCCCAAGGCCCTCGTCGAGGTGGACGGCCGACCGCTGCTGGAGCACGTCTTCGAGCAGCTCGTCGAGGTGGGGATCTCGGAGTTCGTCGTGGTCGTCGGCTACCGGAAGAGCCAGATCATCGACCGGTACGGCGACAGCTTCCGGGGCGTGCCGATCACGTACGCCCACCAGCGCGAGCAGCTCGGCCTCGCTCACGCGCTCTTACAGGCCAAGCCGTACGTCGACGAGGAGTTCGCGCTGATGCTCGGCGACAACGTCTTCGACGCCAACCTGGGAGACGTGATCGACCGTCAGCGCCGCGGGGACGTGGACGCGGCCTTCCTGGTCGAAGAGGTCCCGATCGAGGAGGCCTCCCGGTACGGCGTCTGTGAGACCACCGAGGACGGCGAGATCGTCGAAGTGGTCGAGAAGCCGGACGACCCGCCGTCGAACCTGGTGATGACCGGGTTCTACACCTTCTCTCCGGCGATATTCCACGCCTGCCACCTCGTCCAAGCCTCCGACCGCGGCGAGTACGAACTCCCGGACACGATCGACCTCCTGCTTGAGTCCGGCCGGAGCATCGACGCGATCCCGATGGATGGCTGGCGGGTCGACGTCGGCTACCCCGAGGACCGAGACCGAGCTGAACGCCTGCTGCGCGCCGACGAGGAACAGGCGGTGACGGGGAGCGACGCCGCCGACGACTGACGGCGATCGCAACCCGCCGTCGCTCCGTTCACACCCGCGCTTTCAGTTCCACCCGGTAGCCGAACGGGTCGCGGACGTACACCGCGCCCGCCTCGCCGGTCGCGCCGAGCGGCGAGTCGAGCGTCTTCTCGACTGCGACGCCCGCGTCTTCGAGTTCGCGCTCGATCTCCTCGACCGACTCTTCGACGACCACCGCGACGTGGTCGTAGTTCGTCTTCGTCGGCCGCTCGAACTCGTCGGTCGGCCAGAGGTGGATCACGGCGGTCGCCGAGAGCCGCACGTCGAGGAACGGCTTCTCGTCGGCCGCGTACAGCGCGTCCTCGATGCCAAATCCGAGCTTCTCGCCGTAGAACTCGCGGGCGTCGTCGGCGCCGTCGCCCGGGATTCGGAGGTTGACGTGGTCGATGTGTCGCGCTCGCATGGGAGCCGATTCGGCGGCCGGCCGCAAAAAGGCGACAGTTAGGCGAACGCTTCGAGAACTCCCGCACCGTCGGTGCTGCGACCGAGGTCCGGGAGGGTGGCGCGCTCGGGGTGGGGCATCAGCACGGCGACCGTCTCGCGCTCGCCGAGGACGCCGGCGACGCTGTCGGTCGAGCCGTTCGGATTAGCCTCCTCGGTCACGTTCCCGTCCGGGTCGCAGTAGCGGAAGAGGACGCGGTCGTCGTCGACGAGGTCGGCGTGGGCGGGCTCGCTTATCTCGAAGCGCCCCTCGCCGTGCGCGATGGGGACCTCGATCACGTCGCCCCGGTCGTAGGCCGCGGTCCACGGCGTGTCGGCGCGCTCGACGCGCAGGTGGACCGGCTCGCACTGGAAGCGCGCGGAGGCGTTCGTGGTGAACGCGCCGGGCGTCAGCCCGGACTCCGAGCCGATCTGCGCGCCGTTACAGACACCGAGCACGGGGACGCCGTCGTCGGCCGCGGCGCGGACCTCCTCCATGATCGGGGCGCGGGCGGCCATCGCGCCGGCGCGCAGGTAGTCGCCGTAGGAGAAGCCGCCGGGGAGGACGATTCCCTCAGCGTCGTCGGGGAGGCCGTCCCCGTGCCAGACGCGCTCGACGTCGACGCCGAGGTGGTCCAGCGCGCGGACGGCGTCGCGGTCGCAGTTCGAGCCGCCGAACTGGACGACGGCGACGGTCACGCCGCCCACCCCGCGTTGGCCACCGTCATCGCTCCGCGACCGCGACGTCGTAGTCGTGGATCGTCGGGTTCGCGAGCAGCCGCTCGGCCATCTCGCCGGCGCGGTCGGCGGCCTCGTCGGCGTCGGCGGCGTCGAGGTCCACCTCGAACCGGTCCGCCGAGCGGAGATCCGACAGGTCGAACCCGAGCCGTTCGAGCGCCTGCTGGGTCGTCTCGGCCTCCGGGTCGAGGACGCCCCGCTTCAGCCGGACCGTCACCGTCGCCGTGTACGCGGTCATACCTATCGGTGCGGAGTCGTGTGTAAAAACCGTTTTGGAACGGCGTTTATGGGCACGTTTGTGGATATGTGCCGGTCGTTCGTGCGGGAGGCAGAGAGCGCACGGAACGAAAGGGGCAAAACCCTCCGACTGCTGGGTGATCTGTATGCAGCCGCTCGAACCCGCGGAGGTGATCGTCGCATGACCCGCGAACTGACCGAGATCACGGTCGTCGGAGGAGACAAGACCGGACTCATCGCGCGGGTCACCTCCCTGCTGTTCGAGCGGGGAATCAACATCGAGGACCTCGACCAGGCGGTCCGGGAGGGCGTCTTCCGGATGACGACCCGCGTCGACGCGTCGGAGATGGACACCTCCCGCGGCGAACTGCGCCGCGCGCTCGCCGAGCTCGGCCGCGAGCTCGACGTGGACATCCAGGTCCGCTTCCCGAGCGACCGCGACGCCCGCCGGGTCGCGATCCTCGTCACGAAGGAGACGCACGCGCCCGAGGCCCTCCTGGAGGCCGAGGCCAACGACGAGCTGGCCGACGACGGCGCGGAGGCGGAAATTCCGGTCGTCATCGGCAACCGCGGCGACCTCCGGTCGCTCGCGGAGCGCTACGACAAGCCGTTCTACGACGTGGGCGACGGCAACGGCAACACCGACGAGGGGCGCCTCCTCGACCTCCTGGCGGAGTACGACGTCGACCTCATCGCGCTGGCCCGCTACATGCGCATCCTCTCGCCGGAGGTCGTCTTCCGGTACGAGGGGCGGATCATCAACGTCCACCCCTCGCTGCTGCCGGCGTTCCCCGGCGCGGAGGCGTACCGGCAGGCGAAGGACGCGGGCGTCCGGATCGCGGGCGTCACCGCCCACTACGTCACGACCGACCTCGACCAGGGCCCGGTCATCGCCCAGCGCGCCTTCGACGTGCCGCCGGGCGCCGACGTCGAGGCCATCAAGCGCCGCGGGCAGCCCCTCGAGGCCGACGTGCTGATCGACGCGGTCCGGCTCCACCTCGCGGACGCCATCGCGGTCCACCGCGGCACCGTCCACGTCCGCGAGGAGGCCGACGTCGACGCGCAGTTCGGCCTCTCCGACGCCGCTATCGACGCGAACCCCGACGAGCCCGTCGACGGCGAGCCCCTCGGTCGCTCTCCCGTGTCCCCCTCCGACGACTGACAGCGCACGGTCGCCGGCGGCGGATCGGGTCGAGTTTACGGACCGAGGTCGACCCGACAGGCCGAGTTCGAGCCAGCGGGCCGGACCGGTTCGACCGACCCGGCCGCCTCGCCTCCCAGTTTTAAGCGGACGCGGCCGCAACGACGGGTCCATGACTCAGCGCGGCGCCTGGGGGCGGTTCCTCGCCGACACGGCCGCGGTCGTCCGCAGCGACGAGCGACTGATCCTGCTGTTCCTGCTGTTGCTGTCGCTCGCGGCGCTCGCGGTCTTCCTCTACTACACGACGCTGCTACTGGAGGGGCTCCCGGACCCGATACCGGACGTGCCGCCCCGGCCGTAGCCGACGGACGCCCACGATCGCTCCCGGTCGCGTCTCACTCCAGCCGGACCAGCAGGTCCCGGTTCGCCGCCTCGTAGCGCAGCCGGCCGTCACCGAGCGCCTCCCGCCGCCCGTCCGCCCAGTCGCTCGCGTCGTAGCCGGTCTCCCCGACGGCCTCCTCGACGGTGTCGAGCAGGTGCGCGAGGACCGTCCGTTCGCCCGACTCGTACGGCGGTTCGATCCGCCACGGCGAGGGGCCCTCCGCTATCACGGTCGCCTCCCGGGCCAGCGCCGCCGCCCCGTCCGGACCCCCGGGCCGGAACTCCCGCATGTGACGGTGGTAGCGGTCGAGGACGGCGTCGTCGTCGGGATCCGGCGGCGCGAAGCGCGTCTCGCCGTCGTAGGTGATCGGCGCGTACGCGACGGGGGTCACCTCGCCGAGGGCGTCGACCGCGGGCGCCGCGTCGACCACGTCGAAGAACGCGCAGCCGACGACCGCGTCGAACCGCCGGCCGGCGCCCGCGGCCTCCGCCGCGAACTCGAAGGCGTCGGCCGCGCGGAACTCGACCGCGACATTGCCGACCGCGTCGCCGATCCGGGCCTCGCCCGCCGCGAGGGCCTCCTCGTGGGCGTCGACCGCAACCCACCGACCCCCTTCGATCACACCCCAGTCGACGAGCCGCTCGACCATCGTCGCCGTGCCCGCGCCGACTTCGAGGACCTCCGGCTCGGGCGGGAGTTCGGCCGCGAACCGGTCGAGGACGTCGCGGTTCAGCGACCGGTCGTCGAGCGCGCGCTTCGCGTCGAGGTACGCCGCGTGATCGGTCACGCGCGCTCACCTCGCTCCCCTCGCTCGCCGGCCGCCCGGTCGTCCGCCCCGCGCGCCGCCTCGGCTTCGAGGAACTCGACGACGCGGTCGAGCGTCTCGGGCCACCCCGGCCGCGCCTCGTAGTCGCGGCGCGCGGCGGTCCCCATCGCCGCCAGCCGGTCGCGGTCGTCGAGGTCCCGGAGCGCCCGGGCGACGGCCCGAGGGTCGTCGGGGGAAACGAGGACCCCCGACTCGCCGTCGCGGACGAACTCGCCCGCCCCGCCCGCGGTCGTCGCCACCGGGACGCAGCCGAACCCCATCGCCTCCAGGTACACCATGCCGAACGGCTCGTAGCGGGAGGGAACCGCGAGAACGTGGCTCTCGCGGAGCCGAGCCGCGACCGCCTCGTCGCCGAGGCGGCCGGCGAAGTCGACCCGGTCGCCGATCCCGGCCGCGTCGGCCGCGTCCGCGACCGACTCGGCGTGGCCCGGATCGACGCTCCGGTCGCCCACGACCGTCAGCCGCCAGTCCACGTCGGTCCCGTCCAGCCGTGCGACCCCCTCGACGAGCGCGTCGAGCCCCTTCCGGGGGACGACGTTGCCGAGGAAGGTCACCTCGAGCGGGCCGGTCTCCGCCCGCTCGCGGATCTCTGACGCCGCGGTCACGGGGTCGAACCGATCGCCGGCCGGGGGCGCGACGGTGTTGCGGTCGGGCCCGCCGAGCCCGGCCGCGTCGCGCCGCGTCGTCTCGGCGTTGTACACCGCGGCGTCGACCCCGCGGAGGAACCGGCGCTCGACGGCCGCGACGCCGCGGCGCCCGAGTTCGGCGCGCAGGCGCCCGCCGAGTCCGGTCCCCCCCGCCCGGGCCGCCGCCTCCGCCGTACGCGCACGCCAAGCGATCATGTGAACGAGCGCGACGGTCGGCGCGTCGAGCCGCCGGTTGGCGCACAGCAGAGAGGGGTGCGCTAACCCGTCCTCGACGATGACGTCGAAACCGGAGAGCCGGTCGGCGAGCCCGCGGGCGCGGAGGTTCGGCGCGAGGCGCTCCCGGTACGACCCTCGCGGCAGCGAGACGACCTCGACCGCGTGGCCGCGCTCGCGGAGCCGGTCGCGGAGCCGCCGGTCGTAGTAGAAGCCGCCCGACCCGGACTCGATGTCGCCGGCGAGGACGAGCGCGACGCGCATCCCGCGGTCACCGCAGCTCGCCGGTGTACGAGACGCTCGCGGCGTCGTCCTCCCGAACCGATACGGTCAGCTCCGTCGCGGCCGGGGCGTCCACGTCCGCGAGCGCGTCGAACAGGGCCCGCGCCAGCCGCTCGGCGCTCGGGTTCCCCTCCAAGTGATCGTTGAGCGTCTCGTCGCGGTAGCGGTCGGCCGCGTCCGCGATCGCTTCCAGCGCGAGGTCGATGTCGAGCAGGTAGCCGTGCTCGCCGAGCTCCGGGCCGCGGAACGTCGCCTCCGCCTCGAACGTGTGCGAGTGGAGCTCCGCCTCGTCGGCCGGCGGGTTCGGGACGGTGAGGTAGTGCTGTGCGACGAACGACTCGCTGACGGTCAGTTCGTACATTAGTAGGTGAACAGGACCTGGAGGGTCGGTTCGGCCTCGTCCGCGAGCCGTCGGTACGCGGTCGGTGCGCCCACGACTGGGACGCGGTCGGTGACGAGCCGGTCGGCCACGTCGAGGTCGGCGTCGAGCTGTCGGAGCTCGCGCCAGGCCGTCTCGCGGCGCCGCTCGCTGTCCCAGCGCCCGCGGAGCTCGGGCGCGATGGTGGTGACCTGACTGCTCCGGACGGTGACTCGCCCCCGGTGGAAGTGGTCGCCGAAGCCGAGGTCGGCTCGCTTGGTCCCGTACCACGAGCCCACGATTACTCGGCCGTCGAACCGCGTGGTCTCGACGGCCGTTTTGAGGGTCTCGGGTCGCCCTGAGACCTCTACGGCGAGGTCGACGCCGTCGCCGGCCCGCTCGCGGACCGCGTCGACGACGCCCTCGCGCCCGTCGTACCGGCTCGGGTCGACGACGGCGTCGGCGCCGAACTCGGCCGCCAACTCCCGCCGGCGGTCCTTCGGCTCGACCGCGACGACGGTCTCGGCGCCGCTCCGCGCGAGCAGCGCGGTCGTGAGCAGGCCCACGACGCCCTGGCCGAACACCGCGACGCGCTCGCCGATCCGGGGAGCGGCGTCGAGCGTCAGGGTGACCGCCGTCTCCGCGTTCGCGAACAGCGTCGCGGTCTCCGGGTCGATCCCGTCCGGGACCGTGCGGAGCGCGTCGGGGGAGACGGCGAACCGGCTCTCGTGGGGGTTGAACGCGAAGACGGTCCGGTCGCGCCACGACGGGTCGACGGCGTCGCCGACCGCCGTCACCCGACCGACGACCGCGTAGCCGTACCGGAGCGGGTACGAGAGGTCGCCGTCGAGCGAGGACAGCTCCTCGTCCGCGACCGTCTCGGGGTCGAGTTCCCCGCGATACGCGAGCAGTTCGGAGCCTGCGCTGACCGCCGACACCGACGCCTCGACGACCACCTCGTCGGGATCGGGGACGGGGTCGTCGATCGGGACGACCTCGACGCGCTCCGGCCCGGTGAACTCCACCGCTCGTTCCGCGTCGCCGTCGCTCACGCGGACTCACCCGTCCGCGACCGACGACCGAGACGATGTGTCATTAGCGATTACACGGACCGATCCGGCATAAACCCACGGCAGTAACGGGGACGGGAATCCCGTCCGTCGACCGCGGTGACGAGGAGTAGACATAAGCCGTCCGAGTCCGTGTTCCACGTGTCCATGGCACGCTCCGACGCCGGCGTCGACGTCGAATCGCTGACTTCCCTCCACTGGATCGGAATCCTCGCCGCGACCGTGTCCGGGATCGTACACGCCGTGCTCGGCGTTCAGGTCGGAGGGGCGCTGGGGATCTCCTTCTTCGTCGCGACCCTGGGCTTCGGCGCGGGCGTGACGGCGATCATCGCCGGCTACCGGCGGCGGCTGACGTACGCGCTCGGAATCCCGTTCACCGCCGGACAGATCGTCCTGTGGTACGTCATCAACTTCGTCGCCGGGACGTACTCGTTCCCGGCCGACATCGGAATCTACGGCGCCGTCGACAAGGTCGCGCAGATCCTGCTGATCGGCGTCCTCGCGGTCCTGTTGTCGAGAGAATCGTAGACTCGGCCGACTCCGCGCCGAGTCCGTCACCGCCCCGTTCAGTCGCCGCCCCGTCCGGACGCGAGCGGCGGGTCGTCGCGGCCGAGCCGCCCCGTCGCGGCCGCCCAGTCGCGCGCGAAGCTCCCCAACAGCGCCGCGAGCACGACCCCCGCGAGCGCGGTGAGCCGGGGGGTTCCGCCCGCGCCGCCGACGCTCGGGAGGAGCGCGAGCGCGACGACGGCGAACTGCGCGGTGCCGACGAACGGGCGGATCCGGCTCGGGGGGAGATCGTACACCGGTTCCCCGTTCCGCCGTCGCCGCCACAGCGACCCGGCGTAGGCGTACCAGACCGCGCCCGCGAGGAGGTACCACGCCGGGAGTGACCCGAGCGCGACGGCGACCGCGGCGCCGACGAGGACGGCCAGCGCGTCGGTCGCGCCGTCGAGCCGCGCGCCGAGGACCGTCTCGCGGGTGCGTCGGGCGACCGCGCCGTCGACCGCGTCGAGGCCGACCGCGCCGGCGAAGAGCGCGACGGGGATCCGCGGGTCCGGCGGGGACGCGACCAGCGCGCCGGTCAGGACCGCCGCGAGCCAGCCGCGGAACAGGGTGATCCCGTTCGCCGTGCCGAGCCGCGCGAACGGCTCCCCGCCGTCCGGCGAGCGGTTCGCGTCGAGGTTGGTCCGCGCGTACGCGGCGAGGTACGCGCCGGGGACGGCCGCGGCGAGGACCCACGCGGTCCCGAGCGGGCCCCGCAGCACGGCGAGTCCGAGGGCGCCGAGCGCGACCCTCCCGGCGAACCGCAGACGGAGCCGAGGCGGCGCGGACGCGGCCGGAGGCGACTCGGGACCGGACATGTCAGTCTGGTCCGCGGTCCGCGGGCGGTTCGGCGTCGTGGTCCCCCTCGTCACCGGCACCGCCGTCGGCGCCCGGCGGCGCCTCGCCTATCTCCTCCATCACGCGGGCGTGGAATTCGCGGAGTACGGCCGACTCGTCGTCGGCGATGACGGTGTCGGAGTCGACGAGGGTCGCGAGGCCGAACGCGAGGGGGCTGGGCGAGTCGACGACGCGGTGTTCGACCGCGAGGTCGCCGGCCGAAACCCGCCCGACGATCTCGCGGATCCCCTCGACGTCGAGCCGGTCTTCCAGCAGTTCGCGGTACGTCTCCTCCAGCACGGCGAACTCCTCCAAGTCGGCCGCGAACGACAGCAGCATCTCGGCGGACACCTGCTGTTCGGCGGCCGACTTCTCGTACCCCTTGTACCGTTTCAGGATCATCAGCGATCGCCCCGCGTCGATCCGGAAGTAGCGCTGAAGCAGGTCCGTTCCCTGAACCGCCTCGCGGAGGTCCTCGCGGACCGTCTCCGGGTCGAGATCGGCCAGAATCCGTGCCACGTCGACCTTTCGGTTCAGCGGGAGCGCGAGGCTGAAGCCGCGGTCCGCGACCGCGACGGCGACGTTGGCGTCGGTCCGGTCCGCGACCGCGGCCGCGACGAGCCGAGAGAGCCCGTCGTTGAACCGCCGGCCGTAGACGGAGTGGACGTAGAACCGGCGCTTGTACTCGTTGCGGTCGAGCTCCTCCTCGACGACGAGGCGGTCGGGCGTCGAGACGGCCTCCGGTCCGGCGTACCGGACCTGCTCGTCGTACATCCGGGCGAGCGCGCGGACCGAGTTCCCGTCGAGGGGGAACTCGCGGAGCCACGCGCGGACCGCGGCCGGGCCCGCGTTCGGGCCGTCGCCGGCCAGCCGGTCGAGGAGTTCGGCCTGGAACTCGAGGACCTCCCGCGCGAGGTCGGCGGACAGGGGGAGGCGCTCCGCGAACCACGACGGGACCGTCGGGCGCTCGCTCGTCCGGTCGACGTACACCTTCGAGCCGCGGCGGTAGCGGAACGCGAACCGCTCGCCGCCGAGGGCGAACACGTCGCCCGACTCCAGCGTGTCGAGGTACGACTCGTCGAGGGTGCCGACCCACCGGTCGTCGCGAGTGAACACGTCACAGGTAAACGAGTCGGGGATCGTCCCCACGTTCGTCATGTAGATGACCCGCGCGAGCTGCCCGCGCTTCCCGACCAGCGTCTCACCGACGGGGTACTCGGGATGGTGGTGTTCGCCGTCGGGCGGGTCGTTGGCGTCGCGCCACACCTTCGGGTAGACGTTCTTCGCTTCGAGCCCGTCGTAGTCGCCCGTGAGGTACCGCATGAGCCGCTCGTACGCCCCGCCGTCGAAGTCGCGGTACGGGTGCGCGCGACGGAGGACCTCGCGGACCTCCCGGTCCGGTCGGATCCGGTTTATGGCCATTCCGTAGACGTGCTGGGCGGCGACGTCGTAGGCTCCCTCGGGCGGGAACACCCGGTCAACGAACCCGTCCTCGGCGCGCGCGAGCAGCGTCGCGCACTCGATCAGCTCGTCGCGGTCGAGCGCGAACACCCGCCCCTCGACGGTCTCGCCCGGGCTGTGGCCCGCGCGGCCGACGCGCTGGAGCAGCGCCGCGACCGACTTCGGGGAGCCGACCTGAACGACCAAATCGAGGTGCGGCATGTCGATGCCGAGTTCGAGGCTCGTCGAGGTGGTGACCACGTCGAGCTCGCCCGACTTCAGCCCCTCCTCGACCCGGGTGCGCTGGGCCTCCCCGAGGCTCCCGTGGTGACAGCCCGAGTCCGACTCGTCGTAGTCGAACCGCTGGCGGAGCTCCTGGAGCGTGCGCTCGGCGCCCGACCGGGAGTTCGTGAACACCAGCGTGTTCTCGTGCGAGTCGATCAGCTCGCGCAGCGACTCGTAGAAGCGGTCGGTGACCGCCGACCGCGGCGTGTGGATCAGATCGGCGGCGGGCGTCCGGAGCTCGAGGTCGAACTCGCGGGCGAACCGCGCGTCGACCACCTCGCAGGGGCGCGTCTCGAACCCGTCGACGTCGCCCGCCTCGCCCGCGACGCGCTCGCGCCCGACGAGGAACGAGGCGATCCCGTCGAGCGGTTCGACGGTCGCAGAGCAGCCGATCCGAGTGATCGCGGTCTCTCTTTCCCCCTCGCCGTTCCGCGCGAGCTCGGTCAGCCGCTCCAGCGACACCGAGAGGTGGGTGCCGCGCTTGTTCGCGGCCAGCGAGTGGATCTCGTCGACGATCACGTACTCGACGGTGCGGAGCTTCTCCTTGAACTTCGGCGAGTTGAGCAGGATCGAAAGCGTCTCGGGCGTGGTGTTGAGGACGTGCGGCGTCTCCGAGAGCATCGCCTGCCGGTCCGCCTTCGAGGTGTCGCCGTGCCGGATCGCCTGCCTGACGCCGGGCTCGTAAGGGTCTCCGGCGTCGTCGAGAGCGGCTTCCCGGGTCGCGTCCGTACCGTCTCCGTCCGCCTCCGCCGCGGCGACGGCCTCGCCGATCCCCGCCAAGGGCGCCTCCAAGTTGCGCTCGATGTCGTTCGCGAGCGACTTCAGCGGCGAGACGTACAGGCAGTAGACGGAGTTCTCCAGCTCGCCGGCGCGGTCGCGCGCGAAGAGGTCGTCGAGGACCGCGAGGAAGGAGGCGAGCGTCTTCCCGCTGCCCGTCGGCGCGGCGACGAGGCAGTTCCGGCCGGCGTCGACGTGGGGGATCGCCTCGCGCTGCGGCGGCGTGAAGAAGCCGCCGTTCTCGGCGACGTACCCGCCGAACCGCTCGACCCACCAGCGACGGACCGGCGGCGAGAGCCGAGCGAGCACGTCGGCGTCACCGATCGTGACCGTTTCCGGATCGAAGTTCGGATCCGGGATAGCGCCGCGAGAGACGGCGTCGCTAAGGAGCGCCCGAGCGGCGGCCTCGTCGCCGCGATCCGTGGTCTCGCTCACGACGTTCACGAGGGCTCGGGAAGGGAAATCGGTTGCGTCGGCTCCGCGGACGTTCGCGGAACCGACCCGTTTATCCGGCGGCTCCGCGGACGTTCGCGGAACCGACCCGTTTATCCGGCGGCCATCCGTGGCGCCACACGCATGAGCGGCACCTCGCCGGAGCCCGACCGACGGATCGACCGGAACCTGTTCGTCACCGTCTCCGGCCCGCCGGGCTGCGGGGCCACGACGCTCGTCGAGGGGATCGCCGAGGCGCTCGACTGCGGCTACGTCTCCGGCGGCGAGCTGTTCCGCGAGATCGCGGCCGAGCGGGACATGAGCCTCTCGCAGCTCATCGCCGAGACCGGCGAGTCCGAGGAGATCGACCGCGCGCTCGACCGCCGGCTCCGCCGGATCGCCGAGAAGTGGGGTGCCGCGAACAAGGCGTTCGTGCTGGAGTCGCGGCTCGCGGGCTGGATCGCCGGTAACCGCGCAGACATTCGGATCTGGCTCGACGCGCCCGACGAGGTCCGCGCGGACCGCACGGCGGAGCGCGAGGAGATGACCTCCGAGATGCAGGTCCGCGAGGTCATCGAGGAGCAGCGCTACAAGTCATACTACGGGATCGACCTGAGCGACCGCTCCATCTACGACCTCGTGGTCAACACGGGCCGGTGGGACGCCGAGGCGACGCTGGACCTGGCGCTCACCGGCATCAAGGGGTACGACGTCGACGCCGACGAGGGCGCGTTCGACACCCCCGACTTCGAGATCTGAGTCCGCGAGCGCAGCGGACTTGACGGCCCGGTGTCTGCCGTCGTTCAGCGGGCGACCGAGCGTCGAGTCGCAACGCCTCGTCGCCGCCGATACCGAACGATCACAGAGAGTTCTCATGCGAGGCTCTCCGGTCTCGCACGCCGACGCGGGGCACCGTCACTGAGAGAGGCCCTCGACGCGCCGGAACGCGCTCCGGACGTCGCTCGGCGTCGCGTGCGGTCCGCCGCCCACTCGGTGGTCCGGGAGCAGGACGGGTATCGGATTGTCGGTGAGCGCGTCGGTCACGATTTCCAAGTCGTCGGCGTCGTCGGGGTCGAACCCGGCGAGCCGCGCGAGCCGACTCACGGAGACGTCCTCGCCGTAGGGCACGCTCCGAAGCGACTCCAACACCTCCCGCTGCTCGGTGGGAACCGTCAGTCCGAGCGCGACCTCGTGGAACTCGTCGCGCTCGCCGTCGAGGTACGCGTCGATCCGGTCCAGTAACTCGTGATCGGTCTCTGCGTCCGCCGGCGGATCGGCGGGGAACGACACCGAGATGACGCGCCCGCCGGCGAACCCGACCTGTACGGTCCGACCGATCTCGTCGAACTCCCGGGCGAAAACGCCGGACGTGCCCGACATACTCATACCCTCCATTGGAAGGGTCGAACACTTAAATCACCGGCCGCGAGACCGAGTTTGGATCGCAGGCGCGGGTCCCCGACCCGGCCCCGCGTCGATTCCGAGTCGATCGGCGAGGCCCGCAAGCCTTATGAACAGATACGTACATTAGTGTATAGTAATGGACGATCCAGACGAGCTGGCGCCGGCGGTCAGATCGATCCTGTCCGCCGCTCGGGAGCGCGCCGACGCGGGCTCGGGAGAGAGCGTCTCGGTCGCTTCACGCGACCTCTCGGCCGCGTTCGAGCGGGCCGAGACCGACGGGCGCGTCCCGGTGATCGCCGAGGTGAAGCCGACGAGCCCGACGACCGATGGCGCTCGCGACGACGACCCGGTCGCGCTCGCGGAGGGGATGGTCGCCGGCGGGGCGGCGGCGCTGAGCGTGCTCACCGAGCCGGAGCACTTCGGCGGGAGCGTCGACACGCTCGAACGCGTGCGCGACGCCGTCGACGTGCCGGTCCTCCGGAAGGACTTCGTCGTCGACGAGGGACAGTTGGACGCCGTCGAGAGCGACGTCGTCCTCCTGATCGCTCGCTTCGTCGGCGACGACCTCCCGGACCTGCTCGCGGCCGCCCGCGACCGCGGCTTTCAGGTCCTCGTCGAGGTCCACGACCGCGGGGAACTGGAACGCGCGCTCGACGCGGGCGCGACGACGGTCGGCGTGAACAACCGCGACCTCGCGGAGCTCGTCGTCGACCTCGAAACCTTCGAGTCCGTGGCGCCCGGCGTCCCGGACGACGTGACGCTGATCGCCGAGAGCGGCATTGGATCGCCCGCGGACGTCCGCCGGATGCGGGCGGCGGGCGCCGACGCGCTGCTCGTCGGCAGCGCGATAATGGACGGCGACGTGGAGGCGAACACGCGCGAGTTGGTGCGGACGGAGGCGGACGGTGACGGCGCCGCGGAGGGCGGCGCGGTCGCGGACGAGGAGGACGTGAGCGACACCCAAGACACCACGGAGACCCCCACATGAGCGAGACCGACACGCGGACGACGGAGGAAACGGAGCGGGCGCGGCGCCCCGGCCGCGAGCGCGGCCGCGACGACGGGAAGTTCGGCCGCTACGGCGGCCAGTACGTTCCGGAGGCGCTGATGCCCGCCATCGAGGAGCTGACCGACGCCTACGAGCGCTACGTCCTGAACAACGAGGACGGGTTCATGGACGAGTTCCGCGAGCGCCTCGCCGACTTCGGCGGGCGGCCGACGCCGCTCCAGCGCGCCGGCCGGCTCTCGGAGCGCTACGACACGGAGGTGTACCTCAAGCGGGAGGACCTCCTCCACGGCGGCGCACACAAGCTGAACAACGCGCTCGGGCAGGTGCTGCTCGCGAAGTACATGGGCAAGGAGCGCATCATCGCGGAGACCGGCGCCGGGCAGCACGGCACCGCGACCGCGATGGCGGCCGCGCACCTCGACATGCCCTGTACGATCTACATGGGCGAGCGCGACATCAACCGCCAGCGCCCCAACGTGTTCCGGATGAAGCTCAACGGCTCGGAGGTGAAGCCGGTGACGACGGGGCGCGGCACGCTCAAGGAGGCCATCTCCGAGACGATGCGGGACTGGGCGGCGACCGTCGAGGACACCCACTACGTGATCGGGTCCATCGTCGGGCCGCACCCGTTCCCGGTGATGGTCCGCGACTTCCAGGCGGTCATCTCCGAGGAGGCCCGCGAGCAGGCGATCGAGAAGACGGGCGGGCTTCCGACCGACGTGGTCGCCTGCGCGGGCGGCGGCTCGAACACGATGGGGACCTTCGCCGAGTTCGTCGACGACGAGTCCGTCGCGCTCCGCGCCGTCGAGGCGGGCGGCTCCACGCTCGAAGTCGACGAGGAGGCGGGCGTCGCGCCCAACTCCGCGTCGCTGTACGCCGGCGAGGAGGGCGTCCTCCACGGCGCGCGGACGAAGCTCCTCCAGGACTCCGACGGGCAGATCATGGAGAGCCACTCCGTCTCCTCCGGGCTCGACTACGCCGGGGTCGGCCCCGAGCTCGCGTACCTCGTCGACGAGGGGCGCGTCGAACCGGTCGCGGTCGACGACGACGCCGCGCTGGAGGGGTTCCACCGGCTCTCGAACACCGAGGGGATCATCCCCGCACTTGAGACGGCCCACGCGTTCGGCTACCTCGAAGAGCACCACGAGGACCTCGGCGACCGCGTCGTCGTCAACGTCTCCGGGCGCGGCGACAAGGACCTCGACGCCGCCATCGAGGAGACGGACCGGCGCGACGTGCCGAACGCGCCGGACATGTCGATGTTCACGGGGGGGATCTGAATGGGGGAGACGGGCAACTCCGACGCCGTCGCCGCCGCGTTCGCGGACGGCCCCGCCTACGTCCCGTACCTCGTCGTGGGCGACCCGGACTACGAGTCGTCGAAGGCGTACGTCGAGGCGCTCGACCGCGGCGGCGCCGACGTGATCGAGCTCGGCCTCCCGTTCTCCGAGCCGATCGCGGAGGGGTCGACGATCCAGGAGGCGCTCGTCCGCTCGCTCGACGCGGGGATGACGCCGGAGCGGTTCTTCGCGTTCGCGGAGGAGGTGGAGGTCGACGCCGCGCTCGTCTGTATGACCTACTACAACCTGATTTACCAGTACGGTGACGGCGAGGCGCGAAGCGCCTCGAACGCGAGCGGCGAAGCCGCGAGCACCGGTCCCCGGCCGTTCGTCGAGCGGGCGGCGGCCGCGGGGATTCAGGGGCTCGTCGTCCCCGACCTCCCGGCCGAGGAGGCGGACCCGCTGCGCGAGGCGTGCGACGAGTTCGGGCTCGACCTCGTCTTCATCGTCGCGCCGACGACCCGCGCGGACCGCCTCGACCGGCTGATGGAGCGCGTGTCGGGGTACGTGTACGTCCAGGCACGGCTCGGGACCACCGGCGCCCGCGACGACGTCTCCGACCAGACCACGGAGAGCCTCGACCGGCTCCGCGAGTACGACGTGCCGAAGGCGGTCGGGTTCGGCATCTCGACCGGCGAGCACGCCGAGCGCATCGTCGCGGGCGGCGCCGACGGGATCATCGTCGGTTCGGCGCTCGTCGACGTGGTCGCCGAGGGCGTCGCGGAGGACCTGTCGACCGAAGAGGTGGCCGACCGTCTAGAGGCGCTCTCGCGAGAGCTGAAGGCGGGCGCCGAGCGCGGCTACCGCTCGCGGACCGAGGCCGTCGAGTCCGCCTGAGTCGGACCGGGACGCCCGCGGACCGAAACGACACAATACGTCCCCGAACGAAACCGACTTACCTCCGATTGCCACACTCTCACACAACGACCCACCACACCATGACAGCAGGACTCTCGGCACGACTCGACCGCATCTCCACGAACGACCGATACCTCATCGTCCCGATGGACCACGGGATCACGATGGGCGCCGTCGAGGGGCTCGTCGACATCGAGTCGACGATCGACGGCGTCACCGGCGGCGGGGCGGACGCGGTGCTCACCCAGCGTGGGATCGCGCCCCGCGTCCACGAGAACAAGAACGACGCGGGCTACATCGTCCACCTCAACGGGTCGACGACGATCGGGCCCGACGAGAGCGACAAGCGCGTCACCGGCACCGCCGAGGACGCGGTCCGCGCCGGCGCCGACGCCGTCTCCTTCCACATCAACGTCGGCTCGGAGTACGAGCCGAACCAGATCGAGGAGCTCGCGGAGCTGACCGCCGACGCCGAGCGCCTCGGGCTCCCCGTCCTCGCGATGGCGTACGCGCGCGGCCCGGGCGTCGACGAGTCCGATCCCGAGGCCCTCGGGCACGCCGTCCGGCTCGCCGAGGAGCTCGGGGCGGACGTGGTGAAGACGGGCTACTCCGGCGACGGCGACTCCTTCGAACGCGTCACGGAGTCGACCCGCCTGCCGGTGGTCATCGCCGGCGGCTCCAAGGGGACCGACCGCGAGACGGTGGAGATGGTCCGCGGCGCGATGGACGGCGACGCCGCCGGCGTGTCGATGGGGCGGTCGATCTTCCAGCACGACGACCCCGAGGGGATCGCTCGGGCGGTCTCCGCCGTCGTCCACGACGACGCCGGCGTCGAGGAGGCGCTCCGGGCGGGCGGGTTCGTCGAGGCGTGAGGTCGGGCGGGGCTTGACCGCGGGGCCGCGGTTCGGCCCGGTCCGCTGTTCCTTTCGCAGTTTTCAAGCCGTCGCGCCGTGAGGTTCCGGTAATGACACGCACGGTCTGGGTCAAGGCCGACGGCGACGTCGGCGACTGGGAGGCGCGCAAGCGACGGGTCACGACCGCGATCGAGGCCGGCGCGGACTGGGTGCTCGTCGACGAGGACGACGTGGGTCGCGTCCGGGAGCTGGGCGACGTGAACGTGGCGGCGTTCCGCTCCGACGCCGACGTGATCGACGACGCCGAGACCGACGTCGAGGCCGACGCGTACTTCGTCGGGAAGGGCGGGGAGGGCGACGGGACGATATCGATGCCCGAGGACTTCTCCGGGTCGGCGGACCTGACAACGCTGCGCCGTCGCGACGACCGCGCACAGGGGGCGTACGTCCGCGTCCTCGGCACCGAGTACGAGCGCTTCGCCGAGGCGGCGGCCGAAGACGCCGAGTTCACCGTGGTCGTCGGCGAGGACTGGTCGATCATCCCGCTCGAGAACCTCATCGCCCGCGTCGGCGAGGAGACGCACCTCGTCGCGGGCGCGACGACCGCCGCCGAGGCCCGGACCGCGTTCGAGACGCTGGAGATCGGCGCCGACGGCGTCCTCCTCGATTCCGACTCGCCCGACGAGATCCGCGGCGCGGTCGAGGCCCGCGACGCGGCCGACCGCGAGACGCTGGACCTCCGCCGCGCCGAGGTGACGGAGATCGAACAGACCGGGATGGCGGACCGCGTCTGCATCGACACGGGATCGCTGATGGACGACAGCGAGGGGATGCTCGTCGGTTCGATGTCGCGCGGGCTCTTCTTCGTCCACGCCGAGACCGCGGAGTCGCCGTACGTCGAGTCGCGCCCGTTCCGCGTGAACGCGGGCGCGGTCCACGCGTACGTCCGCAACCCCGAGGGCGGCACCAACTACCTCGCGGAGCTGTCGAGCGGCGACGAGGTCCAGGTCGTCGACACCGACGGCCACACCCGCGAGGCGGTGGTGGGGCGGGTGAAGATCGAGAAGCGCCCGATGTTCCGGATCCAGGCGGAGATCGAGACCGACGACGGCACCGACCGGATCGAGACGCTCATCCAGAACGCCGAGACCGTGAAGATCGCCACGAGCGAGGGGCGCAAGGCCGTCACCGACGTCGAGCCCGGCGACGAGGCGCTCGTGTTCTACGAGGACGTCGCGCGTCACTTCGGCGAGGCCGTCGAGGAGAGCATCATCGAGAAGTGAGGCGGTCGCGGTCGCGCGGCCGCGACTCCGATCGCGCTCGGGGGCGGAGAACCGGCCCGGATCGTGTCGACCCGAACGCATTTCACGGAGACCCCGGATCCGGTGTCCATGGCAGTCGCTGACGAAGGTAGCCGTCACGTCGCTGAGTCGGGATTCGTCGACCGGGTTCGTCACCTCGCAGACGCCGCGAACCCGGCGTTCGCGGCCGGGAGCTTCCTCGTGCCGCTGGCGTTCTTCGCCGCGAGCCTCGCGCTCGCGAGCACCGAACTGCTCTTCTACACGCACGTCGCCGCCGGCGCGGTCTGGTTCGGCTTCGCGGTCATCTTCCCGGCCCTCATCGGTCCGACGCTCGGCGGCCTCGACGAGGAGGCGTCGGCCGCGGTGAACAGGACGCTGATTCCGAAGGCCGTCTTCTTCCTCGTCGGCTTCTCGCTGACGACGGTGCTGTCCGGGACGGTCCTCCTCACGCCCGACCTCGGGCTCGGGTACGGCTTCGGCGGGACGTGGTCGGGGCTCGCGCTCGGCGTCGGCTGGGGGCTGTTCGCGTTCGGGCTGGCGGTTCCCCACCGGCTCCAGCTCAGCGCGTACTACGAGACGCTGTCGCCGGATCCGGATTCCTCGCGGCTCGAATCGATCGAGAAGCAGAACCTCGTCGTCGGCCTGTTCGAGGGCGCCGTGATGCTCGCGCTCATCGTGTTGATGACGGGGTTCCGACTGGGAATATAAATGAAACGTCGCGGGAACGGAGCGACTCAGATCCCGTAGAGTTCGCCGTACTTCTCGTCGACGTAGTCGAGGAAGGCGTCCGCCGAGAAGTCCTCGCCGGTCGCCCGTTTCACGAGCTCGTTCGTCTCGTAGCGGGAGCCGTGCCGATGGACGTTCTCGCCGAGCCAGTCCTGGAGGTCGTCGAACTCGCCCTCGGCGATCTTCCCGTCGAGGTCGTCGATGTCGGCCTCGGCGGCGTCGAACAGCTGGGCGGCCATCACGGAGCCGAGCGAGTAGGTGGGGAAGTAGCCGAAGTTGCCGTGGCTCCAGTGGATGTCCTGGAGGCACCCCTCGCTGTCGGTGTCGGGGCGGATACCGAGGTACTCCTCGTACTTGTCGTTCCACACCTCGGGCACGTCCTCGACGTCGAGGTCGCCGCGGATCAGGTCGCGCTCGATCTCGAACCGGATGACGATGTGGAGGTGGTAGGTGAGCTCGTCGGCCTCGACGCGGATGAAGTTGTCCTCGTACACCTGGTTGAACGCCTCGTAGGCGTCACGGACCGTCGCATCCTCCGTCTGCGGGAAGTGCTCTTGGAACACGGGGAGGAACCGCTCCCAGAACGCCTCGCTGCGGCCGACGTGGTTCTCCCAGAGGCGCGACTGCGACTCGTGGACCGAGAGGTCGCGGGACTCCCCGAGCGGGGTGCCGAAGTGCTCCTGCGGGAGCCCGAGGTTGTACTGCGCGTGACCGAACTCGTGGATCGTCGAGCCGACGGCGCCGAGCGGGTCCTCCTCGTCGAACCGGGTCGTCACGCGGCAGTCGAACTGGTTGCCGGAGGTGAACGGGTGCGAGGAGACGTCGAGGCGGCCGCGGTCGAAGTCGTAGCCGACGAGCTCCAGCGCGTCACGGGAGAGCGCTTCCTGCGTCTCCTCGGGGAACGTCCCCTCGAAGGTGTCGACCGCGAGGTCGACATCCGACTCGCGGATCGCCTCTATCATCGGGACGAGCGCCTCCCGGAGCTCGGTGAGGATCGACTCCGCGCGCTCCATCGAGAGGCACGGCTCGAACTCCTCGAAGAGGACCTCGTAGGGGTCGCGGTCGGGGTCGATGTGCTCGGCGTACTCTCGCTTCAGCTCGACGTGCTTCTCCAGGTAGGGCGCGAACGTCTCGAACTCGTCTTCGGCCTTCGCCTCCTCCCACGCCTGGAGCGCCTCGGAACCCGTCTCGGAGATCTCCTCGACGAGCTCGACCGGGACGGCATCGGCGCGCTCGTACTCGCGGCGGACCTCGCGGACGACCGCCGCCCGCTCGTCGGTGAGGTCGGCGTCGTCGAGCTCGTCGAGCAGCTCGCCCGTCTCGTCGGCGGTGACCATGTCGTGGTGGACGGAGGAGAGCGCCGAGAGCTGCTTCGACCGGGCGGGCGTGCCGCCCTCGGGCATCATCACCTGCTGGTCCCAGCCGAGGACGCCGGAGGCGCTGCCGACCGCGTTCCACCGCTGGACCCGGTCGAGGAGGGCGTCGTAGGCGTCCGGTGCGTCGGTTGCGTCGTCTGGCGCGGCTTCCGTTGCCATACGCGACGGATCGATCCCGGCCGTTAAGAAGGGACCGGACGCGGAACCGGGCCGACTCGCGCGGAACCGCCGGGACCGGACGCGGAACCGCCGAACTCTCCCCGTCGCCGCGGCCGTTCGTCGAGCGCGAGATATATGTCCGCCGCCGCGGAACGACCCGTAACGGATGTCCGACGAGTTCATCGACCTGCGGTCCGACACCGTCACGGCGCCCTCGGCGGAGATGCGCGAGGCGGCCGCGACCGCCGAGGTCGGCGACGACGTGTACCGCGACGACCCGACCGTCAACGAGCTGGAGCGGCGCGCCGCCGAGGCGGTCGGCACCGAGGCCGCGCTGTACGTCCCCTCGGGAACGATGGCGAACCAGATCGCGGTCCACGCCCACACGGAACCGGGTCAGGAGCTCCTCTTAGAGCGCGAGTCGCACATCTACCGGTGGGAGCTGGCGGGCGCGGCCAAGCTCTCCGGCGTCCAGACGCGGACGATAGACGCCGGCGAGCGCTGCGTCCCGACGCCCGACGCCGTCCGCGAGGGGCTCGTCGACGAGGACCTCCACCGCCCCGGTACCGGGCTCCTCAGCCTGGAGAACACGCACAACTACCGCGGCGGCAAGGCGATCCCCGTCGATCGGATCGCGGCCGCGGCCGAGGCCGCACGCGACGCCGACGTGCCGATTCACCTCGACGGCGCGCGCGTGTTCAACGCCGCGGTCGCGCTCGGCGTCGACGCGAGCGAGATCGTCGCCCCCGTCGACAGCGTCACCTTCTGCCTCTCGAAGGGGCTCGGCGCGCCCGTGGGCTCGATCCTCGCCGGAGACGAGTCGTTTATCCAGGATGCGCGCCGCGTCCGCAAGCTGTTCGGCGGCGGGATGCGCCAGGCGGGCATCATCGCGGCGCCCGGGCTCCGCGCGCTGGAGAACGTCGACCGCCTCGCCGAGGACCACGCCAACGCCGAGCGGCTCGCGGCCGGTCTCGACGCGCTCGACGGCGTCGACGCGCCCGCGCCCGACACCAACATCGTCGTGGCCCACACCGAGGACGCCGGCATCCCGGCCGAGTCGCTCTACGCGGCGTGTAAGGAGGCCGGCGTCGGCTGTGTCGAATTCGACGACTACACGACGCGGTTCACCACGCACCTCGACGTCGACGAGGCCGACGTCGACGCCGCGATCGACCGGATCGCGGCCGTCGTGGAGGGCCTGCGAGACTGACTCGACGGTTCGGTCGGTGGCGGAGACGGGCGGCGCTCACCGGCGAGCCCGCGACTGAAGCCGCGGGTCGCCGACCCCGCGGGCCTCGACCCGCGGCGAACGCGCCCTCCAGCCCGATTTTAAATACGTCGAGGGCGTAGACGGGGCCGAAACAGTGCAGGCAGCACATCACGCCGCGAACGCCGCCCGCGATCCCCTTCCATGAGCGGCGGTGCCGGGGAGCCGGGTAGCGACGGGGAGTTGGGCAGCGACGGGGAACCGATCACCGGAATGCGCCGAGCGGTCGTCGCCAAGCGCGTCGATTCCGGCGAGGCCGACCTATCCGAGATCCGGCAGCTCGCGGCCGCCGCCGGCTACGAGGTGGTCGACGAACTCACGCAGACCCGCACTGAGGACGCCGCCTTCATGTTCGGCGAGGGGAAGGTCGCGGAGCTCCGCGACCTGGTCCGCCGGACCGGCGCCGAGGCGGTGATCGTCGACAACGACGTGGGCCCGTACCAGACGTTCAACGTCGGCGGGAAGCTCCCGGAGGGCGTCGAGGTGGTCGACCGCTTCACGCTCATCCTCGAGATCTTCGGGCAGCGCGCGAACACGCGGAAGGCGCAGCTCCAGGTCGAGCTCGCGGAGCTGCGGTACGAGCTCCCCCGAGCGGAGGCGAAGGCGAGCCTCGCGAAGCGCGACGAGCGCCCCGGATTCATGGGGCTGGGCGAGTACGACGAGAGCGTCGAGCGCGACATCAAACGCCAGATATCCGAGATCCGCGACGAGCTGGAGTCGATCGCGGAGAAGGAGGAGGCGCGCCGCGAGCAGCGCCGCGAGTCCGGCTTCGACCTGGTCGCCCTCGCTGGCTACACCAACGCCGGGAAGTCGACGCTGATGCGCCGGCTCGCGGACGAGCTGGCGGTCGACGAGAACGCCGACCGCCACCGCGACCTCGACACCACCGCCGAGTCGCAGGACATGCTGTTCACGACGCTCGGCACCACGACGCGCCGGGCGGAGATGGAGAAGCGCGACGTCCTCCTCACCGACACGGTGGGGTTCATCTCGGACCTCCCGCACTGGCTCGTAGAGTCGTTCGAGTCGACGCTCGACTCCGTCTACCGGGCCGACCTCGTGCTGCTCGTCGTCGACGCCAGCGAGCCGGTCGCGGAGATGCGCGAGAAGCTCGTCACGAGCCACGACACCCTCTACGAGCGCAACGAGGCGCCCGTCGTCACGGTGTTCAACAAGATCGACCGGCTGGAACCCGGCGAACTCGCGGACAAGCGCGCCGCCCTCTCGGGCGTCGCGCCCGATCCGATCGCGGTCTCGGCGAAGACCGGGGCCGGGGTGGCCGAACTCCGTGACCGCGTCGAGGGCGAGCTCCCCGACTGGGAGCGCGAGCGACTCGTCCTCCCCGTCTCGGACGACGCGATGAGCCTCGTCTCGTGGGTCCACGACCACGGGTACGTCGCGGAGGAGACGTACGCGGGCGACCAGGTGACGGTGGACTTCGAGGCGAAGCCCTCCATCGTCTCTCGGGCCCGCGCGAAGGCGGCCGAAATCGCGCCCGCCGAGTCGGCGTGAGGGGTCGCCTCGACGACGCGACCGGGTCCGGTTCGCTGCGGGCCGGTGGGACGGCTCCGGCTCAGAACTGCGGACCGAGCGACCCGAGCGCGTTGCTCTCCTCTATCGCCCGCGAGAGGTCGACGGTCGCGGCCCCGAGGGTTTCCAGCCGCTCTCGGACGGCGTCGTCCGCCACCTCGCGGGACTCGAAGTCGTCGTCGCTCGCGTACACGCCGTCGACGACGTGGGCGCCGAAGAAGGCGAAGACGGGTCGGAGCTCCTGATCGACCGCGAGGTAGTGGTGATCCGTCGCGCCGGTGGCGACGAGCCCGACCGCGGCGTCCTCGAACGGCGCGACGTCGGCCTGCCACATGCCGCGCGGGACCATGTCGAGCAGGTTCTTCAGCGCCCCGGAGTGGGAGCCGCGGTAGACCGGCGTACCGACGACGTAGGCGTCGGCCGCGACGATCCGTTCGAGCGCGGCCGCGGTGTCGCCTTCGTACTCGTCGAGCCCGCGTCCGTCCGCGGTGACGAGGTCGTACTCCGCGAGGTGGAGCACCTCCGTCTCGACCCCGTCGCCGGCCGAATCGGCCGCCTCGAGCGCGGTCTCGACCGCGCTGCGGGTCTTCGACTCGGTCGAGACGCTGCCCGCGATCCCGAGGACGCCGGTCGCGTCGGTCACCGCGCCACCTGCGCGCCGGCGATCTCTTCGACCTCGTCGCCCCCTTCGATCTCGTCGAGATCGAGCGGGTCGGCCTCCTCGACCCGCGGGATGATCGTCTCGCCGAACCGCTCCAGTTCCTCGTCGTAGTGGAGGAACCCGGCGAGCACGACGTCGATCCCGATCGCGTCGAGCTTCCGGATCCGCTCGACGATCTGATCGTCGGTCCCGATGAGTCCGGTCTTGAACCCGTCGTTGTACTGGACCAGGTCCTCTACGTCGGAGTCGGCCCACATCCCCTCGCCTTCGGCGGACGACTGCCCGGCCTGTTTCACCTGTTCCCGGAACGCCTCGACCGCCTCGTCGGTCGCGTTCTCGATGATTCCCTCCAGCGTCTCCTTCGCCGCGGCCTCGGTGTCGCGCTGGATGACGAAGGCGTTCGCCGCGAACCGCGGCGGCTCCGTGTCGAACTCCGCGGCGTACTCCTCGACGTCCTCGATCACGGCGCGGATCTCCTGAAGGCTCCCGCCGTTGATGAACAGCACGTCGGCGTTGCGCGCGGCCATCTTCCGGGCCGCCTGCGAGTTGCCGCCCTGGAACACCTGCGGGTACGGCTCCTGGACCGGCTTCGGCTCCAGCGGCGCGCCCTCGAAGCCGTCGATGTCGCGGCCGATCGTGTAGAACCGGCCGTCGTAGGTGGCGCGCTCCTCCGTCCACAGCGCCTTCATCGCCTCGATGAACTCCTCGGAGCGGGCGTACCGCTCGTCGTGGGCGAGCCACGACCGGCCGAACCCGGTGAACTCGCCTTTGAACCACCCGGAGACGACGTTGATCGAGAAGCGGCCGTCGCTGATGCGGTCGGCGGTGGCGATGAAGTTCGCCAGCGGGCCGGGCTCCCACAGCCCGGGGTGGACGGCGCCGATGACGTGGAGGGTCTCGGTCTGCGCCGCCAGCGCGTTCGCGGTCGACAGCGCCTCCAACTGGCGGTCGGCGCCGTAGCTCCCGAAGAACCGGGCCTGCGCGAGCGCGTAGTCGAAGCCGACGTCCTCCGCCGTCCGCGCCAGGTCGAGGTTGTACTCGTACGTCCAGTCGGTGTCCATCTCCCAGTCGGAGACGACCAGCCCGCCGCTGACGTTCGGTACCCAGTAGGCGAACTCCGTGTCCATACCCCTCGTCCGGTCGGTTCACGGGTAAGAGGCCCCGTAGTGGTGAGTCATGGCGTTGCTCCCCGGAGACGGCAATGGTTGACGCTCTCTCGGATCCGCGGGACGAACGGGACGCCGCCGCCGGCCGGTCCGCATCGGCGCCCCGACCGTTCCACTCGGTAGGGAGCCGATCACTTCCATGGGGCAGGGGCTCAATCGGCCCCTACTGGCGGGGGACCGGTCACCCTCAGCCGGCGGGGATCCGGACAAAGTATACATCCCTTGGATTGCGAACTGGTACCATGGACGACGTCGGAGTCGACGGGTGGCGAGCGTTCGGGGGTGCTGACGGCGACGCCGTCGAGCCGCCGGCGGAATTTCGCGGTCGGGCCGCCGCGAGCGACCCCGCGGTGTACGAGCGGTTCGACCGGGAGGGGCCGGAGGCGTGGGGCGCGGCCGCCGACCTGCTGACGTGGGACCGGGAGTACGAGACCGTCCTCGACGACTCCGAGCCCCCCTTCTACGAGTGGTTCCCCGACGGGCGGCTCAACGCGGCGGCGAACTGCGTCGACCGCCACCTCGACGACCGCCGGAACCAGCTCGCGATCCGGTGGTTCGGGAAGCGCGGCGAGCGCCGGTCGTACACGTACCTCGACCTCCACCGGGAGGTGAACGCGGTCGCGGCCGGGCTCCGCGACCTCGGCGTCGAGGAGGACGACGTGGTCACGCTGTACCTGCCGATGATCCCGGAGCTGCCGATCGCGATGCTGGCGTGCGCGCGCATCGGCGCGCCGCACAACGTCGTCTTCGCGGGCCTGTCCGCGGAGGCGCTCGCGACCCGGATCGACGCGGCCGACTCCGAGTACCTGATCACCTGCGACGGCTACTACCGCCGGGAGGACGCGTTCAACCAGAAGTCGAAGGCGGACAACGCTCGGATCCGCGCCGAGGGGGAGCTGTCGGCCGCGGTCGTCGTCGACCGGCTCGGCGACGAGCTCGCCGTCTCGCTGGGCGACGACGAACACGAGTACGGCGCGCTCGTCGACGCGCACGACGGCGAGACGGTCGAACCGGTCGCGCGCGACGCGACCGACCTGCTGTTCGTGATGTACACCTCGGGGACGACCGGGCGACCGAAGGGCGTCGAACACGCCACGGGCGGCTACCTCGCGCACGTCGCGTGGACGACGCGGAACGTCCTCGACGTGCGCCCCGACGACACCTACTGGTGCGCCGCCGACATCGGCTGGATCACCGGTCACTCCTACGGGGTGTACGGCCCGCTCGCGACCGGCACGACGACCGTGCTGTACGAGGGGTCGCCCGACTACCCCGACCGCGACCGCGTCTGGGACCTGATCGAGCGCAACGCGGTCACCGTCTTTTACACCTCCCCGACCGCGATCCGGTCGTTCATGAAGTGGGGCGCGGAATACCCCGAGTCGCACGACCTCTCGTCGATCCGGCTGTTGGGGACCGTCGGCGAGTCGATCACGCCGAAGGCGTGGCGCTGGTACCGCGAGCACGTCGGCGGGGGCGACGCCCCCGTCGTCGACACGTGGTGGCAGACCGAGACCGGGGCCATCGCGCTCGCCACGCTCCCCGGGATCACCCCGATGAAACCGGGGAAGGTCGGCCCGCCGCTCCCGGGTATCGACGCCCGCGTCGTCGACGAGGACGGGGAGCCGGTCGACCCCGGCGAGTCGGGGTACCTCACGCTGGCGTCCCCGTGGCCCGGGATGCTCCGCGGGCTGCGCGAGGGCGACGAGCGCTACCTGCGGGAGTACTGGCTGAACGGCGAGGACGGCTGGCGCTACCGGACCGGCGACGGCGCGGCCGTCGACGAGGACGGCTACGTCGCGATCCTCGGCCGCGTCGACGACGTGATCAACGTCCGGGCACAGCGTTTCAACACCGGCGAGCTGGAGGCGGCCATCGTCGACGCCGAGGGAGTGACCGAGGCCGCGGTCGTCGGTGACGACGACGGCCAGATCGTGGCGTACGTGACGACGAAAGGCGACGTGGAGCCGGACGAGGGGCTCCGCGACGCCATCGCGGACCGACTCGCGAGCGCGGTGGGAGACGTGGCTCGCCCGGATCGGATCGTGTTCACCCCGGAACTCCCGAAGACGCGCTCGGGGAAGATCATGCGACGACTGCTGGAGGACATCGCCCGCGGCGAGGAGTTCGGAGACGTGAGCGCGCTCCGTAACCCGGAGGTCGTGGGCGAAATCGAGTCGACCGTCCGAAAGGGGGACGACTGACGGTCTCGCGGGATTCGGTCTCCTCCCGTCGGAGCGTCTCGACGCCGGACCGCGACCGTTTCGGGATCTGATGAGATAACGAAACGAGTACCCGGATGATACGCCCGACGACGGCGTCTCGCCGCGCGTGCCCGAATGACCGCGGCGAGGAGCGAACTTCCGGAACAGTTTAGTTTCGTCTGCTTATTGCTATCCGAAACGAATGGTCGACGCCCTCGACGCGGACGCCTACGGCGCGCTCGTCACCGCCGCGGAGACGTATCGCGCGGCGCTCGTCGTCAGGCTGGCCGGCGAGGCGGGGCTCCGCACCGGAGAGATACCCCGCGTCGCCCCCCGGCACCTCCGCGAGGCGGAGTCGGTCGCGGGCGTTCGAATCCTCGCGGTGCCCGCGATCGGCGGCGACGAGGGAGACGCCGCGGAGTCGACGGGACCCGGAGACGACCCGATCGACCGCGAGACCGTCGTTTCGGCCTCGCTGGCCGCCGACCTCGATCGGTACGCGACGAGCGAGGGACTCGACGACGACGACCCGTACGTCGGCGTCTCGCCGCGTCGCGTCCAGATGATCGTGAGCGAGACCGCCGCGCGGGCCGCCGACCGCACCGACGCCGCGCCCGACGAGCGGGTCACCCCGAGCGCCCTTCGGAAGACGTTCGCTCGGCGGTTACTCGTCGAGCGCGACGTCGACCCGCGGGCGGTCCGCGACGCCGGCGGTTGGGAGTCGCTCGGCACGCTCGACCCGTACCTCGATCCGCTCGACGGCGAGGCGCTCGCGGCCGCGATAGCCGGCGAGGAGGACGCCGCCGCGGCGGAGCGGACCGGAACGACCGCCTTGGCGGGGTTCGAGGCGCTCGCGGACCCCGAATCGGGAGATCCCGTCGCGGCCGTCCCCGCGGGCGTCCTCGAGAGCGATCGCTGGGCCGAGGCCTGGGTCGTCCGTCGGGCGGTCGGGGGCGAGCCGGCCGACGTGGCCGCGACCGCGGGCGTCGACCGAGAGACGCTCGCGGACCGGGGCGCGACCGCCGAGGGACCGTGGTCGGACGCGATAGCGGACCGCACGCCGACCGCGACCGACGGTCACCAGGGAACGAGGGGCCGGCCCGCGGTCGCGGTCCCGGCGGCCTACGAGGGCGTCGTTCACGGGGCGCTCTGCGTCGTCGCGGCCGACGACGATCCCGTCGGCGGGACCGAGCGCCGGGCGCTCGCCGTCCTCGGACGGTGTCTCGGTCGGGCGATCACCGCGGACCGATGGCGGGAGCTGCTCCACTCGGACGCGGTCACCGAGGTCGAATTCCACACGAGGGACGACGCCGCGTTCCTCGCGCGGGCGAGCGAGCGACTCGACTGCCGGATCCAGTTGGCGTCGACCGTCGACGTCGACGACGAGGTCTCCCGGGCGTACCTCTCCGTCGACGGGGCGCGCCCGCAGGACTTCGCGGCCGCCGTCGAGGCGGCGCCGGGCGTCTCCGACTTCCGAGTGATCGAGACCCGCGAGGACGGCTGCTCGGCGTCGGTGCGCCTCGCCGCCGGATCGCTGGTCCGGGCGCTCGTCGACCGCGGCGCGACGGTCCGCGAGGCGTCCGCCGCCGACGGCCGCGTCCGCGTCGCCGCAGATTTCCCCGAGGGCACGAACGTGAGGCCCGTCGCGGACGGTCTCCGCGACCGCTTCGCGGACGTTCGACTCGCCAGCAAGGAGTCGGTCGCGCGCTCGCCGCGCACGGAGTCGTCGCTGCGAGACGGGATCGCCGACAGGTTCACCGACCGCCAGTGGGCCGCGCTGTCCGCGGCGTACCACGGCGGCTACTTCGACTGGCCGCGCGGCAGCACCGCCGAGGAGGTCGCAGACGCCATGGACGTCTCGTCGCCGACGTTCCACAACCACCTCCGGAAGGCCCAGCGCGCCCTGCTCGACGGCGTCTTCGAGGACGGTACGGAGCGATCGGTCCGGGACGGCGACGAGCGCGCGGTCCGCAACGGGTGAGCCCGGCGACCCGGACAGATCGGCACCAGTCTGTCACGATTTTTCGTATTTAGCGTCAGCGTTTATATGGCGATATTGGTTGAGTACGACCGTACCATGACAGAGGGAGACGGCCAACTGGAAGCGAGATTAGCGGAACAGGAAGTATTCGAGCCGTCGGAGTCGTTCGTCGAGCAGGCGAACGTCTCCGACCCGGAAATCTACGAGGAGTTCGACGAGAACTGGCCCGAGTGTTGGGAGGCGGCCGCCGACCTGCTGGAGTGGGAAACCGACTACGACCAGGTGCTCGACGACGGCAACCCGCCCTTCTACGAGTGGTTCACGGGCGGTGAACTGAACGCGTCGGCGAACTGCCTCGACCGACACCTCGACGAGCGCGGCGACGAGGCCGCCATCGAGTGGGTCGGTGAACCCGTCGACGAGGACGACCGCACGTACACCTACGAGGAACTCCACCGCGAGGTGAACGAGTTCGCGGCCGCCCTTCGGGAGCAGGGCGTCGAGGAGGACGACGTGGTCACGATGTACATGCCGATGATCCCGGAACTGCCGATCGCGATGTTGGCGTGCGCGCGCATCGGCGCGCCCCACAGCGTCGTGTTCGCCGGGTTCTCGGCCGACGCGCTCGCGACGCGGATGAACGCCGCGGAGTCGGAGTACCTCGTCACCTGCGACGGCTACTACCGTCGCGGCGACCCGCTCGACCACCTCGACAAGGCGAACGAGGGGCTCGCGGGCGTCGACCACGAGACGACAACGGTCGTCGTCGACCGGCTCGGCCCGAACGGCGACGACTTCGGCCACGACCTCGGCGACGACCAGATCGATTACGACGACCTCGTCGCGGCCCACGAGGGCGCCGAGGTCGAGCCGGTCACCCGCGACGCCGAGGACATGCTGTTCCTGATGTACACCTCGGGGACGACCGGCAAGCCGAAGGGCGTGAAACACACGACCGGCGGCTACATGTCGTGGGTGTCGTGGACCTCGCAGTCGGTCCTCGACATCAAGCCCGATGACACCTACTTCTGTTCGGCCGACATCGGCTGGATCACCGGCCACTCGTACATCGTCTACGGGCCGCTCTCGCTCGGCACGACGACGATGATGTACGAGGGGACGCCGGACCACCCGGAGCGCGACCGGCTCTGGGAGATCGTCGAGGAACACGACGCGACCCAGCTGTACACCGCGCCGACCGCGATCCGCGCGTTCATGAAGTGGGGTTCGGAGTTCCCCGACCGCCACGACCTCTCCTCGCTGCGGCTGCTCGGCACGGTCGGCGAGCCGATCAACCCGCGGGCGTGGAAGTGGTACTACCAGCACATCGGGAACGAGGAGTGCCCGATCGTGGACACGTGGTGGCAGACCGAGACCGGCGGGATGATGGTGACGACGCTCCCCGGCGTCAAGGACATGAAGCCCGGCGCCGCGGGGCCGCCGCTGCCGGGGCTGGACGTCCAGATCCTCGACACGCTCGGCGACGAGGTAGAGCCCGGAAAGGCCGGATACCTCACGGTACAGAAGCCGTGGCCCGGCATGCTCCGGACGCTGTACAACAACGACGAGCGCTACATCGAGGAGTACTGGGCGGAGTACTCCGACACCGACAGCGACGATCCCGACGACTGGGTGTACTTCCCGGAGGACGGCGCGAAGATCGACGACGACGGGTACATCACCGTTCTCGGACGCGTCGACGACGTGCTCAACGTCTCCGGCCACCGGCTGGGGACGATGGAGATCGAGTCGGCGATCGTCGGCGTGGAAGGCGTCGCGGAGGCCGCCGTCGTCGGCGGGAACCACGAGATCAAAGGCGAGGCGGTGTACGCCTACGTCACCACCGAGGACGGCTACGAGGGCACCGACGAACTCCGCGAGGCGATCGTCGGGGGCGTCGAGGACGCCATCGGGCCGATCGCCCGCCCCGAGCAGGTCGTGTTCACGCCGGACCTGCCGAAGACCCGGTCCGGGAAGATCATGCGTCGCCTGCTCGAGAACATCGCGGACGGCGAGGAGCTCGGGAACACGAGCACGCTCCGGAACCCCGAGATCGTCGAGGAGATCCAACAGAAGGCCGACGCCGAGTAGCGCTCGGCGGCCCGTTTTCGAGGCGACCAACACGGACGGAGCGCACGGCACGGCGCACGAATATCACGATAAAATCGCACAAACGAATCACGATAATACACACCACAACACATGACAAACGATAACTCACGAAGTTCGGACGACGCGGCGGCCGACGGTGGCCGCGCAACCGGCGACGCGGCGGCCGACGGTGGCCGCGCAACCGATGACGTGGCCACTGATGGCGGCGTCGCTTCCGCGGGAGCCGCACAGACGCACAAGGATACCGATTACCTCGGAGCGGAGGTGAACATCCTGAACCCGAGCACGCCGTACATGCGCGATCACCTCCGCATCGTCTGGACGGGGTTCGCGATCTGGGTCCTCGCGGTATGGGGGCCGGTGACCCTGACTCGGCTCGCACCCGAGGCGATGACGCAGACGATGCCGATCTTACAGTTCCCGCTCCACTACTTCCTCGTCGCGTTCGGCGCGCCGACCAGCGCGCTGATCTTGGCGTTCTGGTACTCGCGCAAGCGGGACGCGCTCGACGAAAAGTACGGGATCGAGCACACTGACGTCGCCGCGACCGACGGAGGGACCGACGAATGACGGGACGTTCGCTGCTCCTCCAGAGCGAACTCCTCCCGGAGGCCCTCGACATCTCGTTCAAGATCGGGCCGGCGCTGCTCGTGATCGGAATGCTGGGCCTGTTCCTGACGATCGGGTTCGTCTTCCGCGTGGCCGACACCGACGACATGTGGGTCGCCGGCCGGTCCATCGGGAACGTCGAGAACGGGATGGCGATCGGCGCGAACTGGATGTCCGCGGCGTCGTATCTCGGGATGGCGGCGTCGATCGCGCTGGCCGGCTTCTACGGGCTGGTGTTCGTCGTCGGCTGGACGACGGGCTACTTCATCCTGCTCATCTTCCTCGCCGCGCAGCTGCGCCGGTTCGGGAAGTACACGGCGCCGGACTTCGTCGGCGACCGGTTCAACTCCGACACCGCGCGCGCCATCGCGGCGGTGACGACGTTCCTCATCGGCTTCGTCTACGCCATCGGACAGGCGAAGGGGATGGCCTTGGTCGGCCTGTACATCTTCGGTAACTACGGCGGCCTCATCCCCGGCTTAGACGGGTACCAGGTGATGGTCGTCGCGATGATGGTCGTCACCGTCGGCTACCTGACGCTGTCCGGCATGCTGGGCGCCACGAAGAACCAGGCGGTCCAGTACGTCATCCTCATCCTCGCGTTCGTCGTCGGACTGTTCGTCGTCGGCTACACCAACGGCTACTCCACGGTGCTGCCGCAGCTCGAGTACGGCGCGCTGATCAGCCAGCTCGGCAGCGAGTTCTCCGAGCCGTTCGCGGGTTCGAGCTACTACCTCTGGGTCGCCACGACGTTCTCGCTCATCGTCGGCACCTGCGGGCTTCCGCACGTCCTCGTCCGGTTCTACACGGTCGAGAGCGAGCGGACGGCCCGCTGGTCAACGGTCTGGGGGCTGTTTTTCATCTGTATCCTCTACTGGAGCGCCCCGGCGTTCGCGGCGTTCGGCACCGACCTCTACTCGCAGAACGTCGGCGCGACGTACGGCGACCCCGGCATGACGAGCGCGGCCAGCGAGGTCATCGTCGTGCTGGCGGCGCAGCTGTCCGGCCTCCCGGACTGGTTCGTCGGCATCGTCGCGGCGGGCGGTATCGCCGCGGCCATCGCGACGGTCGCCGGGCTGTTCATCGCCGGCTCGTCGGCGATCAGCCACGACATCTACACCAACATCATCAACGAGGACGCGACGCAGCGCCAGCAGATCCTCGTCGGCCGCCTCTCGATCGTCGCGCTGGGCGCGCTGACGACGCTGGCCGCGCTGAATCCCGCGTCCTCGATCGCGGCGCTCGTGGGATACGCGTTCTCGCTCGCCGGCTCCGTGCTGTTCCCGATGTTCTTCCTCGGCATGTGGTGGGAGAACGCCAACCGACAGGGGGCGCTGGCCGGCATGACCACCGGGCTGACGCTCTGGTCGATCCCGATGATCAACCAGATCGTCCCGACGTACATCGGCTCGCTCGAGGCGCCGCTGTCGACCGGGCTCGCGACGTGGATGCCCGCCATCGGCTCGGCGCTCATCACGCTCCCGATCGTGTTCGTCGTCACCATCGTCGTCTCGATGGCGACCGACGAACCGTCGCTGGAGACGAAGCGCATCGTCCGGCAGTGTCACAGCCCCGAGCCGATGAGTCAACAGGAGACCGCCGAGGACGTCGTCGCCGCGGACGGCGGCGAGGACGTGGCGACCGACGGCGGCCGCGCAGTTGACGACGCGGCCGCAGACGGCGGCCCCGCAGTTGACGACGCGGCCGCAGACGGCGGCCCCGCAGTTGACGACGCGGCCGCCGAGAGCGACCGCGCTGACGACGACTCCACGGAGGCGGAGCGGTAATGTACGAACGCATCCTCGTTCCCACCGACGGAAGCGACGTCGCGGAGGCCGCCGTCGACCACGCGCTCGACCTCGCGGAGCGGTACGACGCCGAGGTCCACGCGCTGTACGTGGTCGACATCGACTCGGTGAACTTCAGCCTCGGGACCGAGCAGGTCGACCGGCTCAAGCAGGGTCGGTTCGACGAGATGGGCGAACTGAAAGACCAGGCGGACGAGGCGACCGGCGTGGTCGCCGACCACGGTGCCGAGCGTGGCGTCGACGTCGTCGAACACGTCTCCGGCGGCCGGCCGCACAAAGTGATCGCCGACTACGCGGAGGACAACGGGATCGACCTCATCGTGATGGGGAGCCACGGCCGGGCCGGCGTCAGGCGCGCGCTCTTGGGCAGCGTCACGGAGCGCACCCTGCGCTCGACGCACGTCCCCGTCCTCGTCGTCGACTACCTCGACGAGGACTGAACGTCCTCGATCGCGCGGCCGACCCCGCGCGATTCCGCAACACCGACGTACCCCCTCTCACACACTCACCTCATGCCCGACACGGACGCCGCGGAGACGCCGGACGACGCCTCACCCGACCCCAGCGTCGCTGACCGCGCCCGGAACGTGCTCAGCGAGAACGGCACCGGAATGGTCCAGGACCTGCTGTTCGCGTTCGCGTGGGTGGGGCTCGTGTCGCTGCTGTACGACTTCGCCTTCTCCGCGGCTCCGCAGTGGGTGCTGTACATGTTCATGCTCGCCGGGATCCCGGCGTACTTCGGCTTCTTCATCTCGCTGGAGATCGCGAGGGAGCGCGGCGCGCGCTGAGTCGGCACCCCGCTTCCGGTCGGTCGGTCACCGAGCGAGCTCTCGGATGTCCGAGACGTCGAGCAGCCGTGCGTCCGGATTCAGCGCGGCCCGATACGTCGCCCTCGCGACGGTGTCGACGGAGAGCGGTCGCGACTCGCCGAGCCGGGACGCGATCGGCGGCGCGCTCGCGACGAACCGGAGGAACCGGTCCGCGACCCCGGGGAGGTGCGGTTGGCCCTCGCCGTACACCGGTCCCGGCCGGAGGATGACGGCGTCGAGGTCGAGGTCGGCGACGGAGGTCTCTGCGCGGCGCTTGGCCGTCAAATAGGCGTTCCGGACGCCGGGCGGCTTCGCCGCGGCGGAGAGGAAGACGAAGGCGTCGACGCCGGCGCGTTCCGCCTCCAGCGCCGTGAGCACGGCCGCGTCGCCGTTGACGCGCTCGAAGGTGACCCCGTCGCTCGGCGACTCGGTGAGCGTCCCGACCGAGTGGACGACGGCGTCGACGCCGTCGAGTCGGTCGCGCCACGCGTTCGGGCGGAACAGGTCGGCGCTCGTCCACGAGACGGCGTCCGCCCACTCGGCGTCGACGTCGGGGCGGCCGCCCCGCGAGACGCTGCGGACCTCGTGGTCGTCGCGGACCGCGAACCGACAGACGCCGCGTCCGATGAAGCCGCTACCGCCGACGACGAGGAGGGTCGACATGTGCCGTCGTACGCCCCGCGCCGTCTTGGGGCTTCGGGAGCGCCGTCAGGACGGGGAAACCCGCGGTCGGTCGACGGCCGATCAGCGCCGGAGAAACCCGAGGAGCGCGTAGTCGCCGTCGGGGTCGTACCGGCGGAACAGGAGGCTGTTGGTGAGGACGGAGACGGAGGAGACCGCCATCGCCCCGGCCGCGAGGACGGGCTGGAGCAGCCCGAGCGAGGCGAGCGGGATCATCGCGGTGTTGTAGCCGAGCGCCCACACGAGGTTCTGTCTGATCTTCTGGAGGGTGGCGTCGGAGACGCGGATCGCCTTCACCACGTCGAGCGGGTCGTCGCGCATCAGCGTCACGTCGGCGGCCTCGATGGCCACGTCGGTCCCGGAGCCGATGGCGGTGCCGACGTACGCGACCGCGAGCGCCGGGGCGTCGTTGACGCCGTCGCCCACCATCATCGCCCGGCGGCCGTCGGCCTGGATCGCCTCGACCGCGTCGGACTTGTCCTCCGGGAGGACGCCGGCGCGGATGTCGTCGGGGTCGATGCCGACCTGCTCTGCGACCGCACGGGCCGTGCGCTCGTTGTCGCCCGTGATCAGCATCACGTCGACGCCGCGCTCGCGGAGCTGGCTCACCGCCGTCTCCGCGCTCGGCTTCACCGTGTCCGCGTCGGCGACGACGCCGAGGAGCTCCCCGTCGTCCGCGCCGGCCCGGATCCGGGCGACGAGCATCGCCGTCTTCCCCTCGCTCTCTAAGCGTTCCATCGTCTCGGCGGCGGGCGAGGGGTCGATCCCCGCGTCGCGCAGCAGCTTCCGGTTGCCGACCAGCACCTCGTCGCCCTCGACGGTGGCCCTCACCCCGTGACCGGGGACGTTCTCGAAGTCGGCGGGGTCACCGAGTTCGAGGCCGCGCGCCTCGGCGCCGTCGACGATGGCGCGGGCGAGGGGGTGTTCGCTGCCGCGCTCCGCGCTCGCGGCGAGCCGGAGGACCTCGTCCTCGTCGGCCAGCGCGCCGTCGCCGGTCCCCGCAGAACCGTCGTCGGTCGCCGCGTCGCCGCGCTCGGCGACCGCGCCGCCGTCGGGGAGCTCGCCGACCGCGACCACGTCCGTGAGCTCCATCTCGCCTCTCGTGAGCGTCCCCGTCTTGTCGAAGACGACGGTGTCGACGTCCTTCGCGCGCTCGAGGACGTCGCCGCCCTTGAACAGGACGCCGTGTTGCGCGCCGATGGTGGTTCCGACCATCGTCGCCGCCGGCGTCGCGAGCCCGAGGGCACACGGGCAGGCGATCAGGACCGACGAGGCGAAGACGACGACCGCGAACTCGAAGGTCGAGACGGTTCCACCGACCACTGCGGGGCCGCCCGCGACCTGGCCCCACAGCGGGAGCCAGTCGACGAACGCGGCGAGCGTCTGGGGGAACGCGAACCAGACGACGCCCCAGAACACCGCGTTCGCGATGACCGCGGGCACGAAGTACGCGGAGATTCGGTCCGCGAGGTTCTGGATGTCGGGCTGGCGGGACTGCGCCTCCTTCACCGTCTGGACGATCTGCTGTAAGGCGGTGTCCGCACCGACCTTCGTCGCCTCGACGACGAGGAGGCCGTTCTCGTTGACGGTGGACCCGACGACCTCGTCGCCCTCGGTCTTCTCGACCGGAACGGACTCGCCGGTCACCATCGACTCGTCGACGGCGGACTGTCCCTCGACGACGACGCCGTCGGTCGGGATCCGCTCGCCGGGCCGGACCTTCATCCGGTCGCCGACCTCGACCTCGTCGATCGGGACCTCCCGTTCGGTCCCGTCCTCGTCGACGAGCGTGGCGGTGTCGGCCTCCATCTCCAGCAGCTTTCGGAGCGCCTCCCCCGCCTGTCCCTTCGAGCGGGCCTCGAGGTAGTTGCCGAGGGTGATGAAGACGAGGATGAGCGCCGCCGTGTCGAAGTAGACGCTCCCGGCGACCGCGTCGAGGAGGACGGCGACGGAGTAGACGTACGCCGTCGTCGATCCCAACGCGATCAGCACGTCCATGTTGGCGCGACCGTTCGTGACGAGCGCCTTGTAGGAGTTCACGTAGAACGGCCGGCCGAGCACGACTTGGACGGGCGTCGCGAGCGCGAACGCGACCCAGTGGATCCCGACGCCGAAGACCCGGTCCGGGGCGATGCGGCCCCCGAGGAGGAGGTTGTCGACGAGGAGGAAGAGGAGCGGCGCGGCCAGCGCGGCGCCGAACAGCGTCAGCCGACGCTGTTTGCGGATCTCGGCGTTCCGGGCCGCGTCGCGCGCGCTCTCGCCCGATCCGTCGCCGTCCCCGTCGGACTCACCGGCGCCGTCGCCGTCCTCGCGGACCGGCGAGTAGCCCGCGTCCTCGACGGCGTCGTACAGCGCCGAAAGCGACGTGTCGGCGGGATTGTACCGGACCTGCGCCTCGTCGGTCGCGTAGTTCACGTCGGCGTCGACGACGCCAGGCACGGACTCGAGCGCCTCGCGGTTGGCGTCCGCGCAGTTCGCGCACGACATGTCGGTGATCGCCACGGTCGCCGTCTCGGAGACCGCTCCGTAGCCCGCGCCCTCGATCGCGTCGTAGATCGCCGCGAGCGACGTCGCCTCCGGGTCGTACTCGACGGTCGCCTCGTCGGTCGCGTAGTTCGCGTCCGCCCGCGTGACGCCGTCGAGCGACCCCACGGCGTCACCGACGGTCGCCGAGCAGTTGGCACAGCTCATTCCCGTGACGTCGAGGTGGGTGGTTCTGGTACTCATCTTGGTTGGTACTAGGGGCTACTCCCTTAGTGCGCTTTCCCATTCGAAACCAAAGTCTGAACGAGGATGAAATTTCGGATCGAAACCTCATTCCGGGTTTGCGTCGAAATCGTGTCGAGTTCTCCGCCGCGAGCGCGGCACGCAACACTTATCACCACGTCGGGAGACGGTTTGGATGCGATGGCGACAGGTAAGGTCGACTTCTTCAACGACACCGGCGGCTACGGATTCATCGAGACTGACGACGCTGACGAGGACGTGTTCTTCCACATGGAAGACGTCGGCGGCCCGGACCTCGAGGAGGGACAGGAGGTAGAGTTCGAGATCGAGGAGGCGGACAAGGGTCCGCGCGCGACGAACCTCACTCGGCTGTAGCTCGGTCGCGGCATCCGCTACCGGCGAACTCGGACAGCTCTCGAAACGCGTTCCGCGTATATTATCACCCCAAGCGGCGGCGCCGCCGTTTTGGTCGCCGAGCCGGAAGCGGCGCGCATGGAGGCCGCCGACCTCGACGCGTTCGTCGCCGAGAACCTCGACCGCTACGCCGAGACGCAGGGCGTCCTTCCCGAACGGCTCGACGAGTTCGGCGAGGCGTACCGCTCGCAGGGACACCTGACGCGCGACCAGCTGTACGAGATCGCCTACGAGTCGTCGACGCGGAGCGCCTACCACGTCGAGAAGAACCCCGAGTCTCGGTGTCGGGAGGTGACGCGCAACGCCCGCGCCGTCGACGGCGACTTCTCCGCGATCCACCTGATAACCGGGCTCTCCGGATTCAAGGCGCCGACGGCGTCGTGCGTGGTCGCCGCGCTCGACGGCGACCGCCACGCCGTCGTCGACACGCGCGTCTGGGCGTCGCTGGAGCGGCTCGGCTACCTTGACGGCCGCAAAGAGTCGTTTGACGCCGCCGACTACGTGACGATGATCGGGCCGATCCGCGAGATCGCCGCCGAGACCGGCTACCGCGCGTTCGACGTGGGCTACGCGCTGTTCGCGTACGACGCGCACGTTCGGGACGGGACGCTCCACTGAGCGGCGTGCCGCGGAGTCGCGGAGGCCGGACCGCGCCGGGTCGCGCCGGGTCGCGCCGGGCCGCGACCGCCTACACCGGGTACTCGACGCCGGTCGCCTCCGTCGAGTACTCCCAGAGCCGCCGGGCGTCATCGCGGTCGTAGGAGGCGTCGTTCGACCGACCGACGGTCGGGTGGCCGCGCATGTTCATCAGGCCGCCGGGCTCGACGTAGGCGCCGCCGTCGACGTCGCCCGTCGCGGCGTACAGCATCGGCTCGACGCCGATGTCCGCGTCCTGTCCGAGCAGCGCGTTCGCGGCCTTCATCCCGACCTTCATGAGGGGGTTGCCGCTCTCCTCGGCGGTCCGCATCTGGAGGTTCGTGTCCGTGTAGCCGGGGTGGCAGGCGACGCTGCGGATCCCGGGCTCGTCGGGCTCGTCGCTCTCGCCGTTCGCCGCGTCGAGGCGCCGCTGGAACTCGTAGGCGAACAGCAGGTTCGCGAGCTTACTGCGCCCGTACGCCTTCCACTTGCCGTACGACCCCTCCCAGTTGAGGTCGGCGAAGTCCATCTCGCCCTGCTCGTGGGCCCCCGACGACTGGGTGACGACGCGGGCGTCGCCGCCGACGCCGTCGGCCGCTTCGAGCAGCGGGAACAACCGCCCGGTGAGCGCGAAATGCCCGAGATGGTTGACGCCGAACTGCGTCTCGAACCCGTCCTCGGTCTCGCTGCGGGGAATCGCCATCACGCCGGCGTTGTTACAGCAGACGTCGACGGCGTCGTAGTCGGCGGCGAGGCCGTCAGCGAACGCCTCGACCGAGTCGAGCGAGGCGAGGTCGCACTCGCGGACATCGAGGTCGCCGCCAACCTCGCCCCCCGCGTCGGCGCGGATCTCGCGGGCCGCCGCCTCGCCGCGGTCGACGCTCCGACACGCCATCACGACGGTCGCACCCCGGGCGGCGAACGCGCGGGTCCCCGCGTAGCCGAGCCCGCTGTTCGCCCCCGTGACGACCACCGTCTTCCCGTCCAATCGCGGCATCTCGTCGGTCGTCCAGTCTGCCATGAGGTACCGAAGGGGCGTCAGGGGGAGAAACCTGTCGGCCGGATCGGACGTTACCCGCTCGTGAGAGAAGTTCTCTATCGGGGCGACGAGACGCCGTCTGACGCCGGGATCCACTTTCACCGCGCCGGCGGTGCGTTTTTAGGTGCCTCGGTGAAAGGAGGGAGTACCGAATGACGTCCTTCCAGTCGACGATCGGCGACGAGGAGGGGATCGCGGAGGAGCTGGCCGAGGGCCAGCGCGAGATCTCCATCGCCGAGTTCTTCGAGAAGAACAAACACATGCTCGGGTTCGACTCGGGCGCCCGCGGGCTCGTCACCGCCGTCAAGGAGGCGGTCGACAACGCCCTCGACGCGACCGAGGAGGCCGGGTACCTCCCCGACATCTACATCGAGATAGAGGAGGTGGGCGACTACTACCGGGTCGTCATCGAAGACAACGGGCCGGGCATCACGAAGGAACAGCTCCCAAAAGTTTTCGGCAAACTCTTGTATGGTTCAAGGTTTCACACTCGTGAACAAAATCGCGGTCAACAGGGGATCGGGATCTCGGCGGCCGTCCTGTACTCGCAGCTGACCTCCGGCCAGCCCGCGAAGATCACCTCGCGGCCGAAGGGGCAGTCGCGGGCGCAGTACTTCGAGCTCATCATCGACACGGACACGAACGAGCCGGAGATTCAGGCCGACGAGGAGACGACGTGGGACCGCCCGCACGGCACCCGGATCGAGCTGGAGATGGAGGCGAACATGCGCGCGCGCCAGCAGCTCCACGACTACGTGAAACACACCGCGGTCGTCAACCCCCACGCGCGGCTGGAGCTGCGCGAGCCCGGGCTCGACGAGCCGCTGAAGTTCGAGCGCGCGACCGACGAGCTGCCGGCGGAGACGGAGGAGATCCGCCCGCACCCGCACGGCGTCGAACTCGGCGCGCTGATCAAGATGCTGGAGGCGACCGAGTCGTACTCCGTCTCCGGGTTCCTCCAGGAGGAGTTCACGCGGGTCGGCAAGAAGACCGCCGACAGCGTGATCGACAACTTCCGCGACGTCTACTACGGCCGCGAGCTCGCCTGGTCGCCGCCGCGCGCCCGCGACGACCGCGACGTCGCGAGCGCGGTGAGCGAGGCCGTCGCGAACAAGGGCGCGGAAGCGACGACCGCCTTCGCGGAGGGCGTCGCGGAGACGGTTGGGAACAGCGACCGAATCACCCGCTCCGAGCTCGCGGAGGTCGTGGACACCGTCGCGGAGACGGTCGAGAACGACACCGACAAGACGTTCGGCGGCACCGTCCGCGAGAACGCGGTCGACGCCGCGTGGCGGGCGGTGACGGGGCTCGGCGGTGACGAGGACGAGGCCACCGATTCGGGCGGGGACACCGAAAGCGGTGACGACGCGGACGAGTCGCCGCTCGTCGCGGACGCCTACGCGCTCGTCGACGAGGCGACGTCGACGCGCAAGGACGACGCCGCGGTTCAGGCGATGGCCGAGGCGCTCGCGCGCCGGTTCGAGAACCTCGACGGCGACGCGTTCCGGATCACCCGCGACGACCTCGAACGGCTCGTCGCGGACGCGGCGTCGTTCGTCGCCGAGCAGCGCGACGCGACGTTCGGCGAGACCGCGCGCGAGAACGTCGTCGAGGCGTTCTGGTCGCGGGCGCGAAGGGTCCCCGACGACCCGCCGAAGGTGAAGGCGATCGCGGGCAGCCGCGACGCGGCCGCCGACCTGCTCGACGCGATGCGGACGACCGACATCCTCGCGCCGCCGACCGACTGCCTCGCGCCGATCACCGCCGAGTTGGTCGAGGCCGGGCTCCGGAAGGAGTACGACGCCGACTTCTACGCGGCCGCGACCCGCGACGCCGAGGTCCACGGCGGCGACCCGTTCATCGTCGAGGCCGGCATCGCGTACGGCGGCGAGATTCCGGCGGACGGGTCCGTGGAACTGCTCCGGTTCGCGAACCGCGTCCCGCTCGTTTACCAGCGCGGCGCCTGCGCGACGACGGACGTGATAAAGCGGATCGGGTGGCGCAACTACGGGCTCGATCAGCCCGGCGGCTCGGGGCTCCCCAACGGCCCGGCCGTCATCAGCATCCACGTCGCCTCCACGAACGTCCCGTTCACGAGCGAGTCGAAGGACGCGCTCGCGAACGTCCCGGCGATCGAAGACGAGATCGAGCTCGCGGTGCGGGAGGCCGCCCGCGAGCTGAAGTCGTTCCTCAACAAGCGGCGCTCGATGCAGCAGCGCCGGGAGAAGCAGGACGTGCTCGGCAAGATCCTCCCCGAGATGGCCGACAAGGTCTCGGAGGTGACGGGCCGGCCGCGCCCGGACATCGACGGGGCCCTGGCGCGGATCATGAACAACGTCAGCGTCGAGCGCGAGGTGAACGGCGAGTCGGTGACGCTCGTCGTCGAGAACCACTCGGACGTGAACGAGGCGTTGGAGATCACCGACATCGTCTCGACGGAGCCGACCGATCTGTCGGACGGCACGGTGGTGGACATGGACGGCGAGTGGTTCGTCCAGTGGAAGCCCGAGGTGCCCTCGGGCGACGAGCGGGAACTGACGTACGCGGTCGACGGCGACCCCGAGTTCGAGGTCAGTGTCGGCGGCGTGGAGACCGAGAAACTCACGGTGAACGCCTAAATGACGACCGAAAGCGACGCACGAGACGAGCTGATCGACCTGGCGGCAGACTTCTACGACCAGTTCGCGGCCGGCGACATCCCGGAGATGACGCTTCCCACGCGGACGAAGAGCAACATCGAGTACGACGAGGCGAGCGGCGTCTGGACCTACGGCGACCGCACCTCGACGCGAAGCGCCAACTCGGTTCGGGGCGCGCGCAAGCTGCTGAAGGCGGCGTACACGATCGAGTTCCTCGCGAACCAGCTCGACGACGACCGCTCGTCGACGCTGCGTGAGCTGTACTACCTCTCGGAGTCGTGGAACAACGACGAGGCGCAGTTCAAGAGCCAAGACGAGTCGAACGACCTCGTGGAGGACCTCGAAATCGTCACCGGGGTCACCCGCGAGGACTTCCACATGCGACCGGAGGAGTCGGGCGCGAAGGTGATGGGGCCGCTGGAGATCCGCGAGCAGACCAACCGCGGCGACCGCGAGATCCACTGTCAGCTCGACGTCGGCCAGGGCGGCTACCAGATCCCCAACAACCCGGACACCATCGAGTTCCTCGACAACGACGCCGAGTTCGTCCTCTGCGTCGAGACCGGCGGGATGCGCGACCGGCTCGTCGAGAACGGGTTCGACGAGGCGCACGACGCCCTGGTCGTCCACCTGGGCGGGCAGCCCGCCCGCGCGACGCGCCGCCTGACGAAGCGCTTCCGCGACGAGCTGGACCTCCCGGTGGTGGTGTTCACCGACGGCGACCCGTGGTCGTACCGGATCTACGGCTCCGTGGCGTACGGCTCGATCAAGTCGGCGCACCTCTCGAAGTACCTCGCGACCCCCGAGGCGCGGTTCATCGGGATCCAACCGGAGGACATCGTCGAGTACGACCTCCCCTCGGACCCGCTGTCCGACTCGGACGTGAACGCCCTCGAATCGGAGCTGGAGGACCCGCGATTCCAGACCGACTACTGGGAGGAGCAGATCGAACTCCAGCTCGACATCGGGAAGAAGTCCGAACAGCAGTCGCTCGCGAGCCGCGGGCTGGACTTCGTCACCGACACGTACCTCCCCGAGCGGCTCGGGGAGATGGGCGTGCTCTGAACGCCCGCCGCCGCATCCGCTACCGGTCCGCGTCGTCGTTTCCGTCGATTTCCCGCCGCTCGCTGTTGACTCCCCGCCGCCCGCCGTCGATTTCGCCGACCTCCCGGCGCTCCCCGTCGGCGTCGTCGTTCGAGTACTTGTACACGACGCCGTCCGCCTCGTCGTCGGTCGCGTTGTGCGAGCCGTCACAGAGCGGCTTCGCGTCCGACAGACCGCACTGACAGACGTAGATCAGGCCGTCGTCGCCGGCGTCGGACTCGTCGAGTATCGCCGGTCCGCGCTCCTCGTGCGTCACTTCGCGCGCCATAGTCGTCGATCGGTGCGCACCCGAATACGGCTTGCGGCCGGCACCGCGACAAGGCATATACCGCTCATTAGGTAACGGGGTCCGGGATGCCGACAACCGAACGGACTACCGTCCGCTCGCTCGTGACCCTCCCCGCGGGCTGGCTGCCGGTCGTCGTCGCCTCCGGGAGCGGCGCGGCGCTGCTCGGACTGGCGTCGGCCTGGATCGGTCTCGTGACCGCCGGCGTGACGCCCGGCGGTTCGGAGGTGGCTCGGTGGACGGTCGGGGGTCCGATCTCCGCGGTCGAGGGCGCGATCTGGTTCCTCTTCGACGCGCACTGGGTTCGGATACGAACGGGCCCCGGACTGGGGACCACGATTTTCGGCCGGCCGCTGGTACAGGCGGACGCCGCGCTGTGGCCGCTCCGCGGGGTCGTGGCGGTGATCGGAGTCGCCGGTGCGGGCGCGGTCCGGTACCTCGGGACCACCGACCCGCTGACGGGGGCCGTGACCGGGGCGGGTACGGCGCTGGGGTACCTCCCGACGATGCTCGCGCTGCGGTGGATCTCGCGCGTGCCGCTCACTCGCCACGCGGCCGACGGGGCCGTTCCGATATCGGACGCCGACGGGATTCCGGTGTCGCAGGCGACGGGCGTGTCCGCCGGGCCCGACCTCGTCGCGGCCCTCGTTCTCGTCACGGGACTGAGCGTGACCGTCGGCGGTCTCGCCGGCGCGGCGGCGGCGGTCGCGGCCGGCGACTGACGGCCGGTGCGCTCGTTCCGGATGGCACCCGAACGCCCGCGAAACGCCTATATACTATACCTCGCTCAGAAGCCGTCGATTACCCGCTCGTCGCCGCTCAGTCGACTCGATCGGCAATCCCGAATTGTACAGGGTTGTACACGGCAGTTTCGGGCGTGTCCCTGGGACGCCAAACACACGAACATTTAAGTATTCGGATCCCTTACCGTAGGGTGAGGAAAACACCGAGATCCGTCTCTCGGTTTCGTCTTTCCCTCCACGCACCAAACCAATGAGCGAGAACCTTCGAACGTACACGACCGAGCAGGACGAGAGCGAGACCGAGTCGGAGAGCGAGACAGAGGAGCTGCAGTGCCCGGAGTGCGGCGGCCAGTTAGCGACCGACACGGAGCACGGCGAGACCGTCTGTGTCGACTGCGGGCTCGTCGTCGAGGAGGACGAGATCGACCGCGGGCCGGAGTGGCGTGCGTTCGACTCCAAGGAGAAGGACAACAAGTCGCGGGTCGGGGCCCCGACGACGAACATGATGCACGACAAGGGGCTCTCGACGAACATCGGCTGGCAGGATAAAGACGCCTACGGCAAGTCGCTGTCCAGCCGCCAGCGCGAGAAGATGCAGCGGCTCCGCACCTGGAACGAGCGGTTCCGCACCCGCGACTCCAAGGAGCGTAACCTCAAGCAGGCGCTCGGCGAGATCGACCGCATGGCCAGCGCCCTCGGCCTTCCGGACAACGTCCGCGAGACCGCCTCCGTCATCTACCGCCGCGCGCTCGACGAGGACCTGCTCCCCGGCCGCTCCATCGAGGGCGTCTCGACGGCGTCGCTGTACGCCGCCGCCCGGCAGGCGGGGACGCCGCGCAGCCTCGACGAGATCGCGGGCGTCTCCCGCGTCGAGAAGGACGAGATCGCCCGGACGTACCGCTACGTCGTCCGCGAGCTCAAGCTGGAGATCCAGCCCGCCGACCCCGAGAGCTACGTCCCGCGGTTCGCCTCCGACCTCGGCCTCTCCGACGAGGCCGAGCGGCGCGCACGCGGCCTGCTCGACACGGCGAAAGAACAGGGGATCCACTCCGGGAAGTCACCGGTCGGGCTCGCCGCCGCCGCCGTCTACGCCGCCTCGCTGCTCGTCAACGAGAAGGTGACCCAGAGCGAGGTCAGCGAGGTCGCGAACATCAGCGAGGTCACCATCCGGAACCGGTACCACGAGCTCCTCGAGGCCGAGGACTCGGTCGCGCTGAACTGACGCGTCGCTCCGGGTCCGGGCGTCGCGGCGTTCGGAGGTCGCTCCCGGTTTCAATCGCCTCTTTCGCCCTCCCAGTAGTCCACCTCGTCGCCGATCCGATAGTACCCCGACAGCGACCGCTCCTCGCGGCCGCCGGGCGGCGAGCCGACGTACACGCCGAACGTCTCTGAGTCCGGGTACACGGTCACGTCGGGCTCGCGCATCGTCGAGACGACGAGGTAGCGCAGGACCTCGTCGCCGTCGTTGACGACCCGGTGCGCGCCCGAGGCGTCGGCGGGGAACGCGGCGTACTCCCCCGGTCGAAGCGGGTGCGCCTCCTCGTCCAGACGCAGCGTCCCCTCGCCCGCGAGGACGTACAGGGCCTCCTCGTTGGCCGTGTGGTAGTGGTACGGCCACGAGCGCTCCCCCGCCGGCAGCTCGTAGAGGCTACAGCCGAGGGCGTCGCCGCCCGCCGCCTCGGCCAGCTGCTTCCGCCGCCAGGCGGCGTCGTCGGCGTCGGGCGTCGTCCACGACAGGTCGTCCGCGTTTATCGGTGGCATGGACGACCGTTAGGAGGGAACGCCAAAGTCGTTCGCGTCGCCGGGGGAACGTCCGCTGTCCGGCCCCTCGGCCCGGCGCGGTCGGGAGCCGAAACCGCGAAGGCGGCGCGTCGCCACCCCACCGTATGGAGACGACTCGCCACTTCACGGCGACGACGTACATCGTCAACGACGGGGCGACCGCCCTTCACCAGCACGAGCGGCTCGGGATCACGCTGCCGCCGGGGGGCCACGTCGACCGCGACGAGCTCCCCCACGAGGCCGCGCGCCGCGAGGTCCGCGAGGAGACGGGGCTGACCCCCGAGCTGATCGCGACGGCGTCGGAGATTACGGGCCCGAACACCCGCGGGCTCCCGGAGCCGGCCCACCTCATGCTCCACGACATCAACGTTCACGAAGACGGGTCGGTGGGCCACCAGCACGTCGACCACCTCTACTACGCCCGGGTCGACTCCCGAGCGATCGCTCCCGACGGCGACGACGAGGTCGACCCGACGCAGTGGCGGTGGTACACCCCCGAGGAGCTCGCGGCGAGCGACCTCCCCGAAGACGTCGTCGACCTCGGTCGGGAGGCGATCGCCGCCGTCGACGGCGACTGAGCGGTTCGGACCGTCGAGCGGTCGAACGGAACCGCCGTCGTTCGACGCGGACCCGGAGTCGAGGCGTCAGACGGCCGTCTCACGCTCCGGAAGGTATTTGGGTCGGTGTTGGCGACGTAAACGCAGGATGGACGCACAGCGACGGGAAGCGATCGCCGAGTGGGACGACCGCTCGTTTTCGGACGGGTTCGCGGGGCTCCGTCGGATCGTCGACGACGGGTTCTCCGGTGCGGCGACCGACGGGACCGGTTGGCTGTTCTTCGTCGGCGGGCGCGTCGTCGGCGTCGCGGACGCGACGCTCGACGCCTTCGCCGACGCCTCGGGGACCGTCTACCGGGCCCCGGACGACGCGCTCCCGGTGCTCTTCGCGATGCAGGAGCTCGACGGCGAGCCGCGGGCGAAGTACTACACCAAGGACACGCCGCTGGCAGAGGCGGACCGCAAGCTCTCGCAGGGCGGATTCACCGGCTACATCGAGCTGTCGGAGAACGTCCTCTCGGGCGACTACTACGTCGCCTACACGGGCGGCGAGTCGATGGCGGCGGCGTACGTCGGCAACGCGAGGCGGCTGGAGACGGGCGACGAGGCGTTCGACCTCGCCGCCGACGAGGTCGGCATCTACACCGTGTACGAGGTCGAACTCGACGTTCGCGACCTCCCGGACGGAGACGGTGCGGGCGAGGCGAGCGGCACTACCGACTCGACTGACCCGACCGACTCGACCGACTCGACTGACCCGACCGAACCGCATCGATCGACCGCCGCCGCGGACGGAGAGCCGATTGACGAGACTGCGGGCGTCGGGAGTGACGACGAGACTGCGGGCATCGGGAGTGACGACGAAACGGAGACCGCGGATCGAGGCGACGACGATCCGCCGCGCGCCGTCGGCTCCGCCTCGAGCGCCGGCCGAGACGGCGACTCGACGGCGCCGACCCGAGGGGATGAGCCGACGGGCGCCGACGCGGGCCCCGTCGCGGACGAATCCGACGACGCCGATGCGAGCGGGGAGGCCACGGATGCGGACGACGCGCCGACGTCCGGTGCGGTTCAGATCGGAGACGCCGAGTCCGCCGACCGGGACACCGAGGAGGCAGGCGCGCCCGACCCCGGGCGACGGCCGCCGAGGGACTCCGACCGAGGCCCGACAGCGGGCGCCGCCGACTCGAACGCCGGCGACGCGCCGGACGCGGAAGACGTCTTCTCGGAGGAGGCCGAGTGGCGGGAAGAGAAGTCGATTCCGGCGCTCGACCCCTCCGAAGCGGGCGGCGAGCCCCGAACGACCGACGACCGACGCACCGGATCGTCGGGGCGCTCTCGGTCGGCTGACGACCGCGGTCGGTCCGAACGGAGCGAGTCGAGCGAGGCCGGCGGGTCGCCGTCGCCGCGCTCGACCGCCCAGTCGGCGTCGGGGCCGTCGGCGGTCTCGAAGCGCGAGGGGCGCGACGCGTCGAGCGACGCGGCCCCCGAGCGGGTCCGGAAGCTCGAGACGGCGCTCGAGGAGACGGAGACGGAGCGGCAGTCGCTCGCCGACGAACGCGACCGGCTGGCCGCCGAGCGGGACGAGATCGAGACGGAACGCGACGAGTTGGCCGACGAGGTCCAGCGGCTCGAATCGGACGTGGACGACCTCAGGGAGGAGCGCGACCGCCTCCGTCGCGAGCTCTCGAACGCGAGGGAACGGCTCCCGGACGCGGACCGGACGCTCACGCCGTCCGAGGCCCGGAACGGGACGAACCTGTTCATCAGGTACGACTCGAAGGAGGGCGCGACGCTGGCCGACGCCCACGAGGGAAGCGTCGACCGCGAGGCGCTCCGCGAGAACCTCCGGGTCGAACACCACACGAGCTTCGAGACGGACGGCCTCGCGGTCGACGGACAGCCGTTCGAGGAGTTCTTAGCGGACACCATCGAGTACGGCTTCACCCGCTGGCTCGTCGAGGACCTCCCGTTCGAGGTCCGCGGCACGGGCAACGAGGGGACCCTCCGCGACCTCTACGACGCGCTGCCCGAGGTCGACCGCGCCGAGATCGGCGGGACGGTGTCGATCGAACTCCGCGAGGGCGGCGAGGAGACCCGCGAACAGCGCGCGTTCGACCTCGTGTTGCGCGACCGGATGGGCCACCCCCTGTTCGTCGCCGACCTGAACGACAGCCGGGACCCCACGCCCGAGGGGACGCTGGAGTCGCTCGTCGGGAACGGGCGCGACATCGCGGCGTCGAACGAGACGTTCGCCGGAGCGTTCGCGGTGACGGAGAGCTTCTTCGAGCCGGGGGCGTTAGAGACCGCGAGCGACGCGGTCGGCGGCGGCCTGTTCAGCCGGTCGAAGCGAGCGAGCTTCGTGAAGCTCTCGCGCAAGCAGGGGTTCCACCTGTGTCTCGTCGAGGCGCGCGACGGCGGGTTCCACATGACGGTTCCGGACCTGTAGCTGCCGCCGAGCGGTTCGGACTCGCGGCTACGCGGGGAGCGAAAGCGCGGCAGTCACGTCGGCGGGCGAAATCGGAATTCCGGTCAGTTCTCGAGCTCGGCGGCGTCGTCGATCCGCATGGAGCCGAGCTTCTCGACGGTCTCGTCGAGCTTCTCGTCGAGCTCGTCGACGAACTCGTGGGTCCGCTCCGTGGTGATCGCGCCCTGGCTGGACGGCTCGATGAGGTTCTCCTCCTCGAGGACGCGCAGCGAGTACCGCACCTTGTGGTGCGGGTAGCCGGTCTCGTTCGACATCTTCACGATGCCGATCGGCTCGTTTTCGATGACCATCCGTAGGACCTGGAGGTGACGCTCCAGCATGTCTACCTCTTTCTCTAGTCGATCTATCATGGCACATGTTAACTCGTCATGCCCCCGTTTAAAAGTTGCTGTCGGCGGCCGGCACGGACCCGGTAGATCGCGTGACCGAACGCTTTGACGTGACAGTAATTAACGTGTTCGATCCCGCCACGGCGGACGGGGACCGTACCGCGACGGAGGAGACCGAAGCTGACGCCGCGGAGCGAAGTCGAGTAAATACACGAACGGGAGTATTCCCATCAGTGTATCGTGTTTGTGATCCATGTCTGTGGTGGTCTCGTGGTCCCAGACCGTAATCGGTTTTACCCCCCGCCGGGAATCGGCAGGTCGTATGACACTCACCATCGTCGGCTCCCAGCTCGGCGACGAGGGCAAGGGCGCGCTCGTCGACCGATGGGGAGGGGACGCGGACGTCGTAGTCCGTTATCAGGGCGGCGACAACGCCGGTCACACCGTCGTCGAAGGCGGCGCGGAGTACAAGCTCTCGCTGGTTCCCAGCGGCGCGGTCCGAGGCACGGTCGGCGTCCTCGGAAACGGCTGCGTCGTCAACCCGAACACGCTGTTCACCGAGATCGACGACCTGCGCGAACGGGGGCTCGATCCGGACGTGCGAGTCGCCCGCCGCGCCCACGTCATCATGCCGTATCACCGCGTGCTGGACGGGATCGAAGAGGAGGTCAAGGCCGACGACGACGCGGGCGACGAGGTCGGCACGACCGGCCGCGGCATCGGCCCGACCTACGAGGACAAAGCCGGGCGTCGCGGGATCCGGGTCGCCGACCTGCTCGACCCCGACGCGCTCCGCGAGAAGCTCGAGTACGTCGTCCCGCAGAAGCGCGCGCTCGTCGAGGACGTGTACGGGATCGACCTCACGGGCAGCGAGGCGCAGAGCGCCCCCGGCAGCCGGACGCAGTCCGGCGGCGACGACCGCGCCGAGGCGTTCGACGTCGACGCGCTCCACGAGGAGTTCGCCGCGATCGGCGAGCGCCTCGCCGACGAGGGGATGACCGTCAACTGCTCCGACTACCTCCACAGCCGCCGCGAGGCGGGCGACGAGATCCTCTTCGAGGGCGCACAGGGTACCCACATCGACGTCGACCACGGGAACTACCCGTTCGTCACCTCCTCGAACCCGACCGCCGGCGCCGCGGCGGTCGGCTCGGGCGTCGGCGTCACGACCGTCGGCGCCGGCGAGGTCGTCGGCATCGTGAAGGCGTACCTCTCGCGAGTGGGCGAGGGGCCGATGCCGACCGAGCTCGACGGCGACGCCGACGAGGAGGCGCTCGCCGACGAGATCCGCGAGAGGGGCGGCGAGTTCGGCACCGTCACCGGGCGCCCGCGCCGGATCGGCTGGCTCGACCTCCCGATGCTCCGCCACGCCGCGCGCGTCTCCGGGTTCACCGGGGTGGCGGTCAACCACGTCGACGTGCTCGCCGGACTCGACGAGCTGAAGGTGTGTACTGGCTACGAACTGGACGGAGAAGCGCTCGACACCGTGCCCACCACCACCGACCGCTGGGAGCGCTGCGAGCCGGTCTACGAGACCCTCGACACGTGGGAGCCGTTCGACTCGGCCGCGGTCGCCGAGGCGGGCTACGACGCCTTACCCGAGGCGGCCCGCGAGTACCTGGAGTTCGTCGCCGACGAGATCGACACCCCGGTCTACGCCGTCGGCGTCGGCCCCGACCGCGAGGAGACGGTCGAACTGACGAACCCGTTCGAGGCGTAGGGCGCGGCCGACGGCGACGGGGCAGACGTCGGACCCGCTCGCCCGTGCGAACGACCGTCGCGGCCGGCCGACGTTTTTGAGGCCGGAACGCGAACCGCCGCTATGGCGCAGCCCTCCAGCGATCGCTCGGATCCCGACTCGCCGGAATCGCTCGTCGAACGAACCGCCTCGCACCTCGGGCGGCTGCTTCCGCTCGCGCTCGTCCCGCTGGCTACGGCGCTGTTCCGCGCCCGGGAACTGCTCGCGACGGGACGGACGAACGGGGTCTCGCTCCGCGCCTCGTTCCCCGTCTACCGGTACGACCTCTGGAGCTTCGTCGACGCGCCGCGCGGCGGCGGCGTGACGGTGTCGCTCCCGTTCGGGGCCGTCGATCCGCTGCCGCTGCTCGTCCCCCTGATCGGCGCGTACGTCGTCGTCTCCGGCGCGTTGAGCGCGGGGTATTTCGGGAGCATCGCGGCCGGGATCACGACCGGTCGGTTCGACTTCACCGCCGGCGTCCGGCGGTTCGGCGTCCGGATGATCCTCCTCGAAGCGCTCGTGGTCGCCGCGCTCGTCGCGCTGTTCCTCCCGTTGGTCGTCGTCCCGCCGCTGTTCGTGGTCGCGGTCCTCGCGGCGCTCGTCGTCTCGTACCTGTACTTCCCGACCGTCTACGTCATCGCCCTGGAGGACCGCGGGATCGAGTCCGCTGCGCGGCGGGCGCGGGCGCTCGTGGACGAACACCGACCGCTCGGCTTCTTCCTCGCCGTCGCGGTCGTCACGGCGCTCTGTTCGGTCCCCGTGAGCCTCCTCGCGCACGCCGGCCCCGGCGGCGCGGTCGCGGCCGCGGTCGTCGCCGCGCCGCTGGGGCTCGCGTTCAACGTCGCGACCGCGCTGAAGGTCGCCGAGATGGCCGGGATCGAGACCGTCGGGTAGCGGTCGTCGGTCGTCGACCGAGCCGTTCGCTCACTGCGGGTCGACGGCGTTCAGCGTCGCCAGGTCCTCGTCGGTGAGCGTCAGATCCGCGGCGGCGAGGTTCGACTCGAGGTGCTCCACGCTCGACGTGCCCGGGATCGGGAGCGTCACGTCGGAGTGGTCGAGCAGCCACGCGAGCGCGACCTGATGCGGCGTGGCGTCGCGGCGCTCCGCGACCTCGTCCAGCGCGTCGCCGCCGTCCCCCTCGTCGACCGCGTACATCGGGCCCCACGGGATGAAGCCGACGTCGCGGCGCTCGCAGGCGCGCAGCACGTCCTCGTCGTCGCGGTGGCCGACGTTGTAACGGTTCTGGACGGTGGCGATATCGACGATCTCCGTCGCCGTCTCCAGCTGCTCGACGGTGACGTTCGAGAGGCCGACGTGGGCGACCTGGCCGGCGTCCTTCATCTCCGCGAACGCGTGGACCGACTCCTCGAAGTCGGTGTCCGGGTCAGGCCGGTGGTACTGGTAGAGGTCGATGGTCTCCGTGCCGAGCCGGTCGAGGCTACACAGCACCTGGTTCTTCAGGAAGTCCGGGTCGCCGTGGGGGAGCCAGTCGCCCTCGCGGTTGCGGAGCAGTCCGGCCTTCGAGGCGACGACGACGTCGTCGGGGTCGCCCAACGCCTCGCCGATGAGCCGCTCCGAGACGCCCGGGCCGTAGGAGTCGGCGGTGTCGACGAAGTCGACGCCGCGGTCGACGGCGCGCCGGAGCACGTCCTTCGCCGCCGCCTCGTCGTCCGGGCGGCCGACGATATCCTCGCCCGTGACCCGCATCGCGCCGAAGCCGAGGCGGTTGACTGTCAGTTCGCCGCCGACGTCGAACGTCTCGCGTCCGCCGGTGGTGTTGGAAGCCATGGGTCACCGATCTCGCGCCACGCGGAAAGCCGTGGGGATGCCGGAAGGAGAGGGAGAGGAGCAGCAGTGAGCGGTCAGGGCGGGAGGTGTCGGTCGTACACGTTCCGGCGGTGACCGACGGCCTCGACGCGGATGAGGTCGGCGCTCCGGTCCCACGTGACGATGGCTCGGTAGTCTCCGGCTCGGAGCTTGTGGTACGGGTAGCCGGAGAGCGGTTCCAACCGGTGCTCGGTCCACTCCGTCGCCTCGTCGACCTTGTTCATAATCCGGTCGGCGGCCTACGGATCGAGTGATTCGAGGTGAGAGAGCGCCTGTTCGGTGTACTCGACCTCAGTCATCCAGGCCCAGTCGCTCGCGTCCCTCGTCGGCCGACACCGTCTCGTCGCGTTCCGCCTGCTCGCGGCTCTCCGCCAAATCAGACAGCGTCTCCTCGGAGAGCGTCACCGACGGGTCCACCCAGTCGCGCAGCGCATCGCGGATCGCTTCGGACTTACTCGCGTACCCCCGCCGTTCCCACTCCTCGTCGATACGGTCCAGCAGGGACTTCGGAACCCGGACGTTAATCTTCTCCATCCGGTCGTCGCCCGCGTCTGTGTCGGTGCTCATATCGTGTGATACAGTGGTACCACTGAAAAGCGTTCGGGGCGCACGCACCCGACGCCCCGCCGCTCGTCCGTGTTGCGCCCGTCGCTACTCATAAACCGCCCCCGCGCGATCGTGAGGTATGGACGCCGAGCGCGAGGTACTCGACGTGTTGGCGCGGAACGCCCGCGAGGACATCGACGACATCGCGGCCCAGACGGGCCTCGACGCGGCGGCGGTGGCGGACGCGATCGACGCGCTGGAGTCGAACCGCGTCGTCCACGGCTACCAGGCCGTGATCGACTGGGACCGCGTCGACGAGGGGAAGATCCGCGCGGTCGTCGAGATCAACGTCGAGCTCGACCGCGAAACGGGGTACGAGCAGGTGGCCGACCGAATCGCGAAGTTCCCCGCGGTCGACGCCCTCCACCTCGTCTCGGGCGACTACGACTTCGCCGTCGAGGTGCTCGGCGAGAACATGCAGGACGTCTCCGAGTTCATCTCCGAGCAGGTCGCGCCGATGCCGGCGGTGACCCAGACGGTGACCCACTACATCATGGAGACGTACAAGGACGGCGGGATCCGGTTCGAGGACGGCGACGACGACGACCGCCTCTCCGTGTCGCCATGAGGCTCTCGGACCGCGCGCGCACCCTCCCGGAGTCGGGGATCCGGAAGTTCTTCGAGCTCGCGGAGGCGCGCGACGATGTCATCTCGCTCGGGGTCGGCGAGCCGGACTTCTCGGCCCCGTGGACCGCCCGGACCGCGGCGATCGACTCGCTCGAACGCGGGAAGACCTCATACACCGCGAACCGCGGGATGGCGGCGCTCCGCGAGCGGATCGCCGACCACCACGAGCGCTACGATCAGTCGTACGAGCCGGAGTCGGAGATACTGGTCACCACCGGCGCGAGCGAGGCGGTCGACCTCGCGTTCCGGGCCCTGGTCGACCCCGGCGACACGGTCGCCGTCCACGAGCCGACGTACATCTCCTACGGCCCCGGAATCGAGCTCGCCGGCGGCGAGCAGCTGACGGTGCCCACGCGGGCCGCGGACGACTTCGCGCTCACCCGCGAGGCGTTGGAGGCCGCGGGCGCCGGCGACGCCGACCTGCTGGTGTGCTGTTACCCGAACAACCCCACGGGCGCGACGATGACCGACGAGCAGTTGGCCGAGGTGGCCGCGTTCTGCCGCGACGAGGACCTCCGCGTCGTCGCCGACGAGATCTACGCCGCGCTCACCTACGGGACGGACCACGCCTCGATCGCGACGCAGCCGGGGATGCGCGAGCGGACCGTCGTCGTCAACGGCTTCTCGAAGGCGTACGCGATGACCGGACTCCGACTGGGGTACGCGCTGGGCCCGACCGACGCCATCGACGCGATGAACCGCATCCACCAGTACACGATGCTGTCGGCGCCGACGACGCCGCAGTACGCCGCCATCGAGGCGCTCGACCGGTGCGACGACGAGGTGACGGAGATGGTCGAGGAGTACGACCGCCGGCGGCGGCTGGTCGTCTCCCGGTTCAACGAGATGGGCCTCGACACGTTCGAGCCGGGCGGCGCGTTCTACGCGTTCCCCGAGTGCGGCGGCGACGACGAGGCGTTCGCCGAGGCGCTGCTGGAGGCGGAGGGCGTCGCGGTCGTCCCCGGCTCCGTCTTCGGCGCGGGCGGCGAGGGCCACCTCCGAGTCTCGTACGCGACCTCGATGCGCGAGCTGAAGGAGGCGACCGACCGGATCGCGGCGTTCGTGGAGGGCCGATGACCGAGTTCGTGGAGGGCCGATGATCGACAGGATCTGGCACGGCTGGACGACTCGGGAGAACGCGGACGAGTACGAGCGACTGCTCCGTGAGGAGATCCTCCCCTCGTTCGCGGACGCGGACAACGACGGCTACCGGGGCGCTCGAATACTCCGCCGCGAGGCCGACGCCGACGAGGTCGAGTTCGTCACGATCCTCCGGTTCGACTCGGTCGAGTCGGTGAAGCGGTTCGCGGGCGAGGAGTACCGGGAGGCGCACGTTCCGCCGGCGGCCCGCGAGGTGCTGAAGCGGTACGACGACCGCGCGCGCCACTACGAGGTGCGCGAGGAGCGCGAGTACTGAGCGGCGGTCTCGGATCGCTCCGCCGCCGGAAACGCGGCACAAATAAACGAACAACTCTTCTCGAATTCATCGCCGTTCGCCAACGATTATCACGTTCGATCCTGTTCGTCGGGACATGGAGTTCCAACTGACCGACGAACAGAAACAGCTTCGCGAGGAGGTGCGGAAGTTCGCGGACGAGGAGATCCGACCGGTCGCGACGGAGTACGACGTCGACGAGGCGTACCCCCACGAGGTGATGGAGAAGGCGGCCGACATGGGGCTGCTCGCGCCGCACGTCCCGGTCGAGTACGGCGGGATCGGCTACTCCTCGCTGGAGAACGCGATCCTCACCGAGGAGCTGTTCGCCGCCGACCCCGGGATCGGGCTCTGTATCTCCAGCGCCGGCTTCGGCGCGGAGGCGCTGATGGAGTTCGGCACGGAGGCACAGAAGGAGCGCGTCCTCCCCGAGGTGACCGCGGGCGACGCGGTGATGGGCTCGGCCATCTCGGAGCCGCAGGCGGGATCGGACGTCACCTCGGTCGCCACTCGGGCGGAGAAGGACGGCGACGAGTGGGTGATCAACGGCTCGAAGATGTGGATCACGAACGGCACCGTCGCGGACTACTTCGTCGTCGTCTGCGAGACGGACCCCGAGGTCGACGACCGCTACTCCGGCTATTCGCAGATCCTCGTCGAGGGCGACCGCGACGGGCTCACCCGCGACAAGATCACCGGGAAGCTCGGGATCCGCGCGAGCGACACCGCGGAACTCAGGTTCGACGACGTACGGGTGCCCGAGGAGAACCTGATCGGCCAGCGCGGGATGGGGTTCCTCCAGCTGATGCAGTTCTTCGACGAGACCCGCACCGCGGTCGCGGCGCAGGGCGTCGGCATCGCCCGCGGCGCCGCCGAGCGCGCGCTGGAGTACGCCGAGGAGCGTGAGCAGTTCGACCGCCCGATCAGCGACTTTCAGGCGATCAAACACAAGCTCGCGGAGATGCACACGAACACCGAGGCCGCCCGCTGGCTCACCTACCGCTCGGCGTGGGCGGTCGACAACGAGGCCGGCGACCTCACCGCGCTCGCGTCGATGGCCAAGGAGTTCGCCTCGCGCACCGCGGTCGAGGTCGCCGACGAGGCGGTCCAGGTCCACGGGGGCGCCGGCTTCGTCAACGACCACGACGTCGAGCGGCTCTACCGCGACGCGAAGATTACTCAGATCTACGAGGGCACCACGGAGATTCAGAAGAACATCGTCGCCCGCGAGCTGCTCGACGAGGGGATGTAACCCCGCCGTCGGGAGGACGCGTCGGGAGCGACCGGTACGTAAAAGCGACGGGGGAGCGTACGGATCCTCATGAGCGAGGAGGCGAACGCTGAACCGGACCGCGAGGCGGACGCGGATGGGGATCTCAGCCCCGAAGAGCGTCTCAAGCGGCAGCGAGACGACCTACAGCTGTTGAACCAGGTGATGCGCCACGACATCCGCAACGACCTCCAGCTCGTCGGCGCGTACGCCGAACTGCTCGACGACCACGTCGATGAGGAGGGGAAAGAGTACCTCGACGTGATCAAGCGGAACACGGAGAGCGCCGTCTCGCTCACGACGACGGTCCGGGACCTCGCGGAGGTGATGCTTCGAGAGGACGCCGAGCCGAGCCGCGTTTCGCTCGATCGGGTTCTCTCACAGCAGGTCGAAGAGGTCCGGTCGGCGTACTCCGAGGCCGTCTTCACGGTCGAGGGGTCGTTCCCGGAGGCGGACGTCGTCGGCGACGAGATGCTGAGTTCGGTGTTCCGGAACCTCCTGCGGAACGCGGTCCAGCACAACGACGAGACCCCGCCGAAGGTGACTGTGTCCGCGACGGTCGACGAGGCCGACGGCGTCGCGGAGGTGCGGATCGCGGACAACGGACCGGGGATCCCCGAGGACCAGCGCGACGAGATATTCGGGAAGGGCGAGAAGGGGCTCGACAGCCCGGGCGCCGGGATCGGGCTCTACCTGGTCCGATCGCTCGTCGAGATCTACGGCGGCGACGCGCGGATCGAGGACAACGAGCCGAAGGGCGCCGTCTTCGTCGTCCGGCTCCCGCTCTGTGACGCCTGACCGGACGGGATCCACCGCGCCGCCGATCCCGGCCCGGTCCTGCCGTCCGAGCTACTCGTCGTCGTACTCCATCGCGACCGAGTTGATACAGAACCGCTTCCCGGTGGGCTCGGGGCCGTCGTCGAACACGTGGCCGAGGTGCGAGTCGCAGTTCGCACACCGGACCTCGGTCCGGCGCATCCCGTGGCTGGTGTCGACCGTCGTCGTCACGGACTCCTCCTCGGCGGCGTAGAAGGCGGGCCAGCCGCAGCCGGACTCGTACTTCGTCTCGGCGTCGAACAGCACCGTGCCGCAGCCGGCACAGCGGTACTCCCCGTCGTCGGGGAGGTGGTCGACGTACTCCCCGGAGAACTTCGCCTCCGTGCCGCTCTCGCGAAGCACGCGGTATTCCTCCTCGGAGAGCCGCTCGCGCCACTCCGCGTCGGTCAGTTCGTCGGGGTCGGTCGGCGTCGAGCCGTCGGCCGCGTCGCGCTCGCCGGTTTCGCTCATACCACCGATACGAGCCCCACGCCAAAGGCCGTTGCGGCGGTCCCGGCAGACGGACGGAGACGGACGCGACCGACGCGTCGGTCGGCCGGCCCCCGTGAGATTCCCGCCTACTCGGACGGTTCGACGCCGGACCCCCGAGGGTTCCGCGAGGGCAATCGATTTGGGCCTCGCCCGAGCAGTTCGGGTATGAACCGAACGCGACTCGACGACCGCCTCGCCGACATCGACGCGGACGGCTACCTGCTCGACGCCTCGCAGGAGGACGCCAACCAGCTGTACCTCTCCGGGTTCACCGGGCACGACCCGTTCCTCACGCTGTACGCTGACGGCGAGGTCCACGTCCTCGTCAGCGGGTTGGAGTACGGCCGCGCGAAGTCGGAGGCGACGGCCGACACGGTGGAACGCCACGCCGACTACGACTACGAGTACGGCAGTCGCGAGGAGAAGAACGACATGTACGCGGCGTTCGTCCGCGACAAGGGCGTCGACGCCGTCTCGATGCCACCCCGCGGCCCGGTCGGCACCGCCGACGCCCTCCGCGAGCGGGGCGTCGAGGTCACCGTCGACACCGACGACCGCCTTCAGGCGGTCCGGGCGGTGAAGACCGACGACGAGATCGACGCGATCCGCGAGGCACAGCGCGCCAACGAGGCGGCGATGGGGGCCGCGGAGGCCCTGATCGCCGGAGCCGACGTGGCTGGCGAGGACGTTCCCGCAAACGGCGGCGTCGAGCCCGGCACCCTGCTCCGCGATGGCGAACCGCTGACGAGCGAACGCGTGACCGAGGAGATCGAGGTGACCCTCCTGCGACACGGCTGTGCGCTCGACGAGACGATCGTCGCCGGCGGCGCGCAGGCCGCGGACCCGCACGACCGCGGCTCGGGCCCGCTCCGCGCGAACGAGGCGGTCATCGTCGACATCTTCCCGCGGTCGAAGGCGACGAAGTACAACGCCGACATGACGCGGACGTTCTGCGTCGGCGAGCCGGGCGAGGCGCTCCGCGAGTGGTACGACCTCACCGAGCGGGCGCTGGACGCCGCGCTCGACGCGGTCGAGCCCGGCGCCACCGGCGAGGAGGTCCACGCCGCCGCCTGCGAGGTGTACGAGGAGGCCGGAGAACCCACTTTCCGGACCGATCCCGAGACCGAGACGGGGTTCATCCACTCGACCGGCCACGGGATCGGCCTCGACGTCCACGAGTCGCCGCGGCTGGCGAACGGCGGTGAGGAGCTGGAACCGGGGCACGTGATCACCGTCGAGCCCGGCCTCTACGACCCCGAGGTCGGCGGCGTCCGGATCGAGGACCTCGTCGTCGTCACCGAGGACGGCTACGAGAACCTCACCGATTACCCGATCCGGTTCGCGGCGGAGTGAGCCCGGGACGGTGGAGACGCGGGCGTCGGGGGCGACCGCCGCGCGACACCCGGCCCGTCTGACCGCGATCGGAAGCCGCTTTGACCCGTGTCGGGAACGGCGACCGTGAACTGGCGGTACGAACACACGGCGCTCGCGCTCTGTACGCTCGCGTTCACGGGGACGATGGTGGCGCGGCTCGTCGTCAGCCCGCTCGTGCCGGAGATCACGACCCGGTTCGACGTGACCAACGGCACCGTCGGGCTCGCGCTCAGCGGGATGTGGCTCACGTACGCGCTGACGCAGTTCCCCTCCGGCGTCCTCGGCGACCGCTACGGCGAGCGCCGCGTCATCCTCGCCGCCGTCGGCGCCACCGCGGTCGCCTCCGTCCTCCTCGCCGCGTCGCCGTCGATGCTCGCGTTCGGGCTGTTCGCGGCCGCGCTGGGCGTGGGCGCCGGCCTCCACTACTCGGTCGCGACGACGTTCCTGACGCGGCAGTTCGAGGACACCGGCCGCGCCGTCGGCGTCCACGTCGCCGGCGGGCCGCTCGCGGGGCTC